>JACIXQ010000015.1 GCA_014360465.1 bacterium
AAGGCGAATTATATGTTCCAGGAGCGATTGGTAAGCCAGATTTTCCAGAAAGGAATTCCCGTATAGAGCGCTCCGGCAAGCGATTCGCTTAAGTTATCAACAAGCACATAGGTCAAACCCACGAGGAATAGGGCGATGGGATGGCGATAGCATTCGTAAGGGGGAGAGAAACCACTGGCATAAACCCAGACCAACCCCGCCAAGCCAGCCGAATATGTGAACCACCCCATATTCATAAGCAGTATGAGGATGTAATTAATGGATTTCTTCAAGTCTCCGCTTAAAACATCCCTTCTTTTCTTCGGATGAAGGAAAACAGAAAAAAAGAAGGCAAAAGAATGGAGCCAGGCGCCGGCGGTGGGTCCATAGAGAATTATTGAAGCTGTGACGAGGGGGAAAACCGGTATTTCCTCTATTTCACCCATTGGAAGGGGAACGCTGTAGCGGAAGAAGATAAAAGCAGTAATAAAAAGGATAATAAATGGTAATTCAAAGAGAGAGAAGGGGAAATAGTGAGAAAGAAGTAATAGGAAAATAAGGGAGCTTCCTCCCAGGCTTAAAGCATATATCTTCAATTTTAATGGCATTCGCTCCATTTCTCTCCTTTCCCCCTACCTTCCCGCTACTTGGGCCAAAAAATGCCAGATGCCCCGCCGAGCAGGAGAAAACCCAGGGCGGCGGCGATGATTCTATACAACCTCGCCATTACTTTTCACCTCCTGGTCTGGTCTTCACCCCTTTTCCGCTATTGGGGTGAGGATTCTTCGCTCCCGCTCAGCTTGAACCTCCACTTCGCTCCGCTTCGCTGGGAAGATAGGGGGACTTTTTCCTACTCCTTTCTTGGCGACTCGGGGCTACCATTAGCCAGGTAAAGGCCGAGACGCCTATTAATCGCATTCAATGTAGCAAGAACCGTTGCCTTGCCGATATCCTGTTTCACAAGGGCAGCGCCGGCGAGGGGCTCCTCTCCGCTCGTGGAAAGAAGGTCAACGAGGACAACAACCGTCTCCCTCCCCTTGGAATCGGTTATCATCAAATCATCAAGGGAAAAGGAGACCTCCTCAGGAAGGCATTTCTCCACCGCCTTCAGGGTGGCTTGGGAGAAGAGATAGGGGATGTTGCGAGTGCTGGCTGGTCCAACCGCTTCTCCTTCCAATATCTCCTCTCCTTTTTTCAACCTTACGACAGCCCTCGCCCTAATTGAGGATATGGTCAAGGAAGTATCCAACAACCTGAGGCGGGTCTGTGCTACACGGGGCTCCTCACCTATCTGGGCAACGCTTATTTTCCTATGGTCAACGCTTAGACCGAGCTTAGCAAGAAGAACCGATTCAATATCACGAACAACTTGCTTAGGAGAACGACTTCCATCAATAACGATGTGGATTTCCTCTATCTTTCCCTCCTCATCAGCGATAACCTTTGCGCCATTTACACCACGCACTCCAGCGAGAACCTCCTCAATAGCCTTTGGAGAGATATTCTTGAGGTTCTCTTCGCCGTTCATTCTCTTATCTTCGCCTCCAGTTCCTCTTTCAAAACCTCCTTTATTTTTTTCATCAATAAATCGATTTCTTCGGAAGATAATGTCCTGTCCTGCGCCCGGAAAGTGAGGGAAAAAGCGAGACTCCGTTCCCCCTCGGGCACCGGCTTTCCTTCATAAACATCAAAGAGAAAAATATCCTCCAGCCATTCACCTGCAGTCTGCCTGATTTTATCCATTATAGTTTTCGCTGTCAACGATTTTTTCACAATCATAGATATATCCCTTTGCACAGCGGGATATCTTGGTAGGGGAACGAACATCCTTTCCCTCTTACCCCTTTCCCTCAGTTTATCAACGCTGAGCTCGCAAATATAAAGCGGTCTCTCTATCTCATAGAAACTGGCGAGTTCCTCACCTATCGCCCCAATAAATCCTATTACCTCGCCCTCCACGCTGACCTTGGCAGTGCAGAGAGGATTTAGAAGGTGATGCTGGGCAGGCTCAAATTCGCCCTCCAAACCAAGAGCTTCAAGGACGCCCTCAACTATTCCTTTAAGATAAAAGAAATCGTTCTCAATTCCTTCCTTCCCCAATCGCCAGCTTCTTTCCCTCCTACCCGCTACTGCTATTCCCAAAACCTTCTCCTCTCCTTCCTTCCTGTATATCTTACCCAATTCAAATATCACCATATCCTCAACGCCACGGGAGAAGTTATGAGCGGCAACCTTTGCAAGGGAGATGAGGATGGAAGGACGAAGGAATGAGAATTCCTCGCTCAAAGCATTGCGAACACCAACCACTTCCAAATCGGAAAAGAACTTCTCTCTCTCATTCTTGCCTATCAGACTATGGGAGGTAATCTCCCAAAGCCCCATCCTAAGGAGAATTTCCCGCAAATTATCATCAAAAGAGACGCCTTCCGCTCTTTGACCCAGGCTCGTCCTTGCGAGGGGAAGGGTAGTAGGGATTTTTTCGTAGCCATATAGGCGTGCTATCTCCTCCACGAGGTCGGCTGGCTCCTTCAAATCGGGACGGTAAGTTGGGCAAACGACGACGAGCGTCTCACCTTCATCACGAACATCAAGATGAAGATTTCGCAGATAATAAATGATTTGCTCCTTCGTTAGGTTTGTTCCCAGCAATTGATTGGTCAATCTATAGGGGAAATTGATTATCTTGGGGAATGTCTTTTGGGGATAGACATCTATTATGCCCCTCGCTACTTCGCCTCCCGCCAGCGTTTTAATGAGTGAAGCACAATAGGTGGCAGCGAGAGGTGGCAGATAGGGGTCAACAAATCTTTCAAATCTATAGGAAGCATCGGTTGACATACCAAGTTGGCGTGCCGTCTTCCTTATTGACCCGGCATTGAAATGGGCTGCTTCTATGAGCACATTTTCCGTTCCCAGCGTTACCTCGGTGTTCTGACCACCCATTACGCCTGCCAGGGCTATCGCCCTTTGGGCATCGGCGATTACAAGCATATCGGAGGAAAGCACCCTTTCAACCCCGTCAATGGTGACCAGGCGTTCGCCTTCCTCAGCTCGGCGAACGATTATCTTCCGTCCCCTGATAAGGTCGTAGTCAAAGGCGTGAATTGGCTGACCTGTGAAAAGCATCGTGTAGTTGGTGGCGTCAACCACATTGTTGATAGCCCTTAGTCCTGCCCTCGTCAATCTCTCCTGAAGCCACTGAGGACTTTCCCTCACCTGGACGCCAAGGACGATGCGGGCACAGTAGCGAGGGCATAGCTCGGGGTCCCAGATTTCAACCTCCGCGAGCTCCTCCGCCTTTTTCTCCCCTTCTTCAACGGTGAAAATTGGGAGGTTAAGGGGAAGGGCGAGCTTAGCGGAAAGCTCCCTCGCTATGCCGATGATTGAGAGGCAATCGCCACGGTTCGATGTGACCTTTACATTCAGGATGTCACCATCCTGAATATCCTCTACCTCAAGCCCGAGCATTGTTAAAATATCGGCGATTTGCCTCGGTGAAAGGTCAATATGGAGGATTTCCTTCAACCAATCAAGTGGGACTAGCATATTAAAAAAGATTATAGAATCTTGCTTCAAAACATTCAAGAGAAAATTGAGTTTTTTCTTACATTCGCTCCCCTCTTACAAAGACGAGATTGCCACGCCCTCCTATCGGGGGGCTCGCAATGACGAAAGGGGACTTCCCTTCTTCTACCCGTCATTCCGAGGGGTTCTCGCAAGAGAACCCCGAGGAATCCCCCCTTTTCCCCTCTTCTCATCGAGAGGCGGGATTGCCACGCCCTCCTCTGGGAGAGCTCGCAATTACAAGAACCAGCTTACTATCCGAAATCCTATCTATATGGCGAATTGACTATATACACCCACCAGTTAGCCAGCTTCCCATCGGGAGCCTTTCCCTCGTTATGGGGCAGATGCTTCAACCACCACTTATGATGTAGTCTTATATCCCCATTGCCCCATTCTCTACAATTAACCAACCTCCTCTTGCCCGTCATCCTCGGATATGTCAACCAATCATCGCAATTACTCCAGACCTCCCTTTTATTGCCCCAATCGTAATCCTTCTCGCTATTTGGAGCATAATGGACATTTCCACATCCCGCCTTGCCTGGTGCCACCTTATCGTAAAGGGTGAACCTGTTCCAAGCGTGCGTCTCCTTCGGCTCCCAACTCCCATAGATATGGGTCATTATTGATTCAACCCTATGACCGAAATCCTCCAACATCTCCCCAACCCCCCTCTCATAATTAAACCCCATAATGATGAACGGCTTCTTGCAAGCGATATCATTTAGCGGTGGGGAATTGCACCAATATGCTCCTTCTCCAACCATCAGGCTTTCCCAGTAACCCATATATGGTGCTCCCCACAGCCATACCTCGTCTATCTCTCCTTTCTCTACCTTCTCAACTATCTTGAACTTCTCGATTATGTATTTATAATCCACTCCATCTGGCTGATGCCATTCCCCTTTCCCCGATAGACAATGGAGGTACTCTTCCTCCGTATACCTATAACCATCAACTTTTGGAGGAAACTCATCTACATCAACCCATTGAACGACTTTATATCGGAGGTAACCCCAGCTACATTCCTCAAGGTCCTTTATGTATTCTCTTGTCAATTTGCGAGGGTCATTCCAATGGCAAATTCTGTGAAGTCTCTCGTTTCCCCTGCTTTTAATAATTGGGTCAAAGTTGATGACAAGGACCTTTTTGATTACCTGTTTATCAGCAGGAAATAGCAGAATGGTATATGATAAAAGGAAAGGCAAAAGAAATTTCGCCCAATTTAACATCATATTCCTCCTGTCAATCGGTTATCATTATTTTAAATTCTTCCCAATTTAAATGCAATTCCCCAGAATTTTTAATTGCTTTTTAGGACTTTAAAAGACGAGATTGCCACGCCCTCCTATCGGAGGGCTCGCAATGACGAAAGGGGACTTCCCTTCTTCTACCCGTCATTCCAAGGGGTTCTCGCAAGAGAACCCCGAGGAATCTTATCCCCTTCGGAGACGCCCCACAATGACGAACACACCGAACCCTCGTCCTTCAATCCTACAAATTTATCGGATACTTACCGAATTCGTGGATTGCCTGGTAGAATGTGAGCACATTCTCCAAAGGTGTTGAGGGCACTATCTCTGAAGAAGACCCTATGAAGAATCCGCCTCCTGGTCCTGCTACCTTCAACGCCCACTTCACCTTCTCCCTTATCTCCTCAGGCGTTCCAAGGGGTAATAGCTGGCTACAATCTATCCCACCAACAAGTATCAGCTTATCTCCCCACTTTTTCTTCAAGAGTTCCAAATCCATACCTGCCAGCTGCTCAAGTGGATTCAAGCCATCAACGCCCGCCGAGATGAGGTCATCAACGATCTCCAAAAGGTTTCCATCAGAATGGAAAATCACCTTTATCCCCGCCTCTTTCAGTGGCTCAACTATGTATTTAAGGCGTGGAACCCAGTTCTCCCTCAGCCAACGGGGAGAATACATCGTCCCTCCCTTGTAAGCTATGTCATCCCAGATGAAAGCGAGTGGGCAGAGTCTGCTCTCCGCCATCGCTTCTGCATATCTCCTCCCTATCTCCATATGGTCGTTGAGAATCCTGTTTATCTCATCGGGCGCATCGTAAATTGCATAGGTAAATAGCTCAAATCCAATGCTGTGCCTTGCCGCATCCAATCCAACACCACAGCCCGGCACATACATCACCCTTGGCGCGAAAGCCTCCACCCACCTCTTCATCTCCGGCACCCAGTTATCCATTATCTCTTCCTTTGAGGGAATGTAGGGGCGATAATTTGCTATATCCTTTATCGTTTTGAACGGTCTTTCCTTGAGCCAAACCGTCTGCCCTTCAACCGCATATGCAAACTCTCCCGCTTCCGATGTTCTCCCTTCTTCTTCCTGGCTGGGAGGATAAGCGATACCCCGGCAAAGGTCTATTCCCAACCCCTGATATACCTTGACAGAAGCCTTAAGGATATCCTTTTCGCCGGGAGCGAAGTACTCGTAAACCGCCCGATTATCTATTAAATCCCAAATAGGTACCCTGTCCCCTTCCTGATGATTTGCCGATTTAATAATCCGTTCATAGACATCTCCATCCAGTATTTTTTGAGCATAAAATTCCGCCATAAGTCTACCTCCCTTTCAGAAGTATAGTTGCTGCAACAGATTTGCTAACTCCATAATCTTTTCCTTATCCTCTTCGTTGTTCGTGCACTGGCAGAGGGCTTCCGTGAGGATAGCCAATCCAACGCTATTTATCGCAGACTTAACCGCCGATAACTGTGTTATTATCTCGGCACAATCCCTACCCTCTTTTATCATTTTCTGTATACCTCTTATCTGCCCTTCTATAATCCTAAGCGATGATAGTATTTTCTTCTCCATTTTCACCTTCCTCCTAAGATATCCATAAACATAACTTCCAGGGCCAGCCGATGATTGACATTTGAACCCGGCTGAAGTAACCTGTAAGTCCTTTGTAATGCGTTTAAAGCCGCATTGAGAAAATCAAGGCTATACTTATTAACAACTTCTTTAAGTTTATTCCTTTTATCATAATTTATCAACAAAGACTCATCTCCCGAGAGGCGAAGAAGAAGCAAATCGCGGAAGAACGAGGAGGAGAAAAGGAGACATTGCTGGATTTTGTCCCTTTCTTCCCCTTCGCGTAGCTGATTTGCTATCTTTACGAACTCCTGCCCAGCTCTCAAGCTGTAATCCATATCAATCTCCAATTCTAAAAGGAAAGAGAAAATTTCCTCGCGGACCGTTCTCATTTTCTCATCACTCGCAAGAGTGATGGCGAAACCTGGACGCCCCTCGGCAAGGGAAGCGAAGGTGAAAGCCAATTCTCTGTCAATATGGTGTCTTTTTTCCAAAAAAGAGGCTATTTCCTCCTTCTTCGCGGGTAGGAAATTAATTATATGGCAACGGGAGGCTATCGTTGGGGAGACATCGGCGATATTGGGAGCAAGGAGTATGAAAAGACACCTTTCCGGTGGTTCCTCAAGTATCTTGAGTAGAGCATCGCTCGCCTCGCGGGTCAGCACCTCCGCCTTCTCCACGATATAAACCTTCCAGCTTCCCCAAGCGGCTGAGGTATAAGCAGACTGACGCACTTGCCTTATCTCCTCTATCCCCAGTTCCCTTTTCTCGTTAGGCAATGTAACAAGCTGTACATCGGGATGGTATCCACCATCTATCGCCTCGCAAGAGCGACAAGTATCGCAGGGTTCTGCATCTGGTAGGGGATTTTCGCAATTCAATAATTTGGCAAAATTGAGGGCGCAGGTCGTCTTCCCTACTCCCCTCGGTCCTAAAAAGAGATAGGAATGATGCGGTCTTTTTTCCCTATAATACGATTTGATGAGCTCTATCGCCCTGCTCTGCCCGATTATCTCCCTAAAAGCCATAAAAAGGTTATCCTCCAAAGTTCATAATCCTTAGTACCTGTAGAACTGAGCGACTTCCACGACGAAGACTATCGCTCCTCCCACTCTCACTTTCAGAGGGGTGGGAAAAGGAAATGGTCCCGCCTCACTGAGGGGCAGGGGACGGGGATTGATGAACTGCTCCCTGCTCTTGCAATTCTTCTCTATTATTGAGAGAACGGATGACAACTCCTCATCCTCTACTCCTATGAGGAGGGTCGTGTTTCCCTCCCGTAAAAGACCTCCTGTTGAGGCAACCTCCGTGAAGCGATAGCCCGAAGCGAGAAGTTCCTGCGTTAACCGTGCCTTATCCCTGCTATGAACAACCGTTATTAGAAGCTTCATCGCTCCACCTCCTTATTAGCTCTTCCACTGCTTCCTTAACCCTCGCCCAGACCTCCTCAATGCTTCCTCTTCCATCAAGCACCTTCACCCTCTCTGGATGCATTTTTGCATAATGCAGATAACCTTCCCTGACCTTCCTGTGGAAGTCAAGCGATTCCTCATCAAAGGGAGTGGCGGTGGATAGTCGCTCCCTTCCCTCCTCGGGAGGAACATCTATGTAGATGGTCAGGTCGGGACTGATTCCCTGACGGGCAAACTCGTCCATCATCTCGAGGAGATTTATATCCAATCCCCTTCCGAAACCCTGATATGCATAGGAGGAAAGGGAGAAACGGTCGGAGATGACTATCATTCCCTTCTCAAGAGCGGGTTTTATCACCTCGTCTATGTGCTGTGCACGAGCAGCGAGGAAAAGGAAGAGCTCCGCCCTTGGGTTGAGGGGACGAAGCCCAGGGTCAAGAAGCAAATCTCTTATCCTCTCGCCAAGAGGGGTGCCCCCTGGCTCTCGTGTGAGGATTGTAGGAAAGCGAGGGGCAAGGAATTCACGGAGAAGCTGGGCTTGAGTGGTCTTGCCAGCTCCTTCTCCGCCTTCAATGGTTATAAAAAGACCTTTTGGAGAAATCTCTTCCTTCATCTTTAAAATTATTTTACCAGATTTAGGGTAAAGTTCAAACATTTTATTACTTTCTTTAAACGGATGAAAACGCTTGCTTTATCTTACATTTAGACTTATTATCCAATAAAATTAAAAAGGAGGGTTTACCTTATGACAGGCAGAGAAAGAGTCAAACTTGCCCTTGAACACAAAGAGCCCGACAGGGTCCCAATACACGATAGTCCCTGGGCAGCTACCATTGAGAGATGGAAGAGGGAAGGAATGCCCGCCGATGCCAATCCTCATGATTATTTCGGCTACGAAATAGCAGGTTTTGGTGCCGATACTTCCCCTCGTTTCCCTGTAGAAATACTGAAGGAAACAGATGAATACATCATCGCCAGGGATTCCTTCGGTGGCGTTAGGAAAAACTGGCGGGATTATACATCAACTCCCGAGATAATAGACTGGCCAGTGAAGACAAAGGAGGATTGGCTGAGGATAAAGGAAAGGCTCACCCCATCAGAGGACAGAGTCAACTGGGAATGGCTGGAGCAAGCTTACAAGTATCATAAGGAAAAAGGGAGATTTATCACCTATGATGCCGCTGTTGGCTACGATAAACTTCAATCATACATATTTACTCCCCATCTTCTGATGCTGATAATAGACGACCCAGAATGGGTGATTGATATGTATGAGACCGATGCCAAGCTGGCGATGGATATGTGCGATATTATGATGAAGAAGGGCTATCAATTTGATGGCGCCTTCCTATACTGCGACCTCGGCTATCGCAATGGTCCGCTATTCTCCCCTCGCCATTTCAAGGAGCAACTTCATCCAGTCTTCAAAACCCTCTGCGATTTCTTCCATAAAAGGGGTATGTTCGTTCTCCTCCATTCTTGCGGGAATGTAGCTCCCTTGATAGATTTCTTCATTGAGGAAGGGATAGATTGTCTTCAACCTTTGGAGGTTAAAGCGGGAATGGATTTGATAGAGTTGAAGAAAAAATATGGGGATAGGATAGCTTTTATGGGAGGGATAGATGTGAGGGCTATGGCAGCGGAGGACCCCAGGATTATTGAGGATGAGATAAAGAGGAAATTTGAGGTAGCGATGGTAGGTGGAGGCTATATTTACCATTCCGACCACTCTGTGCCCAACAATGTCTCATTTGAGCAATACAAACGGGTTATGGAGCTGGTCCACAAATACGGAACATATAGGAAGTAAAAAGATTTTCATCAAAATTTTTTGGGGGCGACCCCAAGGGGTCGCCCTTTTTTTTCATTTCCAATTAAATCTCTCAATGGGAAATCATCAGGATGACAAAATTTTGCTATAATTAAAATTGAAATGGATGAAGAATTTCTTCCCACTCTTTTCCACTTTCCCTCCTTTGAAAGGTTCATCATCTTCGACCTTGAGACCACGGGTTTGGATGAAGAAGCCCAGCCTTTCCAATTCGCTGCCCTGAAAGTGGAAAACTGGAAAATCACGGCTTCTTTCAACCGATATGTCTTCGCGCCCATTGAGAAAGTTCCCTACAGCCTATCCCTCAAGCTCCACCTTCAAGATAAAAAGGAGCTTATAAATTCAGCCCCACCTATTGAGGAAGTAATCAAGGAATTTTTCAATTTCATCTCCGATTTTCCCCTCGTCGCACACAATGTTAGATTTGATAGGAAGTTCCTCCTCAAACACAAACCCGATTTAAATAACCCCTTCCTTGATAGCATAGAACTCTTCTTCCTCGCCTTCCCTCTTGAAACCTCCTATTCCCTTGAAGAGATTATAAACTCCCACCAACTAAAGAAAGAAATCTCAGAAACACTTGGGGAACTTGGCTTCAACCAGCTTCATACCCACGACGCCCTCTACGATTGCGTCGCCCTCTTTTGCCTTCTTAAAGAAGCTGTTGAGAAATTGAGAAAAACCGCCTCCGCTTCCCTCCTACATTTCCCTTCCCCTACTCTCTCCCAATCTCTTGGAATTCCACCCCAAGACCTCAAATCCATTGTCTCCTCCCTGCTTCCCCCACCTGTGAGCTTGCAGGAGGAGGAAATCCCCTCTTCCCATCCGGAATTCAGCCAACAAGAAGTGCTCAATTTCTACGATGATTGGATTGAACGAGCTGGAAGGGAAAAAAGACCATCCCAAAGGATGATGGTGGAGAAGATAGCCGAACTGTTAGATAAGGGGGAGAATGGAATGATTGAGGCGCCAACTGGCACTGGCAAGACGCTCGCCTACCTCATACCCTCTGCTTTCGCCGCTCGCCGGGGCAAGGGTAAAGTCATCGTCGCCACATACACCAAGCACTTGCAGAACCAGGCGCTCTCTGACCTTGAGAACCATCTGATGGGTTATCTTCAATTCGATCCACCTTTGAAATATATCCTCCTGAAAGGACGAGGTAATTACCTCTGTCTGCGTGCTCTCTTCAACAGGATGGAGGATGCCTTTTCAATCTTTCCAAAGGAAACGGGCGATGACGAGAAATTCCTCCTAATTTATCTCTCCCGCCTCATTGAGGAGACGAAGGACAAGATAGAGGATTTGGACGCCATTCCCTATCTCGTCAGCAAAAAATTCCCCTTCCTTTCCAGCCTAAAGGAAAATATCAAATCGGACTGGGACACCTGCCAGGGGAAATATTGCGAGCATTACGAAAGATGCTTTTTCTGGAAGGCAAGAAAGTTAGCAGATGATGCGGATATCATCATCACTAATCACTGGAGACTCCTTTTAGCCAAATGGGGTGAGCCCCAGAATTGCAATATAATCATAGACGAGGCGCATAATCTTGAGGATGCCGCAAGCGATGCGTTTGGTAAGGGGGTGAACAAAGAGGACCTAACTACCATCATCTCGCTCCTATTGACCAGCGATGGGACACGAGGGCTTCTTCCAAAAATCAACGCTTTTCTCGGAATAGTAGCTGAAAGGGATAAAATACCGGAGCTGATAAATCTACCCGATTTGAGGCAGACATTTGCCATCATCAGGCATCTTTACACCCTCATAGATGAGTTTGGGAAATCTCTCCAAATTTATCTTTCAGCTGAAAGAATACCCCTTCATCCCCTTTACGGCGCCTCCCTCTGGCTTAAAGTCCAGCCCAGAGGGAAAAAGGCAAGAGCCTGGCGTGGCGTTCTTTCAAAATTCAAGAAATTGAACGAAGAGTGGGCAAATCTTAAAAAACTTCTGCTCGCAATTAAGAGCCTCCTCAACGAGCTGGGCTCCACAAGATATGCCGATGAGTTACAGCTGGTAGTCAATCAGCTTGGGGAAAAGATGGGGAATTTGTACGAAATGCTCAGCTTTGAGTATGAACAAGAGAAGATTGCACGGTGGATAGAAATCAGCCTTGACAGGGTCAGGATGGAGGAAGGGGGAATTGACCTGAACAACCTTCCCGAAGGATTTCTTGAAAACCCGCCCTCTGAATTCCTCCACTGGCAGGTTAGGGAAGCTCCCATCAGGATTGATTCCATTTTGCAGGAGAAGATATATCAGCAATTTCGCTCCGTCGTATTAACCTCTGCCACATTGAGGATTGCGGGAAAAGGCTTCGGCTTCTTCCTTGATAGACTGGGACTGGATAATTATGTTGCTGAGGACAACCTCCTCTCCCTCCCCAATGTCTTCAATTATGGGGAAAATGTCCTATTAGCCCTGATAAACTATTTACCCAACGATGCCTCATATAAGCAGATAGAGAGATTCAAGCAGGATGTCCTTGAGGAGTTGGCAAGCTTCATCCCATTCGTTGAGGGACGCACCCTCGTGCTCTTCTCGGCAAGGGATAGGTTGGAATGGATAGGCGAGAAATTAGAGCCGATACTTGGCGAGCGGATGCTTCCACTTCTCTGGCAGAGATTCGGACATTCAAAGAGTCACATGCTGAGGGAATTCAGGGAGATAGAAGAGGCAACCCTTATGGGCTTGCGTTCCTTCTGGGAAGGAGTGGATGTGCCGGGCACATCCCTCTGCTACCTCATCCTTGAAAAGCTCCCCTTTCCTCATCCCGACCCACTAACCCAAGCACGAAGGGAGGATATAAGGAAAAGGGGAGGAGACGAATTCTACGATTACATCCTTCCCCTCACGCTCATTCTTTTCAAGCAGGGTTTCGGACGCCTCATAAGGTCTCATCGGGACAGGGGAGTTGTCCTATTCCTTGACAGACGTCTTCGCAACGACATCGCAACACGGGAAATCGTCCTCGGTTCGCTCCCTGGCTTCAAAAGATTCAAGGAGATTGAAAGCGATAGAAAAAGCCTCTATAAGGCTATATGCGAACATATGCAGGAGCTGTTCCCCAATTTCCCCTGGGATGATAAGCTCTCCCAGATAGAGGAGATTCCCTCCCAAATTATGACTACAGAGGAAAAAAGCGAAGAGTCCGCTCCGCCGAAAGAGGGAACCTTCATCGTTAGAGCTTGGGACTATTCCTCTTTTCTCCAAAATCTACCCGCTGATTTCAAGCTCGCAATCATCTCTCCGGCTGACCCCTCCTTCTCCTTATCTGCCCAAAAGAGGGACATCGTCTATCTCCCCGCCCAACCCATATTCAACATCCAGAAGCTATTTGAGGAATGGAAGGAAGGCTCCTTCAATATCCTCGCTTTACACCCCCACTGGTTGGATGATGCGGAAATAAGAAATCAACTCAGGTCAGCAGATGCAGTGTTGTATCATAATGCCCTCGCCTTCAATTATGCCAGCACATTCTTCAGCCCGATAATCGCCGAGAGAATTCCCGATATTAAAAGAAAGTTCCTTATAATCCCGCCTCTTGAGGAGGCGATGGAGGGCTTGCCAGCGGGAGAAATTCTGAACTTTGATGACGAGGAAATGCCAGCGGTGGATATCGGGAGGATTGACGATGTTATGTCGTTTCTTTTTAAGGCGAGGGAGAATGGAGAGGGCGTCATCATTTACACTCCAACTGACGGGAGGAACCTTGAGGAAAAGCTAAAAAACGAGGGCTTTCTCGCTCGCTGGGGCGAGGAATTCATCCAGCTTTCCCAGAAGGACCTTTTAAATGTGCTCATCCTTCCTCCCGGGCAGGTAGTAGGCAGGATGGGAGTGAAATTCGTCATCCACAATCCTCCAGTTGGCGATAAGCCATCTTATCTCGTTGAAGCCTGCCAAGCGGGATTGGACAGTGAGAAAGGGTTTGCCCTCTTCCGCCTTGATGAGAAGGTCAATAGAGAAGAAATCGCCCTTTCTATGTTCCCTTCCGAGAAGGATGTTGAGAAATTTGAAGCTCTTGTGAGGGAAAAAGGAGAAGGATTGCTGGACTTAAGGAAAATCACTCCCAAACTATGGCGGATTCTCCATCTACTATCCTCAGCGGGAAGGATGGAATGGAGGCTAATAGACAAGGAAATGATGCTGATTCTCCTGAAGGAACTGGAGGATAAAGAGTTGGAGGAAATTCTCCGCCGGGTGGGTATAAGCGAGAAACTGATGCGTCCCCTTGACCTATCCCGCTTAGCGGAAGAGACAGGGTTCCCTCTTGAGGAACTGCATATGCGCCTTCGCAGAAGCCTCTATAGCGGCGAGCTCTTCTATGCGGTCAAGCAGAGGGCTATCCTAATAAGGGCAAAGCCAGCTGGGAAAGAACCAATTCGTCCGCCTCTCAAGAGGGAAGAAATCCTCCAAAAATGGCAAACGCTTTGGAATTGGCTTTCCAGTATTCCAAAGATGGAGCCTTGAAGTGAGAACCAATCCTCACTTCTTTTCCCATTAAAAACCAGTGTATCAAAAGTTGGCTTTTCCACTTTGTTTGCTTATAAATTTCTATCTTTTATAATTTTTATGATGAGAAAATGAGGGATAACAGTGCTCTTGAGAAGTTTCAAGATTTATTGAGAGAAATCTTCCAATTCTCCGCCTCTGACCTTGATTTCGGCATCTATCGCATCCTCAACTACAAACGCCAGCAGATAGAGGATTTCATCAATATTAAATTAAGGAAAAAGTGAAATGCTTCATTTTATCCATCACTGAATATGAGGATTTGGTAAGGGGCGAGGTGGAGAGGAAGGAGAAGGAGGTCTATGAGGAGAAATAACATCCTCTTTCTGAATGATGAAGATTGGGTGGATAAATTCTTCAGGAAGTTAGGAAATTAAAGAAACCTTTTCTTCTACCCGTCATTCCGTCCACTATCCGTCATTCAGAGACTTCCCATTAGGGAAGCCGAAGAATCTCGTATTTTTATTCACGCCTCTTCTTTAATCGGTAAAGTAAAGAAGAAAGTCGTGCCTTTTCCGAGCTCGCTCTCCACCCTGATCTTTCCACCCTGCAGTTCCACCAAGCTTTTCACTATTGCTAATCCCAATCCCATTCCACTACCTCTCACCCTCGCCTTATCCGCCTTGTAAAATCTCTCAAATATGTAGGGCAAATCCTCAGGAGGAATCCCTTCCCCTTGGTCCCTCACGCTTATTTCAACTTCTCCATCCTTTAGCCTATATTCAACCGTCACCAACCCACCCTCACGGTTGAACTTTATCGCATTTTCAATAAGATTGAGAAGTATTCTCTCCGTCATCTCTTCATCCCCCAAAACCTTGGGAAATCCCCTCGCTATCCTTATCTTCACATTCTTCTGCTCCGCCATAAGGCTTAGCCTTTCCCTAATTCGCCTCGCTACCGCTTCAATATCTACCTCCTCCCCCTTAGGCTTCAATTTTCCCGCTTCCGCCCTCGTCAAGTGGAGGAGGTTATCAACAAGATTGGAAAGATAAACAGCCTCCTCAAGAATCCGCATAAGATACTTCCTCTCCTCCTTTTCATTCACCACCCCTTCTATTATCGCCTCTATGTATCCCCTTATGGCGCTCAAAGGCGTTCTCAACTCGTGGGATATATCCGTGAGGAAATCCCTTCTCACCCTTTCCAGGTGCCTTATCTCCGTGATATCCTCTATTAGTCCAACCGCTCCTTTGCCTCCTAATAAGGGAGCAGATATCACAAGCACTATTTTTTCCCCAATATTGAGCTCCTTCCTAACCTCTTCCTGCTTTCCCTTCTCAATCAGTGAGAGCACCTCCTCGGGAATCCCACTGGGGAACAGCTCCATCGCCCTTGGGTTAACAAACGGTTCTTTCCCAGCCTCAAGTGCGATAACTCCCTCGGGCAAGACGGAGAAAAGGGTTGATAGCTTATCCCTTTCTTCCCTCACTTCCCTTATGCTTTCCTCCAACTTATCTGCAAGCATATTGAATGATACCCTTAAGCTCTCTATTTCGCCTCCGCTTTTCTTCTCCGCCCTTGCGGAAAGGTCCCCTTCCCTCCATCTCTGAACAACTCTCTCCAGTTCGCCCAAAGGGGCGGATATACTATGAGAGAGGAAAAGGGCAAGGATGAAAGAGAGTAGCAGGGCGACAATTGCGGAAGCGATAACGATGTTCTGAAGATATCTTGTGAGGTCCTTCACCTCCGCAACGGAGGAATGAAGGGCAAGGGTACCAAGAGTTTTTCCCCCTGCTGATTTCACCTCCGTGGCGACGGAAATAGCCATGTAAGGAGGCATACATATCTCTCCCCAGCGAATATGTCCCGCTTCTATCTCGGCGCTTATAGGTGTGGGGGAAGAAGGGGTGAAGCAAATGTGATAACCGGTGGATTGGCTCATCTGCTCCAGGAATTTAAGCGCCTCTCCTTCGCCTTCCTTCTGCCTTATAATGGAGTAGCGGAGGGCGATTGCCTTTACAAGGTCCTTAAGCTGTTCCTCTTTATGTTTCTTGTAATAGTCGCTGAGGTAATAAGTTGTTGCTATGGCAATTGTGAGGGTAGCGAAGAGAACAACAAGGAAATAGGAGAGAAGTAGGCGGGCAAATATCCGCATCTACAGCTCTTCTAACTTATAGCCTACCCCCCTTACGGTGGTCAACTTTATCCCTGCCTCCTCAAAATCTATCAGGTCTCTTATCCTCTTTATATGCTGGTCAACTGCTCTCACATCGGGAAGGAAAGGTTCATCCGCCCAGACCTTGTTTAATATCTCCTCTCTCCGGACAACCCTCCCCTGATTTTCAGCCAAGAGATAAAGAAGCTCAAGCTGTTTATAAGTGAGGGGAATCTTTCGTTCACCTAACCTAGCCTCATAGGCACTCTTGTCAAGGGTTAGCTTTCCTATGTTAAGAACCTGTGCCGGCTTTTCTCTTCTCCTCAATATCGCCTTCACCCTGGCAACGACCTCCCTTGGGCTAAATGGCTTAACAACATAATCATCCGCACCAAGCTCCAAGCCAAGCACTCTATCTGCTTCTTCCGTTCTGGCAGTGAGCATAAGTATGGGAATATCAGAATGCTCCCTGAGGAATTTGCAAACCTCCCAACCATCCATCTTGGGAAGCATAATGTCAAGGATAACTATCTCGGGCTTCTCACTACGGAAGAGACGGAGCGCCTCTACCCCATCATAGGCGGGTATCGGTTGAAAACCTTCCCTTTCAAGATAAAGGGAAAGAATCTCTACAATATCCTTATCGTCATCCACAACCAAAACTTTTCTCATATTTTTATAATTTTAACAATTTTTCAGAAAATGTAAAAAACGAAGGCTTTTTTTGTCCTTGAAAATCACCTCTCTCGCAACTCTTCCCTGTTCTTCCAAATCTTCAGTATTGCCTCCGCTATCTTCTCCATATCGGAGGAAGGTCCGAGGAAAAGATAATGTGGCAGGGCGCAGGCTTCTTCCTTCGCCACCCTTTCAATAACGGGAAGGTAGAGCTTCGTGTAGTCCATCTCCTTCCCATAAAGGGGACATTTCAAAGGGCATCCCGTCCTGCCGAAACTCGCCTCAGTGAAGAGGGGCATTCTATATAGCGGTTCAATATGTCCTGTCCAACAGGGAATCCCTTCTGCCGATAAAGCTTCAAGGAATTTATCTCTGCTCACCCCATCCCAGCGGTCTGCGATAAATTTGAAGTGCCAGTAATAAAAACACCAACGTGTCACCCTTAGGTCGCGGTATATCGGTTCCACTCCTTCTATATCCTTTAGGAGCTCTATAAGGTAATTAGAGTTTCTCTCCCTTATCTGGATTTGTTCTGGAAATCTTTTCAGTTGTGCGAGACCTATCGCTGCCTGCCATTCCGTCATTCGCAGGTTAGTTCCGGGAAGATAATGTTCATAGAATCCCCTACCGGGCAAACGCCCGATATGATGATAGGCGAAAGCCTTCTCATAAAGCTCGTCATCGTTCGTCAAAATCATTCCACCCTCTCCACAGGTGAGCGTTTTTCCCATCTGAAAGCTGAATGTCCCCATATGAGACACGGCTCCCGTCCCTTTGCCCTTCCATTGGGAACCATGGGAGTGGGCACAATCAGAGACGATATAGATGCCGTGCTTCTCGGCAATCTCGTTTAGGGCGTCCATATCACAAGGCATTCCACCCACATCAACTGGTAAAACAGCCCTCGTCCTCGGCGTAATAGCGGCTTCAACCGCCTTGGGGTCTATTGTGTAATTTCTTGGGTCTATATCAACAAAGATAGGTATAGCGTTGACCTGCAAAATTGCCGTGGCGGAAGCGATAAAGGTAGCTGCGGGGAGGATAACCTCGTCACCCGCCTCTACGCCCACAGCCTTGAGAGCTGCCTCAATCGCCACAGTGCCATTGCAGACAGCCACGCCGTATTTCGCACCCTGAAAATCGGCGAAAGCCCTCTCAAACTGCCCCACCTTGGATTGCCAGTAGCTCTCATGAGTATAATCCCAACCCCAGCCACCAAACCACCATTTCCCACTGTCCAGAACCTCAAGTAGGGCTTGCCTTTCTTCTTCTCCATAAATCGGCCAGGAAACACCAAGGGGTTCCTTTACAAGTGGCTCCCCTCCGCAAATCGCTAACTTCGCCATACACTTCTCATCTCCTCGTAGAAGTCTTTGTAAGTTTGTATCTTGATGCCTATATCCTGGGCATATTTTATTAAAAACTCTATCTGCGATAAATTCTTATCCTTTATCGCAGTATGGTCATGGGCTCCGTAGCCCCAGACCCAATTCCTTTCCCTCACAAGGTCAGCACATTCTCTAAGGTAAGCCTTGTATCCTTCCATATCCTCTCCATAAATCCAATACCAATAGATATCCTGATAACCCTGGCAGGGGCACTCAAGGATATCGGGAAAGCCCGAATGCTCATACCAGAAAGGCTGAACCTCAAAGGGAGTCGGTTGATAATCCTTCTCGTTTCTTGCCCATGTTCGGGTGAACCTTATACCGATTTTATGAAGAATTTCCAAAATATCCGCTCTATCGCAAAGCCCCCTATAATATCCCCAAGGACCAGTAAGACCGATACAGTCTATGCCCAGCATATCCTTGAGAAGCCTGGATGCCTTACTTACATCTCTTTCTATTTCTTCAAGTGTTCCGCCCCTTACAAGCTGAATTTTTTCCCCATCGTCAATGTAGACAGTCTTAAGAAGAAGATGGGAATAGGTATGCTGTTGTAAGTCAAATAATGGATTATTGACGAAGGGCTTGAATGCCTCAGCGCCCACTATCTCCAGAGTTCTACCCACAAGGAAGAATGAACAAGGAGCAAGGTAACGGTTGTGAAGCTCCCAGGCAAGTTCAAGAAAACGCCTCGTAACATCGGGCTCACCTGATTCAACATCATAACCGATTAGTAAAGTTGCCATTTTTATCCTCTCCTTTTCACTCCGAAATAATCAGTACAAATTCGGCGGGGGAAGGAATCGGGTTACCGTCCAAATCCCCCTCCAAATGGATTATATGTCTTCCCGGTGGGATGTCAAAAGGCAAAGGCATAGAGAAGGGCAAATGCCTCTCCTCACCAGGTTGGAGCTCACACCTCAACTGGAGAAAACCTCTTCCCATACCCCAGCAGGGAGGTAAAATCGCCCTTATCCTGAAACTGGCAGGACGATTTAGATGATTTATCACTATGACCTTCCCTTCTGCTTTTTGCCCTCTCTTAATTTCCTGCTCATATGGCATAAAGAAGAACCAGTAGGGGTCAATACCGTAGTTGGGGTCCTCCCAAGGGAAGAGTTCCTTGAAAATTTGTCTTCTTCTCTCCAATTCTTTTCGTAGTAGTTGAAGCTGGACTCTATCAAATCTGAAAGGCTTATCTATGTGGCAATTGAATATCAAATCGGGCTCCAATTTTTCAAGAAGTTGGAGACAAAAGTCATAGCCCCTATTCTCGGCAAGGAAGTTCCTATTGAATGCGCAGTAATCGTCAAGACCGGTAGGGGTTAGGGAATCTCCAGCAAAGAACAGCTTCAGCCCTTCACCCTCAACGAGGAGTCCGCTATGATACAGGCACTGACCAGGAAAATGGTAGGCGGTGAGGTCGAATTCCCGCCAGCTCCATCTTGTTCCGCTTTGGATGACTCTGTCAATGGGAGCAGGATTGGGAGAGAGACAGGGCAATTTCCAAGCTGAAGGATTGGCAACCACTTGGGCAACCGATTCTTCTGCTATGACCTCGCAGGCGAAGCGCTGGCGGAATTTAGCCACCGCATCCGTGTGGTCATCGTGTGTATGGGTCAACCAAAGCCCATCCACACCCCTTATTTCTCCTTGCAAAACCAATTCCTGTAGCTGATTGATTACATCCTCGCTTCCGCAATCCATAACGAAAGCTCTCCTATCTTCGCTAAGGATTATCCAGCTCGTCCCGATATGGAGGAGGTAGGTAGGAATAGGTAAGAGCTGAGCAGAGATGATGGGTTTTTGGGAAGTCTGCTGGGATAGAAGCTGAGGGAAATAGTACCAAAGCGCAGAGGTTGAAAGGTAGCTCTCGTAACATTGCCTCAACCTATCTTCAAGGAGCCTTACCGCTTCTTCAGGTTCAAATATGATGTTTCCCTTAGAAGGGATGAGGATGTGCGGTTCAAAGGAGAGAAGCTTCTTCAAGCTCTCAATAACCTCTCGCCAAGCGAACATAAATCCATGATAATCGGTCAACCCGCCAAAGCCTTTCTGAAGGCTGTAAATCTCGGAAACCTTTCCTTTATCGTAAAGCAAATCTCCACAGAAAGCGAAGCGCTTCCCATCCACCTCAACAAGATAGCTCATACTACCCTCGGTATGTCCAGGAGTGCTAATAACGGTTATCAGGGCAGGTCCCCAGCAGAATTGTTCTCCATCCTTGAATAGCCTATGAACGGGAAGAGGTTCGGGAAGGACATAATTTGAGCGGAAATCATAAAGATGCCAACGGTTTTGAGGATTTCGCCAGAATGCATGGACATCCTCAAAGAGGGCTCGCTCCGCTTCAGGAACACCTAACCAGACACCTTGTCTGAGAACCCTATAAGCTCCCCTTGCGATATCTCTATGGTGATGAGTGAAAAGAAGCCCTTCAATTCCCTTGATGCCATAATATTTCAATCTATCAAGCACTCCAGCATCGCCTAAGTCAATGGCAAGAGCTTGCCCAGTATGGCAAATCAGACCAGTATTTGCTCTCCCTTTAAAGAGTAGCAGATGTTCGCTCAACTGTGTCAACATTTGCTAAAAAGATTAAATCGGAATTTAAAACTGGTCAATACGATTTCTCCTCTACTTGCCCAAAGGCATCTTTTTGGGGTAAAATCAAAATATATGAACAGGCTCTTGCTTCTTCCCTTCCTGTTTCTCTTACCTTCTATTCTTTACCCAATAGAGGAGGGAAAATGCCAGCTATTCCTCCTTGGGAAGCAATATGAAGCCGTCAATTATATCATTGAAGACGGAAAAGTCTTCCTCGCTTTCGATATATCCCCTCTAACTCCCTTGTTGAAGGAAATCAAGCTGAAGATTTTAAAAAAGAATAACGAGATATTTTATTCCCTCTCCCAGCTGGGAGAATTCAAAGCGTTATCTTGTAAGTGGGATAAAGAGAACAAACAAGCAATCATAGCGGTCAGGCTTACCAAAGAAAATATTACTTGGGAAAGAACCCCTTCATCCTTGGTCTTCCAGATTACCTCACCGCTTCCCCTTTCCTTTGAGACGGGCATATTATCTTCTCCAGAACGTGCTTTCATTGACATAATGGGTGCCCATCTTTATCCCGCAAAAATTGAGGAAGAGATTGGAGATAATCTCAAAATGAGGGTAGCTCAGCATTCCGTCGCTCCTGATGTTGTGAGGTTCATCCTTGACCTTCCTTCTTCTCCCCCTAAAGTAGAATTCTCCCCTTCTCCCGCAAATGTGATGAAGATATCGCTGACATCGCCTTTGAAAGGCAGAGGTAGCGGATTGGAAAACATAGATTTACAGAAGATAGATGGTGGTGCCATCGCTTCCCTAAAGCTGACACAGATAAGCGAGTATAAAACCCTTCTACTTAAAAATCCTCCTCGCCTTGCTATTGATATCTCTCCCGCCTATCTCACTCCTGCCCTCACAGCTCCCCAAGCGATATCTCCTATTTCACAGGTCCGCTGGTCCCAATTCTCCTACGACCCTCCTACCGTTCGTGTTGTTTTTGATTTGGAAAAGGAAACGAGGGTAGATATAAAAAGTGAGCCCGCCCTGATTAAGGTAAGATTTGGTGCCCCACTTGAAACTGATTTTGATAACCTCTTAAATCTGAAAATTGTCATTGACCCGGGACATGGTGGGACGGAGCCTGGTGCGATAAGTAGTAATGGTTGGAAGGAAAAGGACATCAACCTTGATATCGCGAAAAGGGTCAAAAAGCTTCTACCTTCCGTAATATTGACGAGGGAAGATGATATCAATGTTTCCCTACAGGATAGGGTTGCCTTTGCTTATCAGGTCAATGCGGACATCTTCATAAGCATCCACAACAATTCTATGCCCCAAGGAAAGGTAGGCTCCGGCACAGAAACATACTATTACAGGGAAGATAGCTTGTTGCTCGCTCAATGCATACACGAGGCGCTCATATCCAAACTTGGGCTTCCCGATGGTGGGGTCAGAAGACGTGGTTTCTATGTAATAAAAAACTCCCCCTGCCCTTCCGTTCTCGTGGAAGGAGCATATCTCTCCAATCCGAATGAAGAAGCCCTCCTCACGAAGGAGGATTTCCGTGAGAAGATTGCCGAGGCAATCGTAGAAGGCTTGAAGAAGTATTGTGGAGGTAAAAGATGAAAAGCAAAGGATTTTTGATTGGCTTAATTCTCATAGTTGTTCTTCTTAGCTTTATACTTTTTATCCGCGTCCATCGCAAGGCTAAAGAAGAGAAAATCTGGGAAGAAGTGGAGCTTTACCTTGCCGATTTCAACTCTCCTGGTGGACCATTCCTCGTGCCGGTAAAGGTGAAAATAGAAAAGGACAATGTGCTTGCCTCTGCAATGGACCTCCTTACTTCTCCACCACTCCAGTTAAAGGGTGTGACTTCTCCCCTACCCCCTGGTACGAAATGCCTTTCTGCCGAAATACAAGGAGACACCGCCTACATCAATTTTTCCAAAGAGCTGAAAGACAACTTCAGCGGTGGTTCAACAAACGAGATGTTAGTGGTGTATTCAATCGTTAATACAGCCTGTTCCATCAAAGGGATAAAAAAAGCTCAAATATTGATAGACGGGAAGGGAACCGACAGTCTGGGTGGTCATATAGATATATCATCCCCGCTGGAGCCGGATAGAGAATTGGTCAAATGAACGGGAAAATCGGCATCTTCGACTCGGGCGTGGGCGGATTGACAGTTGCCCGTGCCATCCTCAATCTCCTGCCAAACGAATCACTCCTCTATTTCGCTGATACCAAACATATTCCCTACGGCGAGCATTCCCCAAGAGAGGTAGAAAGTTTCGCAATGAGGATAACTTCTTTCTTAGTTCAAATGGGAGTAAAGCTTCTCGCTATAGCTTGTAATTATTCCTCCGCCCTTATTTATGAAAAAGCGAAAGAATTGTACCCTGATATCCCCATAGTTGGCGTCCTTCAGGAAGGAGCAAAGCTCTCGGCTCATTCTCCCTATAGGAAATTGGGCATACTTGCAACAAAAGGAACTGTGAGAACTCGGATTTATCCAAAGGAAGTCAAGAAGATAAACCCCCTAAAGGAGGTCGTCCAGGCGAGCTGCCCACCGCTTGTCTCCTTGATTGAAAGCTTGGCACCAGAGGAGAGTATCCGTCCCGTGTTGAAAAACTGTCTGAAAAGGCTAAAATCAAAATTGAGGCACTCGTTCTCGGCTGCACTCATTACCCCTTGGTAAGGGCTCTCGTTGAGGAAGAGCTTGGAGAGAATATCGTGGTTTTAGACCCAGCAGAGGAGACAGCAAGGACTGTGAAAAAGATTCTAAAGGAGAGAAATCTTCTCTCCAATTCTCCGCCCAACCATAAGTTCTTTGCCTCGGGAAGCACCACCTCCTTGCGTACGCTGGTGCCTATGCTTATAGGAGGTGATATAATTGATATTGAACACATTGAATTCTGGTGATTGGAGGTAATTGATGCTCAGAATAGATGGTAGGACAAACGACCAACTGCGCCCCATCCTTTTCAAGCGTGGCGTCGTGAAATATGCAGAAGGTTCCTGCTATGTGGAGCAGGGCGATACGAGATTAATATGCACAGCAACGGTTGAGGATGACAAGGTTCCTCCCTTCCTTAAGGGTACAGGAAGCGGTTGGATAACGGCAGAATACGGTATGCTACCTCGCTCTACAAGGACGCGCATCCCAAGAGAAAGCTCCAAGAACTTCCCCATTGGTAGGGTGATGGAGATAAGGAGGATGATAGGGAGAAGTCTGAGGGCAGCCTTTGACCTCCAGAAATTGGGAGAAAGAACCATCACCGTTGACTGTGATGTCATCACCGCGGATGGAGGCACCAGATGCGCCGCCATCAATGGGGGTTTCATTGCCGTTGTTGAAGCCCTTCACTATCTGAAAAATGTTGGGATCCTAAAAAACCTCCCCATACTTGATTTTATCGGCTCGGTGAGCGGCGGAATAGTGATGGGCAGGGAAATGATAGACCTTTGCTTTGAGGAAGATTCAACAGCCTCCGTTGATATGAATTTGGTTATGACGGAGAAAGGGAAAATAGTGGAGATCCAAGCGACCGCTGAAGGAGCGCCCTTCAGCAAGGAACAATTTGACCACCTAATAGAAATGGCTAAACCGGCTATTCTTCATATCATCTCCCTGCAAAAGGAAGTTCTGAAGGATATTTTGGAAAAATCAGGAGGTTGAAGATATGGGCAATTTCTTCCAAAATTTGCAACCCTACATCCAATACATCGTTATCTTTGATACCTTCCTTGTCCTAATTCTCCTAATACTCTTGTTCTCTCTTTCCTCCAAGGTGAAAGAGACGAATCGTCTCCTGCGCTGGCTCTCGGAAGGAGAGAGGCTTCAAGATGTCAAGCTCCTACTACTCCGCCAGCAGACATTTATGCAAGAGGTAGATGAAAACTTCGCTTCCCTTAAAAGGGATCTGAAAGAGCTACTGGAGAAGCACAAGGAAACAATTCAGAAAGTTGGCTTCATCCGTTTTGACGCCTTCAAAGATACCGGTGGTGAATTGAGTTTCTCCCTTGCCCTTCTCAATGGAAAAAACGAAGGCGTGGTAATAAGCAGTTTGCACGGAAGGGAGGGCTCAAGAGTTTATGGCAAAACAATCAAGAATGGTTCCTCCCTCTTCCCCCTTTCCGATGAGGAGAAGGAAGCGATAAGAAGAGCTTTGAGCGGAGGTGAATGATGAAATGGCAGGAGAGGTGAAGAATGTATCAAAGTCCGAAGTTGACGAGAGGTTATCAGCCCTCTTGAACAACGCATCAGCTATCAGGGCTGTTGCTTCCGCCGTTGAGGGAACTATAGGTCCAAAAGGACTGAATTGTATGCTCGTTGATAGGTTCGGCGATGTCGTCATAACTAACGACGGCGCTACCATTCTGAGCAAGATAGAAGTTAACCATCCCGCTGGGAAGATGTTGATAAATGCGGCTAAGGCACAGGATGAGGAAGTTGGGGACGGAACGACCACCGTCACGCTACTCGCCTCAACCATCATTACCGAGGGAGTGAATCAGGTCCTCAGGGGAGTTCCTATAGCGAAAGTAATTGAAGGGATAAGAGTGGGGATAAAGAAGGCTATAGAGGTTATGAAGAAGCATAGCCGACCGATTGAAGACTTCTCCTCTCCCCTTCTCTATCGTGCCGCCTATGTTGCGGGGCGCGAAAACGAGGATATAGCGAGGATAACAGTGGATGCGGGCAGGATTATGGGAAAAGAAAAACTTCTTGACCCCTCGTTTAAGTTGAAGGATATGGTCGTGGCAAAGGAAGGAGCAAATAACGAGGTTTTCCTCGGCTTAATAATAGAAAAGGAGAGGATGAACCGCCAGATGCCACGCAAAGTGGAGAAAACACCTGTCTTGGTTGTTGATGATGCCCTTGAGCCGGAGGAGATTGAAGATGATGCCCTTGCCACAGAAAGCGGGTTCAGGGAATACCAGAGGCTACGACAGGAATTCAAGCAAGGGATAGAGAGGATAATTTCCCTTGGAGTGAAGTTCGTGGCAGTCTCCAAGGGAGTTGATAGATTAGCAGAGGAGATGCTGACCGATGCCGGCGTTATGGTTCTCAGACGACTTTCAAACAAGGATATAAACAAAATCTCCGAACATACAGGAGCAAAACCGATAAAAAGGACCTCGCTCTCAAAGTCAAAAGAGGAGTTGCAATCGTTCCTGGGCTATGCTGAGATGGTGGTCCACGATGAGAAACTTGAACATACCCGCATTATGGGAGGCAAGGGCAAACCAATGGCGACGATACTCGTTGGCGCATCTACCGAGGAGGTCAAAGAGGAAAGAGAGAGAATAGCAAAGGATTCAGCCGCAGCAGTCCAAGCGGCGATAAAAGAAGGTGTCCTCCCAGGTGGTGGGGCAATAGAGCTCTATGCGATAAAGGAGGTCCAGAAAGCAAGGGACGAGGTGAAGGGAATGGCTGTCTACGGGATAGATTGTGTGATAGAAGCCCTCAAGAAACCCCTTACCCAGATAGTCCTTAATGCGGGCTTCAATCCCCTTGAGAAAATAGGCGATGTGCTTGCTCAACAAGCCCAGACCGATAACGACGCCCTCGCCATAGACTGTGATACTGGCGAGGTGGTAGATATGATGGAGATGGGGATAGTTGACCCCACCTTGGTCAAAATATTCGCCCTCAAAACCGCAGGTGAGCTCGCTGAGGCAATTCTTCGCATAAATATGATTATCAAGAAAAAGGAGGAACCACCCACAGAGGAGAAGGAAAAATCAGCTCCAAAAGAGGAATTCTAAGTTTCTTGAAAAAGCGCTGGGCACCTCTTCTCAAAGGTGAATCGTTTTGAAAGCTCTTTTTGTTTGTTCGCTTTCAAAATCTCAATCCATAAGGGAACATTTTTCTTGAGATATGGACGAGAACGCCTAAGCTCTATTTCCTTTGGTGCTTCTCTCTACCAGCTGGCATTCACTTTTATTATTGCTTGTCAGCTTTCAGGTGGAGTATGCTTCTTCCGGAATTGAGGAAAAGCGGCTATCCCATTCCCCTAAAAATCTTACCCCTTTGAAGTATACCACTTTACCGCATCCCCTCAAGAGCCGTGCGATATAAGAGCGTGTCCAGTATAGAATTGTACATAACTCATTAAGTAAAAGCGTCTTCTCTTTCTTTGTTGCTTGTTTGTACCTGCTGGCATTCGCCTTTATTATTGCACGTTTGCCCTCAAGGGAGTATACTTCTTTCGGAATAGAGGCAATCATCTTCTTACACCTCCTTTTAGAAGGTTTGTTATAGGAATAAATTGTAGGGGATGATTGCCTCTTGTCATCATTATTATTGAGGAAACTACCCCTTTTCGAGTAAATTATTTTTGAGGAAGAGCGCGAAGTTGACCTATTTTAAATTTACCTTTAAAATTGATTAGGACAATTGAATACTGGCACGGGAATGGATGCCGGGAAGTGCGGTGAAAATCCGCCGCTGCCCCGCAGCCGTGACCGGAACGAAACCTGCATTATGCCACTGGGGTTATATACCCTGGGAAGGCGCAGGGAGTAGGAATTTGCCGGAAGCCGGAAGACCGATCCATTCCCTTTAGCCTCACTCCGCATCGCGGGCGTGCGGAAGGGCTTTTTTATTCATAAGCCCATCGTGCGCCCATTGCTGGTCACGATGGGCTTAATTGTTGCTTAAAGGAGGTGATTAAATGAGAAAGAAGGGTTTTACCTTGATAGAATTGCTGGTAGTGATAGCGATAATCGCTATCCTATCTGCAATTCTCTTCCCCGTCTTCTCCCGGGCAAGGGAGATGGCAAGAAAAGCGTCCTGTCAGAGCAACCTGAAGCAGATAATCACAGCGACGCTGATGTATGTGCAGGATTGGGATGGGAAATTCCCTCCCTTCTGGGCAGGAAGCGATGCCGAGGGTTCCTATTACTGGTATGGCTACAGGAAAAATGATGGCTCGGTCGACTTTACCCGTGGACTGATATATCCCTACCTCAAGAACAAGGAAATAAGGGTTTGCCCGAGCTGGACCGCCACATCTCCCAATCCAGCTACAGGAGGCTGGGGCTACGGCTACAACTGGTTCTATATCGGAGGAAGACCTGACCCTAACCTCTGGTGGGTTCCTGACCCAGCTTCGGATGCCGAACTAACCCATCCCTCGGAGACGATTTGTTTTGCCGACTCAGCGGTCAAGAATTGGATGACTGGCTCGGGATTGATGGAGAGCGTCTCCATAACGCCACCAAGCCAGACTTGGGGCTGGTACGATATGCATTTCCGCCACAACGACACGGCAAACGCCGCCTTCTGCGATGGTCACATAAAACCCCTTAAGCCAATCCTCAGAGATTCCCAATATCCCGAACTGGGTGAACCCTCCCAGGACGATTATATGTTCTCAAGATGAGCCCAAAACCGCACGCCCGCGAGGAGCTCAAGGAGGAACGAAATATGAGAAAATCATTTTCTTCACATATTCTTCTCTTTCTTCTACTTCTATTATCTTCCTTGGCATTTCCCTATCTCAAAGCCAGAGACGATAGGGGGAAAATAGTGATATTAAAAAATCCTCCCCAAAGAATTGTCTCCCTTGCTCCCGCAACCACGGAAATGCTTTTTGCAATCGGCGTAGGTAAAAGGGTCGTAGGCGTAACCTCTTATTGCGATTACCCGCCAGCAGCTAAAAAATTGCCTAAAGTTGGGGGATTTGTCAATCCAAGCCTGGAAAACATAATCAGCTTGAAACCCGACCTTGTGGTGGCAATGAGGGGAAACCCACTGAACCTTCTAAAAAGATTAGAAGAGCTTGGCTATCCAGTCTTCGCATTAAACCCAGGTAAAATCGCCGATGTCCTGAACGATATGGAGAGATTGGGTAAGATTACGGGAAGCAAGGAGGCGGATAAAGTAGTTAAAAGCTTGAAAGAAAGGTTGGAGAGAATGAGGAATATCGTGGCAAAAATTCCCTATAATAAACGACCAACCGTGATGATAGAACTATGGGATAATCCTCTTATAGTCTTTGGTAAGAATAGCATCGGGGGTGAAGTTATAGAACTTGCCGGGGGAAGAAACATAATTGAGGAAAATAGAACGCCTTATCCCAAGATCAGCCTTGAAGTCCTGCTCAAGAGACAGCCCGATGTCATCATTCTGGCGCATATGACGAAGGTCAAAAAACCACTTGAGGAGGTCAAGGGAAGGGAAAACTGGGACAAGCTGAAGGCAGTAAATGAAGGTAGAGTTTACTCCATAGATGCGGATATAATAGACCGCCCAGGACCGCGCCTTGTTCAGGCGGTTGAAATTCTCCATCGTTTGCTTTATCCTTCTAAAAGATGATAGCGATAAAGACGATTTTGGAGGTAAAAGATGTCTCCTTCTCCTACAACGAGAAGGAGATATTGAAGGACATCACCTTTGATTTAAAAGAAGGGGAGATGCTGGGGGTCCTTGGACCGAATGGAGCAGGCAAGACGACCCTTCTCCGTATCATCTCGGGCGCCTTGCATCCTTCAAAAGGAACGGTTCTCGTTGATGGAAAAGAACTTCATCACATCCCCCCAAAAGAAAGGGCAAAGAAGATGGCTATTCTCCCCCAAAACGAGCCTCTTGTTGACTATTTAACCGTCCGGGAGATGGTTATGCTGGGAAGAATTCCCTATTTCTCCCTTCTTTTCGGACCGAAAAAGAAAGACGAGGAAGCAGTTGATAGGGCGCTGGAGATGGTCGGGATGAAGGGATTCGCCAACAGGAAGATGGGTCAATTGAGCGGTGGAGAAAGGCAGAAGGTTCTCATAGCCCGTGCACTCGCCCAGGAACCAAGCCTCCTTATGCTTGATGAACCAATAGTCCACCTCGACCTATCCCATCAACTGGAAATCCTATTTCTATTAAAAGAGCTGAAAGAGAAGAAAAAGCTATCCATCGTCTGTGTCCTTCACGATGTCAATCTTGCTTCATGTTTCTCCGATAAACTGCTTCTATTGAGGGATGGGCGAATCCAAGCATACGGCGAACCCCAAGAGGTTATAACCCCGGATAATTTGAAAAAGGTCTTCAATATTCAAGCGATTATCAGGAGCAATCCCCTAAGCGCTCGTCCATACATAAGCATCATCCACCGAAAGGAATCAAGAGGTCCAAAAGTACATTTGATTGCAGGGGGAGGTAGCGGAAGGGAGATTATGGAGAGGCTTGTTAGCGAAGGATATTCCATAAGCTTGGGGGTAGTGAATGTCGGAGATAGCGATTACGAGACAGCTGAGTCGCTGGAGATACAATGTGCAGAAGAAGCCCCATTCGCGCCTATCTCCGATGAAGCGTTTAACAGGGCACTTGAATTGCTCAGGGAAACTAATGTTGTCATAATAGCGCCCATTCCATTCGGCTGGGGAAATCTCAGGAACCTGGAACTTGCTCGACTCGCTCAGCGGGAAGGCAAAGTTGTGCTGATAGCGGGCAACGATTTGGAGGAAAGGGATTTCACAAATGGGAAGGCTAAAAAGATTATTGAAGAGCTGATGCAAAACGGGGCGAGGCTATTTCATTCAATTGATGAACTTCTGAAAATTCTAAGAGAACTGGTATGAAAAAAGTCCTGGAAATAAAAGTTATACCTGGAGCGAAAACGGAAGAAGTTATAGAGGGAGACCCCTTGGTTGTAAAGGTTAAGGAAAAGGCTGAAAAAGGAAAAGCGAACGAAGCTGTGATAAAACTCCTCTCCCGCTACTTCAAAGCGAAGGTACGGATAATCCGGGGCGAGAAAAGCAGACACAAGCTCGTTGAAATAGATGAGTAAGCAGATTTGCTTTACCAATATTTCCTATAAACATTGATGAATTCAACAAGCCCCTGATGTCATTTTCCTAAAGTTCAATACATTATGGGATTATACAAAAATTGACCATCTGTCAGAATTGTAGATAATGGAATTAAAAAGGAAGTCTCCCTATGAAAAGGAACTGGATGGCAACGGTGTGGTTATTGTTGGGCTTCTTCTTGCTTATTTATGGAAATCCCACTATGTTTTTATCTCAGGCGGGACCGATTATTGTACCCCACTATCCTCCTTCTTCCTTTTTATTCTCAATCTTTTCAATCTTCAAAGGGATTTTCCTCTCGGCTATTCTCGCCGGTTACCTCGCCAATAGGAAGATTCAAAGGAGAATCTCGCTAAATAGCCTCTTTCTCTTCCTCTTATTAATTTATGCCGTTATTCGCAACATCCAAACCTTGCATATTATGAGGGATATTTCGCGCTATTCTGGTTTTTCTCCTCACGGCTTCACCTGGTTTAATCAGGTAATCCTCTGGCTCGTTGTCCTCTTGGGAATCCTCCTTGGCGGTTATCTTTCCTACAAATTTGAAAACACCTTTTTAGGTAATAGCCTTTTCGCTTTCACCATTGTTTTGCTTCTTTTCAAATCCGTGCGATTTCTATCTACAGCTTTATTTTCCCTTTTTAAAGCTTCATCCCCTCAGGAAATTTTCCTCGTTACCTCCCTAACTAACCTTCTTGATAAATTGCTCATCTATATTGAATATATCATCATTGGCGTGGTAGCTATATTCATTCCTCCAGGCTATGTTTCTATGGTCTTTCTCGCTAGCCTCGCCTACTCTTTGGGATTTTTTGGTTTTCCATCCTTTTTTACCAGCAATATTTCCCTTAATGCCCTTCATTGTCTGGAGGTATGTCTGGGAACAACTATACCCACCTTACTTACATTGTGGGTGAAAAGCTATCTTGAAAGAAAGGGCAAATCAGAAAGAACACTCCAGTTTACCCTCATCCCCTTTTTATTAATCGCTTTCATCCTTTCCCACATTCTTTTAGCAATCACCTCCCACCCAGCTCGATCTCGCGTTGCAAAATTTCCCCTCTCTAACTATGACCCTCTTTCCCAGGCACAGCTACACTGGGGAGCCATCTTCCTTGATGGAAAGGGCTTAGCAATAGCTTACAGTCAAAGGGATTTCATAGAAGCAACAGATGTTCCTCAAGCCGAACGGATAAAAGACCATATTCGCATATTCGCCCGTGTGGGCGAGACGGGCGATTTGCCACTGGAGGGAATAGATATATCGGAGCAAAGTAGTTTTTCCTCCCCTGATGGGCGCTGGTTGCTTCTTTATGGAATACCCCTCGCCAAAAAAACGGCGGTAAAAAGCCCCCGCAACCTCTATCTTATGGATTTAGAAAACGGAACGATTCGCCTGATAGATAATAACCCCTGCCAGGATATTTATATTTATTCTCCTTGGAATAGCGAATCAAGCCAATTTCTCTATGCGGGCTATTCCAAAGAGACTGGACATCCCGCTCTATTTCTCTGCGATTTGAAAGGGGAGAAGAAGAAGTTGTTTGAATACTCGCCCATTGAAAGAGATTACTTCTTTGAAACTTCCTCTGCAGGAGGAATGTGGGATGAGAAAGGGAGAGATATCTATATCTGGGAAGAAGGAAAAGGGGTTTTCCGGGCAAGATGCCACGAGTTGCGAATAGAGAAACTATATGATTCCCCTCATATTAAAGAGAAGCGCAACTTCTCGGTTCTGTTGAACCCTTCGGCAGGTATATTGCTATTTGGGAAAGGAGATGAATCACCGAATGTTCCCAGAAGCGACTATCTCGCTCTATTTGATTTGACCAAAGGAAAGTTCCTCTACAAAAAGCGATTCATACATCCACCAGTCGTCATTCTGCCCCAAAATGTGAAAGTTGCCCCGAGCGGGAAAGGGGCTATTCTCCTGCCCGAAACTACCCTCCCCGAACTTAATGTTCTTTATCGGGGTTCTAATGGAAAGGTAATGTCTTTCTCCTTAAAGACTCTCGCTACATTGATAGATGCAATCTGGGGTAAGGACGATGCAATTTATATCGCTGTTCTAAGTTGGCAATCTACTTTAACCCCGAAGGATATTATAGAGATCTACAGGGTAAGAATCGTCCATTGATACGAAGTTTATTTCCTCGTATAAACGATACCTAAGATGTGCGTTATGGACATTCCCGTGCCCATGATGTTTTTTATCATTTGCTCCTGCCTGAACGGGAAGTATGTATCAGAATATTTCAAGTCACATCGGAGGCGTCGTCGTCAATCTTCCATCATCTGTGATATAGAGGTCGTTTCCTTGCTCGTCCTCCAACCTGAAAAATAACCCCCAATCGCCGCCTCCATTTGCAACCGCTACGAGGAGTATATTATCTCCCGCCTGGAATTCTATGTCGCCGGAATATTGGTCCCTTTTTGCTCCCTGCATCGCAACAACCTGCATACATAATTTTCCATTCAATCTGAGGGAGAAAGAATCATCACTTCCGATATAGACCCTCGCCTTCATCGGCTTATCACAATGAATCTTCCTCACTACATAGCCAACTATATCGGTTGTCCTACCAAGGCTCTTATAGAACTTGACGAAGTCAACAAACGCATCACCCTCGGTGATATCTGTCAGCGGTTGAGAAAGAGCCGAGGAAACTATCTTATCCATCTCCTCGTCGCTTAAATGGGGAAGGACGCTCTTATTTTCCCAGGGCGTCGTTATCTTAGAGAAGTGCCATTTTCTTACCCAAGGACCGAGAATAATCGCCAGAAGCCTTTTATCCTGCGAATCATCCCAAACTTTGAGATAACCGTCATCAGTCAGAATGAGCCTCTTCCCATCCTCATCCTCTAATCTCAGCAGAAGTCCCCAACCGCCTTCCCAATTGTCAACCTCCACAAGAAGGCGATTCTCGCCCGTTAGGAGCTCAACCTCAGTTGTATCCTCATCGGGGTGCGCTCCACGCAGAGCAAGCACTTCCTTCACCAATTTCCCATTGAGCCAAATCCTAAGAGAATCATCGCTTCCCGTCAATATCTTTATCCTCCTTGCTCCTTCGCTCTTTATTATTCTGAAAGCATAGCCAGCGATGTGTTCATTCTCCCCTTTAAAAACGCGGGTGAAATCTATGAAGGATGTCTTAAAACGAGTCAAGGGAGCGGAACGGGCCGAATTCTCTATCTCTTTCAGCTTCTCAAGGGAGATTTGAGGGAAAGAGTTATAATCCTGCCATTTAACCGTTATGCGAGAGAACTGCCAGCTCTGGATGAATGGACCCCTCAATAGCTCTTCCAATCCGCTGTGAAAAACGTTCCCCTCTCCATCGACAACCCGTATCGTCACATCCTTTTCCGAACCGATTTTCCTGCCGAGCTCTCGCAATGGCACGCTCACTTCCTTGAGACTTTTGCCGAATAGAGGAAGATAGAAATTTGATTCCCCTTTATAATCAAATCCCACGAAGCCAAGCCCATTAGGGGATTGCACGATGAGTTTCATATCAGACCTCTCTATGTAGATATCGGTCAGATTCTCATCTGAGAATCTCATCCTATCCAGGGCTAACCATCTATTTGCGAGCATTGCCTCGGCATTAATCGGAGCCCAGTAAGCCTCCTCGTTTTCCTTGAATTCGTAGCTTTGAGGACGCCTTGCGTGAGGAGGCTCTACAAGAGTGAAGACCCTGGTGAAGTAATCAAAACCTCGGGACATTATGTCGTATGGGTCGGTGCTATGGGGAAGGTCGAAGGTATGACCGAGCTCGTGAAGGGCTGCTCCAATAGTAGTTGAAGCACAACCCCAGACAGTATCCCTCCAGACAGAATCGCTGAATACTTTCTCCGTGTTCACAATTGTATCATCCATAAAGTAGCGCTGGACATCCTGCAGGCTATTCGGCCAGGCAAAGAGGTTTACCCCTCCCATAAGCGCCTGGTTGCCACCCCCTAAAGCAGCGTGAGCATAGAGTTTCTTTGCCTCTGGGTCATAATAGGTAAAGGCAGGTATGACGAGATTCTTTGCATAGGGGTCGGGCATCTTTCTCGCTATCTCATCGTATATTTCATCGTAGAGCTGACCACCATCCAGTTTCCAGTATTCCTCCTTGCTTTTATCTCCTTTGAGAATATGGACCTTTACATCGCCATTCTCGTCAAGTTCGAGATTGAAGGTGCGTCTTGGATAGCCTAAATCGTGGAACTTCTCCGCCGTGAAGGTCTGAAGAAGCTTGGCAAGCGTGTCAAGTTTGCCGCGATAATCCTGAGGGTCATCAGGGAAAGGTGTCTGATAGCGAGTATCGCCAGATTTGTCAGTAAAATATATTATCCTGACATAATAGGGATTGGTTTGTGGCTTATATCGGAGATTGAAGCTCGTCTCAATTGAGCCCGCTCGTAGGATGAGGTAATTCTCTCCCGGAACGAGCTCGCAAAGAACCTTGAAGCGTCCATTATGAACAACCCCTTTCATAACCCTCGTCCTTTTTGTTGAGGACTTATTGATGACGAAGATAGTATCGGCGTCAATGTCGGATAGGGTCCCTTTAAGCAGGACGACTGGATAGCGGACGACCTCACCCGGCTGATAATTGGATATGTTAATCATCGGCTGGGAGAAAATCACCGCCCAAAGCGAAATCAGTATGAGGAAAAGCCCGACCTTTATAAAGCAATCACCGTTCTATCTTTGTCTCTCTTTTCTCTAATGCCTCACCATTCAAAACGAATTTTTTGAACTTCGCAGGAAAGATTATTTCGGCGGAACATCCTTCGGGGATATATATATCAGCAAGGAATGTATCATCCTTAATCCTGTAGCTCACTTCTATATTTCCTTTGGGTGTGGGAATAGTTCCCCTTGCCCAGCTTAGGTCGCAGAGATTGGGCTCAATTATGATTTTCTTATAGCCGGGCTCAAGGGGACGCACGCCGAGGATGTAACTGGGTAGGAAGAAGGCTGGAGCAGCGGACCAAGCGTGGCAGTGGCTGCGGGTCAACTTCTGCCCAAGCCATTCAAATGCGCCGGGAAATGTCTCCCAACAGGTCGTTGCATCATAGTCAAGCATAACTCCCCAATTCTTCCTTATGTTATCAAGTATTTCCTCAATTCTTCGCATCCGTGCCAGTGCCTCAAAGTAGAAGAAGGACATAAACGGACTCCCTATCTTAACGAAATCTTCTGGGGGATTGAGAAGGTAGCCCTCTATTATTCGCTTCCTTTCCTCATTGGCAGTGTCGGTTAGATAAACGATGACATTCGTCTGAAGGCTTATAACCTTTGAGCGTGTGCCATCGCTGTGAATGCAATCTATATAAGCCTTCCTCTCCTCGTCCCAGAGATGCTCGTTTATCGCCCTTTGTAAATCATCCGCGAAGCTAAGTAGAAATTCCTCGTCCTCGCTCTTCCCAAACATACGAGCTATCTCCGCGGTTTCCCTCAACGCTTTGACGAGCAAGGCGTTTTGATGTGTTACTACCCCGCTTGAAGGGGTATCCATCGGCGCCCAATCCAACATATTCCAAGCATAGATGTCAAGCAAACCGTCCTCATTTATGAACTTCTTGAAATTCCGGGCTGTCTGAATCAGGGATGGATAGATTTCCTCAAGGAAATCCAGTTCTCCCGTGTAGAGATAGTATTCCTTACAAGCAAGCATCCAGAAAATCGTCCAGGCTGTGAGTATGTTCTGCCAACCACTTGGAACCTGGGATTCGGGAATTGGTGAACGATAGAGGGATTTGGGAACGAGCTTCAGACATCTTTTGGAAAGAGGATAGGCGGCAAAAGTAGTATAGTTTATCAGAGCCTCGTTGCGGGAATCGCCAACCCAGAAAGTCTGTTCATAGGCGGGACAATCTACATATGTGTCCTCAGAACAAAGCCTCTCGGTGTGCTTGGATATTTCCCAAATGCGATTCAGCTTGTAATCAGAACTATGGAACCTGCCTATCTCAACAACTGGATAGGTAGCGAGATAGGTTTTGAGGGAATATATTCTCACCGGTGCGGTGAGATTCCTTATGGTAAGCATAACATAACGGAAACCCCGTCTTATGAATGAGCGGTAAGTCTGCCGTCCCTCACGGGCTATGTATCTGAGAGTGTTATGGAGCCCATGGGTATGCTCTATAAAACCATCGTGCATGCTCTCAAAAGCATAGAAGTCAAATATCACACCCGCAGGCGATTCTATATCAAATTCAATGAATCCACTAAGCTCCATTCCGAAATCTATTATCAGTTCAATATCCCCTCCAGAGGGCTCTATCTCGGTGAAGGAATCGTTCGCGAGGACGAGGTTATGATGCTCGGGAAGGACATCCCTTTCTTTAAGAACCCTTTTCTCGGTGGAAAGGATAAAGACGACATCCTTGCAGGTATGCTCTGGGATGACGGGCTTGAACCAGTCTTTGAATTTGAGAAGTGAGTCTAAGTCGTCCGTCTCCCAAACCTTTTGGTAGTCAGGATGAGGATTAAGGCTCTCATCCATCGGCACACCTATCTGGAGTATTGTCTTCTGGTCAAAGGGTCCAACTGTTACGAACTCCCCATCACCCAAAGGTGACTTGAAGGAAACCTCTCTGGGAAAATCAAAGGCAAGGTTTATGAACGGGTCATGGAATGTTCCACTAACATCCATAAGGAGGAGATTATCTCCCTTCTTCAATTCCACCTCAACCCAATTTGCGCTACTAAATTGGTAAGATTTACCGTTCAGCTTGAAGCGGGAAACACCACCAAGGGGAGCTATCAATCTACCCTTCATATCAGCAGGGGATTGGATCAGCGTGGCGATGTAGCCGATATGCTTCTTCATATTGGCGTCGTATTCTCCAGGATAGAAGTTGGGACGCAGGTCTATAGCTATGTGACCTTTGACGGGCTCTACCTCTTTAAGAGATACAACCCGCTTGGGATAGATTGGCTCATTCGTGAGGAAGGGAATATCCCGCGGAATGAGGGATGTCCAAGGTGGGGTGCCAACAGGACCTATTTCAATGGCATTCTCCCAATCGGAGTCATCCATTTCAATTTCGGTCCAGCGATTGTCGAATTTGTTGGCGTCGTAAATTTCCGCCCAGGCTTGCTGACAGCTTATCCTTATAGATGCCCTGTTGAATCCCCTGTGCTCTTTGGCTTTCCAGGATTTATCGGTGATTATGCTTTCCACTACCTTGCCATCCTTCTGAAAATCCAGCTGTGCTATCATCCCACCCCTTCCTTCAATATACTGGAATGTGCTAATCCCATAATGAGTTACGAGGACAGCGATGATGTTCTCCCCCGGTTTCAATAGGTGCTTTATTGAATAGGTATCGTAGGATTGCTCAAAAGGCCAGGAGCGAACCGGTCCCCAGCCCACGAAATGCCCATTTACATAAAGGAAATAACGGGAATCGGCAGTGATATGAAGCAAGGCTTCATCGTAAACCTGAGGAGCAATAAATTTCTTCCTGAAGGAGAGCCAGTAATTGCGAGGATGCTCTCCGCTATTATCCCAAATCCATTGGGCTTTCCAATGCATAATCATAACCTCCTTAGTTTGTTTTTAATATTTTAATGATTTTGCGAAAAGATTCTAACCATTTTTGGGCAATATAGGTTGACATATTTTTCTGCCGGGCTTCGCCTTCCTCACTTATATACATTTCTTTACCCCAATAGAAACTTAACCATCCTTCCACCCTTTCCTTGTTGTTTAAAATAAAATGCTCTAATTCAGGAATTGTGCAATAAATGGGGAAAATTTCTGCCACAACCAAAGGTTTACCTATGCAAAAACCTTTAATAATTTCGTTGTAATTTTCCGCCTTTGATGTTTCTGGGTAAATGTGAACGCTTAAAAAGTCTATATAATCAACAATATACTCAGGGACAAAACCGGAGGTTATACCGGGACGATCGAGGCTCCAAGATGTAAGCCCAATAGTAATTAAATGGCGGCGATCATATTTTCTAATTGCACAAGTCAAATGGTCTATCCATTTTTTCGCTACCAAGGGTCGCGGCCGGTCACCGGCGTCTAAAGTAATAAATTGGACGAAATACCTATCCCCAAAAGGGGTTGCTAGCCAATCCGTTTGGGGTGCACCCGGAACGACGGGTTCATTCATAAGATCATAACAGAAGATAGCCGGACTTTTGGCACATATTGAAGCAATAATTTCCCAAAATTTAGCTTGGGCGTCCCAGCGTTCTTTTTCATTGAGGTTATTATACCAGGATGGTATATCTTCTTTTTTATAACACCCAAGTCCGGTCAAGTATATATAAAGATTCAACTCTTCAGCGAGATTTATCAATCTTTTCAGCTGGTTGATAGAGTCCACTCTAAATTTTGTAGGAGATTCCATAAATTTACCGAACTGTAAATGTATTCTAACAACATTTGCTCCAAGCTTTTTCATCTCTCTAAAATCTTCTACTACTTTGTTCCATTCGGTTATCCAATAATCTTCTAATAAGCGCCCCCTTTCGTCATGGTCATAATTGAAACCAAGCGGAATAAACCGTTTACCTGAAGGATACATAATGAAAGTTTTCTTATTACTTGATAACATAATCCATTCCATAGACGAAGAAGATATATTTGCGAACACAAACGAAACAGAAGAAGCAAAAAATATCATCACTATTTTAACCAAAAATACCAAAACTTGAAAATGTAAATGATACATTGATGACCTCTCCCTTTAGAGGTTATAGCTTCTTTTTAGGGGGTATGCCCCCCTAAAAAAGTCATATGGTACAATAATATCTATCTTAACTCATAAGTCTATAGGACAAAATCTAAGTTGTCCGCCAAACCTTCGTGTTTTTATTTGGTCACCCCTATACCATTTGGCGTGCCCATCAGCAAAAACCAGGTTCGCACCTAAGCTGTGCCTGGCATAGGTTTCCAAGGCGAGAGAGAGGTCGGTTGTATTCGCGGGACAACCACATTGGAATCCTGCGCCTTGCCAGCCCGGGCCAGGCAAATCGGGAATATTTGCAAAGGCTACTCGTGTTTCAATACCGTTTTGGTCTATCGCCCAGGGCGCGAGAAAAGACACCCAACTATCAGCAATAACCACAGTTTCAGCTGGTGCTGTCATTTTAGCAATTTTTGCCGCGCCAACAGCACATCGGAACCAAACATCTCCGTTGTCCAAAAAAAGTTGGTTATATCCATAATCACATCTTACATTGTTTTGAGGTCTTCCTGCAATTCCTGGGTAACAACTTGCATTCCAACCCCAACCATTTCCAGCGCTCGGGCATTGGTAGACGTTCCAATTTTTAACATAGGGGTGAAGCTGCTCTGTCCACATTAATGCGCCAACCGGTCCACCACGACAGGGATAATTCCATATAGGAAGGGTTTCATCCCAATCCTGTTGGTATGGTAAAGGTAAGGGAAAATTGATAAAATGGGAGGAGCAATGACTTTCATTTTAAAAGATAGGCGCCACTTTTCCCTTG
>JACIXQ010000150.1 GCA_014360465.1 bacterium
TGAGATTGAAACAGAAAGTTTAATTTCCTGCATCTTCAAATTTCTTATTATTAATCTTGACTCAACTCTCTGTGATTATAGGATTTAAAAAGGTGAATCTTGTTATGGGAAAGAATTTCATATTTACTTTCTTCCTACTATGTTCAACCTTAATTTTTTCAACCACTCTTTCTAAAGGAGGTAAGAACAAAATGGAAGGCTCCGAATGGTTCGTTTTATCCCGCTATGATGTAAACCATCTACGAGAAATCGCAATGCCAGTGGGCGGAATAGGGACGGGCTTCTTCTGTTTGGGTGGCAAAGGTCAGCTCATTGACTGGCAATTGATGAACAGACCTCATAGAGGCTGGCGTCCCCTTTACTCTCACTTCGTCCTCTGGACGAAGCAAGGCAACGAGAGAAAAATGCGTATCCTGGAAGGCGACCTAACGGAAGGACTATCAGCTGATTTCGGAGCCCCCCAGCATATGGCTGGAATCCCCAGAATGAAGCCAAAGGGCTTTGAAGCTACATATCCCTTCGGAAGAGCTCTCCTTGAGGACGAGTATACACCCGTCTCTGTAGCTATAGAGGCATTCAATCCTCTCATCCCAGGCGATACCGATTCCTCCAGCATCCCGATGGGGTTGATAACGATAACATTGAAGAATCTCACATCATCTCCCCTTGAATGTTCCCTTACATTCCTTTTGACCAATTTCGTCGGTTGCGACGGGATAGCAGTTGACCTCAAGGATAATATCACCGAGAAGTTGGAGGTTCTTGGCTGGAAAGGGATGTTTTTCTCCAAGGCGAGGGAGGAACGAAATCCTCGCTGGGGCACAATTGCAATCCTCTGCGATGGGAAAGATGTGAAGGTAGCGAGGCGCTGGAAGTTCAGGGACCGCCCCTGGGGCGGTGAGGTCCTCGGCATAATAGACGAGATAATGGAGAAGGGATACATTGAGGATGATGAACCCGATAAGCCCTGCCCTCCCAGTCCCCAGGATACCTGGGACAGTTCCCTATCTTGCCTTTTCTCGCTTTCTCCCAAAGAGACTAAATGGGTTCGCTTCCTGATAACCTGGCATTTCCCCTATCGGGATTTGAGGGAGATTGGTTGGTGGTCGGGAGGGGAAGGCGATAATCCAATCGTGAGGAACTACTACGCCACGATTTATGAGGATGCAGTGGATGTGGCAAGGAAGGTCATCCCCAAATTGGAGGAATTGCGGAGGAGAACAATTCGCTTCGTCAACAGCATAGTTCAGTTGGATGCACCTCATTCATTCAAGGAAGCTGCCCTATTCAATCTCACTTCCCTTCGCACTCACACCTGCTTCAGAATAGAGGATGGCACATTTTTGGGATTTGAGGGATGTGGAGGAACGGGCGGATGTTGTCTTGGCTCCTGCACCCATGTATGGAACTACGAACAGGCAACCTATTCCCTCTTTCCCGACCTCCATCGCAGTATGATAGAGAGCCATCTTAAATACGGAGTAACAGAGAACGGTGGCGAGCATTTTCGCATCACCCTACCATTTGACAAACAAACCTTCAATGGAGCGGCTGCCGATGGGCAGATGGGCTTAATTGTCCGCTGCTATATGCAATCCCTGAAGGAAAATCCCGATTGGTTGAAGCGATGGTATCCTAAGATAAAGTCTATGATGGAATTCTGCTGGCTACCGGGTGGCTGGGATGCTGATAAAGATGGGGTTATGGAAGGTGTTCAGCACAATACCTATGATGTGGAGTTCTTCGGACCAAATGCGATGTGTCAAAGCTACTATCTTGCCGCGCTCGCTGCGATGGAGAAGATGGCGGAGAAGGTAGGAGATGATGAGTTCGCCAAGACTTGTAGGGAGTTGAGGGAAAAAGGGAGCAAGTGGATGGATGAGAATTTGTTCAATGGTAGGTATTACATCCAGAAGATAGAGCCGCCGAAGGGAGAGGTTCTGCCGATGACGGCGCTGACCGGTGAATATCAGAATTCCAATCCACGCTTTCAAGTCGGGAATGGTTGTCTCATAGACCAGTTGGTTGGTCAATACAAGGCGAATCGGGCAGGACTGGGCGATTTATTGGACCGCGAGCACATCCGCACGGCGTTGATACATATATTCCAGTACAATTTCCGGAAGAACTTCAGGGACCATTACAACAATATGAGGACATTCGCGCAAGGAGATGAGAGTGGGACTTTGATTTGCACCTGGCCGGATGGCGATAGACCAGAGGCGCCCCTTTCCTATTGGAGTGAGTGTATGACGGGGTTTGAGTATCAGCTTGCTGTTTTGCTTTTGGATTATGGATTTAAGAAGGAGGCGGA
>JACIXQ010000151.1 GCA_014360465.1 bacterium
TAACACACAGGAAAGCAGAATTAACTTTTCACACTTTTTAAATTACCATAAAAAATTGCATTTTGCAGATAATTTGTTGACTTATTTTATTTTTTCAATTAAGATAGAATTGCTTATGATACATAACGAGGTACAGGAGGTGTTATTTGTTGAAGAAATTCCTTTTGATTTTGTCCCTCGCAATTTTCATATGCGGATTTTTATGGGCTGTGGAACCATACAAGATATCTCCCTCCGATGTCATTGACATCACCGTTTGGGGAGAACCCAACCTATCCAAACAGGTAGTCGTCCCTCCAGATGGCAAGATAACCTACCCTTTAATCGGAGAGATAGAAATAGTGGGTTTGACAACTCAAGAATTAGTGAATAAATTGACCGAGAGATTAAAGGAATTTATAAAGGAGCCCAAAGTGGCTGTCTCCATAGTGAAGTTCAGTTTCAACAAATTTTACATTTTGGGAGAGGTAGCTAAGGCGGGAGAATATGACCTCGTCCCTGGGGTAGGATTAAGGGAAGCGATCGCCCTGGCTGGTGGTACTACTCCCCAAGCCGATATTACTGCTATACTCCTCATCAACAAAGAGGGGCAAAAGGAAAAAATAAATCTTAAACAAATCCTCGCAGGAGGAGAAGATATAAAGCTAAATCCTGGAGATACGATAGTCGTCCCCACAGCTGTGGTGACAGTAATTGGTGAAGTTAGAATCCCTGGCGAGGTCATTTTATTCCAAGGAGCCAAGCTGATGGAGGTCATTGCAAGGTGTGGAGGTTTCACAGAGAATGCAGATATATCAAATATCACAATTAACAGGGAAGGGAAGACTATAAATATCGACCTAACAAAGCCCGAAATGGCTAACTCCGAACAGCTTACTCTTGAGCCTGGAGACATCATCTATGTCCCTAAAGGGAATATAAAAGTCGTCATCCTCGGTGAAGTTAACAAGCCCGGCATATATCTTGTCCCACCTTCTAACTCACACCTTTTGGAAGTCCTGGCTTTAGCTGGGGGATTAAGGGCAACAGCCGAGGAACGAAGAATAACGATTACAAGACAAACCGAGGGAACATCAAAACAGATTCTAATTGACCTTCGCAAAGCATCCCGCGACCCATCACAAAACATAGAGATTAAAAACAACGATATAATTACCATTCCCGCCAAAAAGCAGATCGAATGGTCTCGTTATCTGCCTATTTTCTCAATACTATATTACATTACCTACATAACTAAGAAGTGAACAGTCTAAATGAGACAATAATAGATATACATTGTCATATACTTCCAAATCTTGATGATGGTCCTTCCTCTGTAGAGGAAGCGCAGGAGATGTTAGAAAGAGCTAAAGAAATAGGTATAACTGAAATAGTTGCCACTCCTCATCTCATTTGGCAGGGAGAGATAATCAGCAAAGACAAAATCAAAGAAGCTATTGAGTTATTATCACCGAAAATCAGTATATATATTGGAGCGGAAACACCCCTGCTTGAAGCACCTAACTTGCTTGAAAATGGACAATTAATACCCACAGGAAGGCTTATCCTTCTGGACACCCCAACTATTGGTAGCTTGGCGGGGTTGGAACAACTTATCTTCAAACTTCACTTGAAACGATTCATCCCAGTCCTTGCCCATCCGGAAAGAAATCTTGCCCTTGCTCGCGATAGGAACAGATTGGAGCATCTTAAGAATATGGGTCTTCTTTTCCAGATAAATGGAAGCTCCCTTTTGGGTGTATTGGGAAAAGAAGTAAAAAAGTCCGCAGAAAAGCTACTTGAGTGGTCTTTCGTTGATATCATTGCTAGCGATTCACACTCACCAGAAGGGATGGAAAATTACCGAGATGCTCTTTTATTGCTCCGCAAGCGTTGGGGAGAGCAACTCTTTAGAAAACTGACAAAAGGAAATATAATCAAATTATTAAAGGAGGCAAGAGAAGTTGAGCAGAGAATTTGATCACTGGGATAGTAATCACACCCCAGTAGAAGAAGCAAAACCAGTTGTGAGAAGAAAAAGAAAAGAAGGAAAAGAAACTTTTTAAGGGAAATAAAAAAGGGAATCATTTGGGGTATTTCCATAAGTATCGCCTTACTTGCGATAATACTGGCAATATTTACTTATAAATTGTGATTTTCTTTCGTCTTTCCTAAAATAGTCAGTATAATATTAGATTTGGTGCGAAATAACTTTTAAGCAATCGTTTTATCCCTTTCCTTCGCTTCCAGCAAGTCAATCCCCGAGATCAAATAGAGTTAGTTCGCCTTACTTAAATGGTAGTTCCACAAACCGCAGGCACTT
>JACIXQ010000152.1 GCA_014360465.1 bacterium
ATTGAAGTGAGGGATTCGGAAGAGGAATATATAGAATTGATGGAGGGTATTTTGGTTGTGGGGAGGAACAAAAGACCAGCGGATGAGGTGATACGGGAATTTCTTGCTGGATTGCTCTATACCTTGCTCGTTGAGATACTTGGGGAGATGAAGAGAAAAGGGATTGAAATCTATGGGGATTTGGATTTCAGGGTGGTTGAGAGGATAGATGGAAGGCGGAGGAGGGTGGCGAAGCTGGAGGGAAATAGGATTTTGGTGAAGATAAACGCCATTCTTTTCCCAAGAAGGGTCATAGAATACATCGTTGCTCACGAGGTAGCCCATATCCTATACAAGAGACATACAAAGGGATTTTGGCAATTCGTGGCAAGGCTCCATCCTGACTACAAAGAGTGTCACAGGTTTTTGGAGGATAATGTGAGGTTTATAGAGAGAAATTTATTAGAAAGGAGAGTAAAGAGATGAAGCCAGATGAATTTACCACAGCTTTGGAGCTTGATAAGATAGGAAAAGCCAAGGAACTTTTAAAAGAGGAAGGGAAAAAGGCTTTTGAGGAGGGGAATTAGGAGAGAGCGCAAAAAATAAGCGAGGTGGGAAGGGAATTAGAGGCTTTTAAAGACAAGGGCGAAGAGTTAAAGAAAGAATGGCATAGCCTATTTGGTGGATACCAGGAAGAAGGACCGAGCCCAGTGGGCAGAGCACCGAAAGGAAAACGCACACCTGAAAGTGAATTTCGCATACCAATCCTTGAGTCCCTTGTTGAGTTAGGAGGAAGGGCTCCAACGAAAGAAGTTTTAAAGAAAGTAGAAGAGAAGATGAAGGGAATTCTGACTGAGATTGATTATGGACGCCTCCCTAAGAGCGGACAAATTCGCTGGGTAAATACTGCCAAATGGTGTAGAAAATACCTTGTTCAGATAGGAGCTCTAAAGAAAGATTCTCCTCTGGGGATATGGGAGATTACCGAGAAGGGGCGGGAAATGCTCGGTCTATAGCTAAAATGTAAGTTTTTCACCTCTCGGGTTGCCAACCGGGTTTCCAGGCTTCGAGGAGAGCCCAGCTTGCCATCGCTCGGGCGTAGTAGCTACCGCACTCGGGCTCGTTGAAGGGATTGCGATTTGCCCCATTGTGTCTATCTCGCACCGCCTTCGCCACAATCTCCGCCTCTTTCTTAAATCCATAATCCAAAAGCAAAACAGCAAGCTGATACTCAAACCCCGTCATACACTCACTCCAATAGGAAAGGGGCGCTTCGGGTCTATCGCCATCAGGCCAGGTGCAAATCAAAGTCCCGCTCTCATCTCCTTGTGCGAATGTCCTCATATTGTTGTAATGGTCCCTGAAGTTCTTCCGGAAATTATATTGGAATATATGTTTCAACGCCGTGCGGATATGCTCGCGGTCCAATAAATCGCCCAATCCCGCCCGATTCGCCTTGTATTGACCAACCAACTGGTCTATGAGACAACCATTCCCGACCTGAAAGCGGGGATTGGGATTCTGATATTCACCGCTCAGCGCCGTCATCGGCAGAACCTCTCCCTTCGGAGGCTCTATCTTCTGGATGTAATACCTACCATTGAACAAATTCTCATCCATCCACTTGCTTCCCTTCTCCCTCAACTCCCTACAGGTATTGGCGAACTCATCATCTCCTACCTTCTCCGCCATTCTCTCCATCGCGGAGAGCGCGGCAAGATAGTAGCTTTGACACATAGCATTTGGTCCGAAGAACTCCACATCATAGGTATTGTGCTGAACACCCTCCATAACCCCATCCTTATCGGCATCCCAGCCACCCGGTAGCCAGCAAAATTCCATCATAGACTTTATCTTTGGATACCATCGCTTAAGCCAATCGGGATTGGCCTTCAGGGATTGCATATAGCAGCGGACGATTAAGCCCATCTGCCCATCGGCAGCCGCTCCATTGAAGGTTTGTTTGTCAAATGGTAGGGTGATGCGAAAATGCTCGCCACCGTTCTCAGTTACTCCGTATTTAAGATGGCTCTCTATCATACTGCGATGGAGGTCGGGAAAAAGGGAATAGGTTGCCTGTTCGTAGTTCCATACATGGGTGCAGGAGCCGAGACAACATCCGCCCGTTCCTCCACATCCCTCAAATCCCAAAAATGTGCCATCCTCTATCCTGAAGCAGGTGTGAGTGCGAAGGGAAGTGAGATTGAATAGGGCGGCTTCCTTGAATGAATGAGGTGCATCCAACTGAACTATGCTGTTGACTAAGCGAACAGTTCTCCTCCGCAATTCCTCCAATTTGGGAATGACCTTC
>JACIXQ010000153.1 GCA_014360465.1 bacterium
AAAAAGGTCTTTTATCTGGTAACCATCTCTCCGTATAAGATATGTCTATGCTTTCATAAACTGCCTCAATGTCGCTGTAATCGGGATAAAGGGTCAATGCATACTTGAAATCAGGAGTTATGAACTTGTGAGCATCCAACCCCATATGCCAGTTGGTATCAGCCCCAAATCCACCTACCCCATATAAAAACTTCTCCAAGCGAGAATTGAAAGGTATTGATGAAAAATCTATCGGTCCTATCAAACCAAAATCATCTACACGCCCAGGAACATCCATCGTGAATGACCACAAATTCTCCTCCCTTAACCGCCTTATCCGCCTCTCAAAATTTATCCCAAAATAACCCTCACCACGACGGGGAAAAGCTAAAGGTATAAGCGATATCCTCACCTCTGCCGCCCAACCCTCATCGGTCATCCTCGCCACTACATCCCAGTCACCATCCCAATCCCAATTACCCCACTTCCGGTCTTGCTTCGTTCCTATGGCGTTGAAACGAAAGGCATAGAAGTTCCTCCTATCAAGATAGGTGTCTATTTTTATTTCAAAAGTATCATCAGAACGCATATCCCCATCCCTTTTTTTCTGAAGAGCAGTTATATCTTTGGGATGAGAGTCATAGCACTTGACAGCAAAGAATAAAGTAGAATCCCATAAAACAACCTTGAATTCCGTCTTTTCCGAAGGAAGGGCTTTCCTTATTGGCTCTGACTGAACGAAATCATCTATCCATTCAACCTCCTTCCAGCAATCGTCATCAAATAACCCATCAAGGCGAGGAGGTTGAGACACTTTCTTCAGTCTTATCTCTTTAGAAAATAGATGCGATAAGGAAGAAAAAATCAATATAATGAGGATGACGCGGGTGAATTTGGTCCAAAACATACTAAACTCAATATTTTATAATCAAAAAACCTAAAGGCAAATAATTTTCACTAATTTAAAAAAAATTAAGCCCCTACCACGGCATAATATACTTTATTGCCATTCTTTCCTTAAAGTCTGTTCCCAGTGGGTCTCCCAGGACAAAATAGAAATCCCCTTTTCTTTCTCCTTTTCTCCTTATAACTGCGCTGATATTGTGATGTTTATCGGTATCTTGAAGTTGATAAAGCCTGATGACAATCCAAAAATCCTTACCAATATCATAGGAAATGGAACCCCAAATTTGTTGAGCGCTAAACCATCCACTTCCAACTCCTACCCATCTTTTCTCAAAATTGAGACCGATATTCAACTTATCCTTTAGAAGCTGTCGCCAAATACCTCCCGATGCGAACTTATATGGTGAGTTTGTTCTTATCCCCTTTCCATAACTTGAACTGAAAAAGTATTTTTTCTCAGGCGAACCAATACCAAAGGAAATAGTCGTGAAGTGGTCTCGGAAAGGCTCAAAGAATGAAATGTTTCTGCTTATCCCCAGAGATATGTCACCCCTTAAACCAATAGAGAAACTGCCTCCTTTGTTCTCTGCTTTGCATCCCCCTGACCAGTAGTTGGCACGCCCGTAGGACATTTCCCATACATAAGATTCCCACCATTTCTTTCCCCTGGGCGATACGCCGGAATAGTAAAAACCAATATTCGTTGCCTTTACCCCGGTTATATCTATGAGCTGTAAATCAGCCCAGAAATCGGGACTTAACGCCGTGTAATTTGCGAAAAATCCACCCCTCTCTCCCACACGCTGCCACATACTCAAGTTATATAGAAAACCATCTTTACCAGGCTCCGTAAGCGATATTGCATAGGAAACACCATAACCAAAGTTGCTCGTTCCTCCCCCTCCACCTCCAGCTATCAAAATATTACGATGGCTTTTCTCGTATCTGCTCTGTAGCATCACGCCCATTGAGTATTGATGGGTGAAGTTATAGTTGTAATTTAAAACGGTGTCATTCCTGAAAGAGTCAAAACGAATGCAGTTGAGAAAACCAATTTGGCTCTTTCCCGCTTGTCCAAACGCCTTTAAACCTAAATCAAATTTATCTATTCTGCGAGAGTAAAGGGGACCAAAATATTCGCTACCCTCGGTGAAAAAAGGTCTTTTATCTGGTAACCATCTCTCCGTATAAGATATGTCTATGCTTTCATAAACTGCCTCAATGTCGCTGTAATCGGGATAAAGGGTCAATGCATACTTGAAATCAGGAGTTATGAAC
>JACIXQ010000154.1 GCA_014360465.1 bacterium
TATTTCTGCTGGTTCTTTCATTTTCTTCAGAGGAGGTGGAGGAGTATAGTGGAAATCGGGATGGGCGAAAACATCATAAAATGATTGGTCCTTGAGGTAGGGCATCAAACACCAGGACAATTTTTCCTTCGGGGGATAATATCCATCCCAATCCTCAACATACATCATCATAGCCAATCCTATAAATTTCATCTTGTTTAGCTTATCGACAATTTCTTCCTCCCTCTTTGCTCTCTCCATTACTCCTGTCATTTCTTTCTGGAACGCCTTTAAACCCTTGATAAATCCTTCTCCAGTTGAGGTCCTTTCTTCTCCCTCCCGAACTTGCGATGGAATGGTCGGGGTTCTCCAACCAGATGGTTTCTCCACCTGTGTTTCAGCCTTCGGCAAAATCGGACCGCTTACTTGCATTGGTCTATGTTCTCCCGTCATTAGGATTTTCCCAATCGATTTTATAATAAACAGTAGGCAAATTATGATGAGCACCAGGATGATTATGATTAGCCATCTTCTCTTCATTCCAAGCTACTCCCCTCCTTTCTCTTTTTTCTTAAATAGCGCCACATGTCCATCCGCAAAAATCCTGATATCCACATCGGGGGAAACTTCCCAGATGGCAATTACTGTCTCAGAAGGAGAAGAGAGATAGGCAAGGGGTGGAAGGGTTTGATAGTGGAAATGGGGGTCAGAAAGAATGGATTTGAGGTTCTCATTTTTAAGATATGGGAAGAGCCCTTCTTCCAAATTCTCAGCAAGTGGCCAATTCTCGTCCCAATCCTGACAATACATCATAATCGCCAATCCAATCTGCTTCATCCAATTGACCTTCTCCGCTAACTCCTTATCCTCTGCTTCCCCAGCTTCAAAAGCAGAGGCAAATCTTTCAATATTTGCTATACATAGTTTCCCCTCTTTTGTAAAGGCTAAAAGCTTGCTATCGGGCGAAATAGATGGTTTGCTATCCCCATCACAATAGGGAACGATAATCTCACCTTTACTCGCCTCCCAGATGGTGCTTATCACTCCTCGCAGAACTCCCTTATCGTCAAGCAAGGGAATGTTCTTTATGTATAAAAGCAATCCCTTGGGGGAGACCGCGGGAAGGTGGGAAGCACCATTGGTTGTTATCTGGACTCCCTTCAATTCACCATCAGTAATTGCAAGCATTTCTATATCTGCTCCCTTGATGGGAAGCAGGTCAGGAGAGAAAAAGGCGTCTTTAGAGAGAACAGTGGCTATCAATGCCCCTTCGACGAACGAGCTGAGGGATACTATATGTTTGTCGTGGGGATGAAACCGAGCATCGGGTTTAGAACCATCCAAATTGACCTCATAAATTCCCTCGTCCCCACCCACATAGATTTTTCTACCTCCTTTCTCCCAAGTCAGACAGTTCGCTTTTAGACCTTCAAGCATCTTTTTCCACTTGTTCTGGCTTATATCGTAAATCCAAAGGTTAGCAAGAGATGGAGTTCCCTGAAGAGCGGCTATGAACTTTCCATCGGGAGAAAAGGCAGGCGAGAAAAAGTCCTCGCCTTTAGTGATTGCTCTTGCTTTACCAGATGGTATACTCATTAGCCAGATAGCGCCTGCGGGTACTAATGAAACGGGTTTTGGGGTGGAGTTTGCAAGAAATAGAAGATATTCGCCTTGCGGGGACCAATGGATGCCATATGAAAGGTTGGGGTAAACACCACTCTCGGACGAGGAAAATAGCGTTTTTCCTTGCTTTCGCGAACGGGATAAATCAAGAAGGGTAATCTGGGTTTTTTCTTTAAGAGAAACGAAGCAGGCGATAGAATTCGTGTCCTTGGGTGAAAAAGCAGGCTGGGAGACAATACCTTCAAGGGGTAGTTCTTCAATCGGAACGGTAGGTTTTGCACCGCTAATTAAAAATAGAGAAAGCAAAGAAAAAATCGTTAGAATAAAGAATACTCCTGCAAATCTTCCTCTCATCGCCAATCACCCTTAAAAAGAGTATAATAAACTTGTTGCTTAATAAGCTTACCATAAGGTTTTCCTTCCGGCAAGCCCAATTTTTTATAATTTCTCAAAGCAATTATACAAAATGTTCAAACTTAGGCAAGCATTTTATTTTTAAAAATTCTAAACAAAATAATAAAATAATAGTCAATAGATTTTAATGCTCACAGATA
>JACIXQ010000155.1 GCA_014360465.1 bacterium
AGCGAAAGACAAGAACAAAATAGAGGTAGAATATTGATGATATTCATTAAATGAGGGGGCGTCCCGAAAGGGACGCCCCCATTCATAAATAATCGGCAATAATAAACCTATCCTCTTACCCCACTATCGTTTCCTCTACAATAGCGCCATCGGCAACAAATGCCTTCTCTCCCACTATTGAGCGAATCACCTTGCTTCTTTTACCAATCCTCGCCCCAGAAAGAACAATGCTCTCCTCAACTACAGCACCTTCCCCTATCTCCACTCCATCGCCAAGAACAGCATAGGCGCCCAACCGCGCTCCCTTACCAAGCGAACAATTCTCCCCTATGAGAATGGGTTGGATAACCTCTATTCCCTCCTTCTTACAGATGGATGTAGGACATTCCAATGGCGTTATGCCCTCAAGCGCATCCTTATGTATCTGGATATAGCGGTTTCTATCGCCAACATCCATCCAATAGCCAAAATAAAGAAAGGAATAGATTTTCGCTCCTTTGGATAGAAGAAGTGGGAAAACTTCCTTTTCCAGTGAGCATTTACCAGGAGGGAAATAACTTAAGCTCTTTCTATTCATTAGATAAATGGCGCCATTGACGAAACCGCTCCTATGTTCCTCCACTTTCTCCCTGAACTCCCTTACCCTGAAAAAACCATCAAACTGAATGCTTCCGAAAGGAGCTATATCCTCTACTTTTACAGTTAAAATCGTCACATCGGCTTTTTTCCTTTTGTGAAAAGTATACATATCCGAGTAATCCACATCGCAGATTATATCACCATTTATCAGGAAGAAATCTCCATCTATCTGGGATGCGGCAAACTTCGTCGCCCCTCCAGTATCAAGGGGTTCTCGTTCAAAGAAATAATTCAACGACAAATTAAACTGATACTTAGACAAGGAATTTAAGACCTTTTCCCCAAGATATCCTAAGCTGAGCACCACACTATCTATGATTTTCTGTTTGGCAAGGGAGGAAAGCAGGTGGTAGATAATCGGCTTATTGCAGATGGGAAGAGATACTTTGGGGATGGTGCTGGTCAGAGGTCTCAGCCTTTTACCTTCCCCACCAGCCAGGATGATTGCTTTCATCCCTTGACTGTTTCTCTAATCGCCTTTATATGTGCAGGTGTGCTTCCGCAACAGGCGCCCACGATGTTCACGCCCAACCCAACATATTTCTTGGCGTATTCTGCCATAAGCTCGGGAGTTGCATCAAAGACGGTCTTACCGCCGACGAGTTTGGGCACGCCAGCGTTCGGCTGGGCTATGAGGAAAACACCATCTGGACGATTCTTGGCAAATATCTCAACGACTTTAAGCATATCCTCGGGACCGGTTCCGCAGTTAGTCCCGATGATTTTGACGCCAAGATTGGAAAGCTCCTCAATCGCCTTTTCCGGGGAAACCCCCATAATCGTGCGTCCAGAAGATTCAAATGTCATAGTGCAAATTGTAAGGATGCCGAGCTCTTGACTGGCGAGGACGCCCGCCTTTATCTCCTGCAAATCAGAGAAGGTTTCAAGGATGACCAGGTCGGGGTTCTCCTTCAAGGCAAAACCTATCTGCTCCTTGTAGGCTGCCAGTGCGGTTTCAAAAGGGAGGTCACCCCAAGGTTCAAGCAACCTTCCCGTTGGACCAACTGATAGAGCGACATATGCTTTATCACCGACGGCTTCCCTGGCTATCCGCACGGCTTCCCTGTTGATTCTCTCCACTTGGTCAGCGAGGTTGGATAGGGAAAGTTTCAGGCGGTTGCCACCGAATGTATTCGTTTCAACGATTTCTGCGCCTGCGGACAGGTAATCCCGATGGATTTGGGCTACGATTTCCGGATGGGAGAGGTTCCATTCCTCTGGAGGAACCCCGAGAGGAAGACCTCTTTCCTGGAGGAGCGTGCCCATAGCGCCATCGCAGATGAGGATTTCACCATTTGCCAATCTATTCAAGAGTTCCATAGTAAAGGAAATTTTACGGCTGAAAAAGGTCAGGGTCAAGGAGACGCTCTTCCTCAAAAATAATTTACTCGAAAAGGGGTAGTTTCCTCAATAATAATGATGACAAGAGGCAATCATCCCCTACAATTTATTCCTATAACAAACCTTCTAAAAGGAGGTGTAAGAA
>JACIXQ010000156.1 GCA_014360465.1 bacterium
CCTATCTCATCAAGGTCTATGGTGAATCTATGATAGAGGCGGGGATTCTGCCAGGCGATTTCGTATTGGTAGAGAGAGGGCTTACCCCAAAGAATGGTGACATCGTTATAGCCGAGGTGGATGGCGAATGGACGATGAAATATTTCCACAAACAGGGGGAGGAGATACTTCTCGTCCCCGCTAATTCCCATTTCCCTCCTATTAAGCCAATGGAAAGCCTTAAAATTTTCGGCGTCGTTGTCGGGGTGGTGAGGAAATACAGATGAGTATAGAGCGTCCCATATCAATTCAAGGATTGCCGAAAGCCATTCTCCATCTTGATGCCGACGCCTTCTTCGCCTCTTGCGAACAAGCTGTCAATCCTGAATTGCGAGGAAAACCAATAGTCGTGGGTAAGGAAAGAGGAATCGTCACTGCCGCGAGCTACGAGGCTAAAGCGCTGGGTGTGCAAAGAGGAATGTTAATAGGTGAGGTGAGAAGAAAATTCCCCGATGTAATCGTGCTCAATTCAGACTACGAGAAATATAGCCTGTTTTCCCTGCGGATGTTTGAGATTCTGCGAAGCTTTTCACCTATAGTTGAGGAATACTCCATAGATGAAGCTTTCGTTGACATCACGGGTCTGAGAAGACCAATGCATGCCTCCTACGAAGAAATCGGTCTCCGCATCAAGGAGAGAATAAAAAGGGAACTGGGCATCACCGTCTCGGTGGGAATAAGTCTGACAAAGGTTCTGGCAAAAATCGCCTCAAAACATAAAAAACCAGACGGCTTAACCGTCATCCCTGGAAGGGAAATCCACCTTTATCTCAAGGATTTACCTATATCTGAGGTATGGGGTATAGGACCCAACACCGCGTCCTTCTGTGAGAAACTGGGAATAAAGACCGCTCTTGACTATGCCAAGAAACCTGAGGAATTTATCAAAAAACATTTCTCCAAACCTTTCTATGAGATATGGCTGGAATTGCGAGGTACGAGCGTCTATCCCGTAAATCCCGAGCCAAAAAACACCTATAAATCTATTAGCAAAGCCCTCACCTTCCCACCAACTGAGGACAAAAACCTCGTTTTCGCCCATCTTTCCCTTAATCTGGAAAAAGCTTGTTTCAAGGCGCGGAAGTTCGGATTCCTCGCCAAAAAGGTCATCTTCTTCCTGCGGAAGCAGGATTTCCACACGCTGGGAATGGAGATAAAGCTCTCCTCTCCTTCTGCCTATCCCGTGGATATCCTTCCCCTTCTCAGGGAGGCATTTGAGGAGGTATTTGAGGAAGGCGCCCTTTATCGCCAAACAGGCGTCATTCTTCTTGATTTAATCTCAAAATCGGGCTTCCAACCAAGCATATTTGATGGGTCAACTAAAGCGGAGAAGATATCCAAGCTCTACGAGGTAATAGATGATTTAGCCCGGCGTTATGGCAGGTCAACTATCTTTCCCGCATCTCTTTTCCCTTTGCTCAAAGGTAACCCTCTCAAAAGGGGGAGAGGTCTGAAAATTCCCCTCTTACCGATAAAACTCTATTGATTCAGGAACCGTTCCCCTTTTTAGTCATCCTCTTAGCTGTATGATAAGCTTCCAGGGCGAAACCGAAGTTGAGAAAAACCCATAAAAGGATAAACCAAGGCTGCTTAAAAATGAAGGGAACAGCGAGGAAAAGCGTTGAAAGAAGAACACCAGCAATACCCTTCCCGATATCGCCGTTATAAAATTGTCCCAGCCCGGCAAATAAAAGGGAAAGAAGACCGGAGACTTCGGGAAATTTTTGTATTGGAACGGTTTTTAGCTCAAATTCTCCCCTTTCCTCCGCTATTCGCAAAGCGGTCTTACCTATCTTTTTATCAACCTCGTCTGAGGAAGGGTTGCTCACTTTAGCACTCTTGTAGAAGGAAATCGCTTC
>JACIXQ010000157.1 GCA_014360465.1 bacterium
GGAGGATCCCTCTGGAGAAGGCTTTTTATGGAGCGGTATTCGTTGACTGTGGTTCTGCCTGGGGAGGGAAGTACTCAACGGAAAGCAAGTTTTCTCCCCACCTCGGTGTAGGACTCGGTCTAAGATTTGAGACACCTCTTGGACCAATAAGACTTGATTATGCTATAGGTTCAGAAGGTCCAAGAACTCATTTTAGCATCGGTCATCCCTTCTAAAATAAAGGAGGAATTTGGGGTTGAAAGAGACGATAGATTATAAAAGACACAACGAAGAAGTAAGAGAAGTCTGGGATGCCTTTTACAAAAGGAAGCCTTACCGTGTTCCAATTGTTTTCAATTTCAACCCCCGTTTCTATTTGTTAACTTCATGGCTCAATGTGGAAGGTTATACATTTGAACAATATATAAAAGACCCCGATATTATGTTGGAGGTTCAGCTGAAAACGAGGAAATGGATAAGACTAAATGTTCCCCAGGATATGGAGATGGGTTATCCAGAGGATAATTGGGGAGGCGTATATGTTGACCTCCAGAATTTTTACGAAGCTGGTTGGTTGGGAAATAATGTTGTGTTTCCTGAAGGGGATGTTCCATATGCTGCTCCTCTTCCAAGGGGAAAAATCGAAGAACTAATGGAAAGTGGTATTCCAGACCCTTTGAATGACAATTGGATGGGCAAAGGAATGGAAATTTTCTTTTATTTGAAAAATAAAGTTAAAGAAACAGAGTTTGAAGGAATACCAGTTGGTGAGAGTGTATATCCCCCGGGGGCTGGAACTGATGGTCCTTTCACAGTTGCAGCTGCTTTGCTTGGGGCAACAGAGCTATGCATAGCACTTTATGAGGACCCAGATTTCGTTCACAGGCTTATGAATTTCATAACCGAGGCTACAATCGTTAGGATAAAAGCTGTTTGGGATTTGATGAATTGGGAGTATCCTGTTCAAAGCTGGGGCTTCGCAGATGATTCAATTGAATTGCTTTCCACAAAGCAATATATGGAATTCGTTCTACCCTATCATAAAAGGCTTATTTCTACATTCTCCAAGGGTGGACCCAATGCTATCCACCTCTGTGGAAAGGTCCAAAGACACCTCAAAATAATCAAAGAGGAATTGAATGTTGATACCTTTGACCTCGGTTTTCCGACCGACCTGGGACTTGCAAGGAGAGAGCTCGGACCTGATGTTCTTCTAAGAGGTAATTTGCATCCAGAGCTTTTAAGGAGGGGAACAATAACCGAAATTGAAAAAGAGACGAAGCGGATTTGCCAATCAGGTGTAATGGAAGGGGGAAGATGGATATTCTGTGAGGGGAATAATGTAGCTCCTGAAACCCCTTTGCAAAATTTCTGGGCAATGTATAATGCTGGTAGAAAATACGGAGTCTATAATAATAGAGATTAAAAAATGAAAGGAGAGATTTACGATTATGAATTACAGGGAACGTTATTTGGAAACGGCAAGATTTGGTAATCCAGACAGAGCTTTTCTCGTGCCTCAGTGGTTTTGGCACGAGACTATCCTTCGCTGGCAAGAGGAAGGAATGCCAAAGGATGTACATATCGTCCATTATTTTGGCTTTGATAGATACGAGGTTGTGCCAATAAATCTTGGGCTTGTGCCCCCATTTGAGGTGGAGACTCTGGAAGTTGATGAAAAAGAAAAAACACAGGTTATTAGAGATTCCGATGGAACAGTAAAGAAGATATTCCTTGATAAACCCGAACTTTCTATGCCCCTTTGGCTTGATTATCCAATTAAGAATAGGGAGGATTGGGAAGAATTTAAGAAGAGGTTGAACCCCAAATCTCCCTGTAGATATCCTGCCTGGTGGGATGATTACAAA
>JACIXQ010000158.1 GCA_014360465.1 bacterium
CTTTTAGGGAAATTGTGCATAAAGCAGAGAAGATTTGAGGAGGGTAAAAAATATCTTGAAAAATTTCTTGAATTAGAACCATCTCGGGATGATGTAAAAGAACTACTAAAAAAATTGGGGAATAGATAGTTATGGGGTTCAAACTAACCCCTCGTTCCCTTCTTTTCGGTGTTCTTCTGTCCGCCCTTATGGGTTTCCTTTGCCCATTCGTTGAAGTCTTCAACTGGACCTGCGATTATGCAATCCCTCCTCCTCCAATCGGCGTTATGTTCCTTCTTTTTATTATTCTCATCATCAATGGGTTCATAAGGAAATATTTTCCCCATAAAGCCTTGTCATCTGGCGAACTGATAGCTATCTATGCTATGGCAATGGTGTCTGCACCCTTCTCCTCGTTTGGACTTGTTCAATTTCTCATTCCCAGCATTGGGGATCTGAAATATTTTTCCAAAATTGAGCTCCACTGGGATAAATTCCTCCGTTATTTGCCCAAGTATCTTTACTTACAGAATGAGGAAGCGATTAGATTGTTCTTTGATGGTGGCGGGAAAATACCTTGGAAAGACTGGGCAGTCCCTCTTATTAACTGGCTGATATTCAGTCTCACGCTTTATTTCTTCTTCTGGTGCGTCGGAGTGATATTTCGTAAACAATGGGTGGAAAGGGAAAAGCTCACCTTCCCCCTTGTTATAGTTCCTCTGGAAATGCTGAGAGAACCTGAGGAAGGACATTTCTTCAATTCTTTCATCCGCCATCCCCTCACGTTAACAGGGATGTTCCTTGCAATGCTTTCTCAAATATCATACGGCATCTACCATATAAAACCTTCTATCCCTCCCCTCGTGCTTCTTCACAATAACCTGATGCGATTTTTCCCTCAACCACCCTGGAATGCGATGCAATGGCTGGAAATCAGCCTTTACCCATCAATTCTCGGATTGGCATATATTGTGTCAGCTGAAGTCGCCTTCAGCTGCTGGTTTTTCTACATTTTAGGAAAATTTGAGCTTGTGCTGGGTTCTGCTATGGCATTCAGTGCGGGAAGGGAAAGTGGTTTCTGGGCTCGCTTTCCGGGACTGGAAGAGCAATCTCTTGGTGCCTTTCTCATCATCTTCGCATTGCTACTTTGGTCTGCAAGGGAGCATTTAAAGGATGTTTTCCTCAAAGCGATAGGTAGAAAGGAAATAGACGATTCAGCCGAACCCCTTTCCTATAAGACCGCCTTCTGGGGAATCATTTTCTCGCTCGTGGTCCTTTTGGTTTGGTTAAAGAGAGCCGGCTTATCCATAGGTTTTTCCCTATTTTTTATCTTCATATTCCTCATATTCTCGCTCGTTTTATCCCGAATGAGAGCGGAAGGAGGACTCACTTGGGTTCATGTTCCTGACCATCCAAGCAATATAGCTGTCTCCGCACTTGGAGTTGAGGGAGCAGGCGAGAGAAATCTCACAATTTTGTCAGCTTTGAAATTTATGGAAGTTGATGGTCGTGGCTACATAATGCCTTCAGAAGTTGAGGTATTGAGGTTCAGTCCTACAGAAGGAAAGAAGGGCTGGCTTATTACCCTTGGAGTTTGGCTATCAATCATAGCCTGTGTTATAGTAGCAGTAATTACTACCTTATATCTCTATTATCACAATGGTGCTGGGTCGGCCAAAGCTGATAGATGGAGGGTTGAGAGCGGAGTCTGGGGTTTCAGAGAATTGGCATCCTGGCTCAATGTTTCAACCCAGAAAAACCCATATCGTTTCGGATATTCAGCCATCGGGGCAATATTTACCCTTTTCCTTGGCTTGATGAGATATCGTTTTACCTGGTGGCCTTTTCACCCGCTTG
>JACIXQ010000159.1 GCA_014360465.1 bacterium
GCTACTTTCAAACTGGCAGCAGTGAACGAAGAGAAGGAGATAAAGCTTTATATGGAAGCAGAAGGAAGAGCCCGCTTCGGAGAAGTCTTGAGGATAAAGCTTATTCCCAAATAGGATAGAGTTTCTCAAAATGAATTTTTTAAAAGGAAAACTTGGGCTTGCCCGTAACGGGCAAGCCCAAGTTATACTTATCTCATCACTTGAGGTGATTTTACCCTCGCCCCTTTTCCAAGGGATTGCAATTCCTCCACGAGAAACCTTATCCATTCTTGTCCGGAATCAGCTTTGACAAAGTCCAGGGATGAATATTTATTCAAAGCATCCTGCCAATTTGGATCCCAATCTGTTGGGGAAGGGAAAAATATTGAGTATCCTTGAGCACTTTTGACACCGAAGAATTTGCAGAGAAGCGTTGAAACCTTTATATCGTTCATCAGGTTTTGGGCGGATGTTTTGAGTTTGTCATAGGATGTATTGTTGGCAACAAGATAGGCAAATTCATAGAGGTCTATGTAGTATGGGGCTACATTCTCAAATGGCTGGAAACGGGTGGTCTGATCTCTTAAATCCATTATCCTATTCGCATAGGTGGGAAGGCAGTCCCTCAAATAGTGGGCGAAATAGTAGATGTCGTTGGCTATATTATCTATCCTGGAATAATCCTTAACAGCTATCGTTGCGAATGATTGTCCCTGCGCCTGCTTATAGTATGTATCCGCTATAGTGATTCCGAGGTCAGCAGGCGACATCGCTGGGTTGGAAACAAGCTTGCTATAAGCTTCGCCCCAAAGCGGAGCATCAAGAAAGTTGGCTTCAGAAGAAACACAATAGCTCACGAGGTCCTTCAATTCGTAATCAACCTCTATCGCACCCATAACACAGGCATTGAGAAACAGCAAATCTATCTTCCTGCCGATTTTGTTTACCACCGTCTGCAAGGCTTGTTTTAGCTCTGGAATCGTCAGCCCATCGTCGTTGAATATTTCATCAAAGCATATATCCCTCGTTCCTTGGTTTTTCGCCCTTTTTCTCCATCCACTTCCGTGGTCCCATAGATGGAGAAGATATTTTTTCGCTGGGAAAGCTTGAATGCTTGAAAGGATGAAGTTGGAAAGGGTGGAGGGGTCGCCGAAATCGATGAAGTTCGGTAAAGGAGAAAGCGTCTGAGTTCCATTATGAAGCCAAATAACGGAATCTCCGTTTGGCAGACCAGCCAAAATCAGGATGTTAACCCCTTTGGTGGAGGGAAGATAGGTAATCAAGTCATTTAGATGATTTAGGAGGGCTTGCCCCAGGTCGTTGTGAGCGTCAGCGTAAATCAAGATTGTCCATTCTGCACTCAAAATAACTTGGAGGGTAGCGTCGGATGATTGCCCTAAGTTATCCGTTGCCCTTACCCTGATGATATGGGTTGAGCCAGGCTTCAGACCATCTGTATTCCAGGGAGTCGGGCATTCATAAGTGCCCGATATCTGTGAATTTCCCGGGACTTCGCCTAATTTGACATCGTCAACGAAGAATTCGACTTTTTGAATGCCACTCGGAGCTTTCGTTTTACCGCCTCTATCTTGAATGGAGGCTTTTATTGAAACAGCCGAGGAGACGAGAACCGTTCCAGATTGGGGAGATACTATTGTTATTTGAGGAGCGAGGGAAA
>JACIXQ010000016.1 GCA_014360465.1 bacterium
TAAAGTTTAGGCGTTCTCGTCCCTATCGAAAGAATGATGCTCCCTATGTGGAGAGCAAGAATTGGTCACTTGTTAGGCGTTATACAGGGTGGCGACGATATGATTCCGAAGAAGAAGGTGAGATACTCAGAGCACTTCTTTATCTGCTAAGCTTGAGGCACAACATTTTCACTCCTACGATAAAGACAAAGGGCAAGGTAAGGGAAGGTGATAAGGTAAGAGTGCAAAAAGACATCAACACGCCATACAATAGGGTGTTAGAACTTTCCGAGGTGCCGGAGGAGACGAAGGAAAAACTAAAGGCAATGAGAGCTAATATAGACTTATTTGAACTATCAGAACGGATTGAGATGTTGGAGAAAAGACTTGACAAAGCATATCAAATAAAGGTAAGGAGGTATAACAATGAATAAATGGAACAAGCTTTCAAAGCAATTTATTTTTGAGGAAAGACGCTATTTTTCTTCTTTATCGTCCTTTTCCGTATCGGTTTTTTCCGTTTCAGCCTCTTCTGTTGATTGCTGTCTAAGTGGTTCAAGGTAGAGGCTCAGGACTATTTCGCCATCTTGAACATCGGCATAAACGGTGTCACCGGGCTTGAACTCGCCCTTGAGGATGGCGTTGGATAGGGGATTTTCTATAAGCCTTTGAATTGTTCTTCTCAGAGGGCGAGCACCAAAGGAAGGGTCATAGCCCTTTTCTGCCAAGAAATCCTTAGCTTTATCGCTGACGATTAGCTTGATGTTGTTCTCCATCAGTTGCTTATTTATGCGGGAGATAAAGAGGTCAACGATTTGGCGGATATGTTCGTGGCTTAATGGGCGGAAGACGATGATTTCGTCTATGCGATTAAGCAGTTCAGGTCGTAGGGTTCTATGCAATTCCTCCAGTACTCTCTCCTTTGCTTTTTGGAAGAAGTCTTCGACTAAGGGAATAGAAGCGAGGTAGGAACTACCAATGTTGGAGGTCATAATTATGACAGTGTTGCGGAAATCAACGGTGCGTCCGGAGGCGTCGGTGAGGCGTCCATCATCAAGAATCTGAAGCAGGATATTCAGGACATCGGGATGTGCTTTCTCTATCTCGTCAAAGAGGATCACCCTGTAAGGGCGACGGCGGACAGGCTCCGTCAACTGACCACCTTCCTCATAGCCGACATAGCCTGGAGGTGCTCCTACGAGGCGAGACACGGTGTGCTTCTCCTGATATTCGCTCATATCTATTCTCAATAGGGCGCTTTCGTCGCCGAAAAGGAATTCCGCCAATGTCTTTGCCAGCTCCGTCTTCCCAACACCTGTTGGACCAAGGAAAAGGAAAGAGCCTATCGGGCGGTTGGGATCTTTAAGACCAGCGCGTGCCCGCCTGATTGCTTCAGCCACCGCTTTCACCGCTTCCTCCTGGTCTATTAACCTTTGATGGATGATTTCCTCTAATCTCGCCAACTTATCCTTCTCATCCTCAATCAGACGGGATAATGGAATGCCCGTCCAACGAGAAACAACCTCTGCAACATCCTCCGGTCCAACAACATTATTTACTCCTGTTTCCCGCTCCCATTTTTCCTTTTCTTCGCTGAATTTCTGATAGAGTGCATCGTATTCATCCCTAATCTTTGCTGCTCTTTCATATTCCCGGCTTGCAACGGCTTCTTGACCATCTCTCGCCAATTTATCAAGCTGTTCCTTCATTTCCTTCAAGTGAGGAGGCATAGAGTATATCTTCATCCTGACCTTTGAAGCCGCTTCATCCATAACATCTATAGCTTTATCTGGAAGGAAACGGTCCGAGATGTAGCGTGCTGATAATTTCGCTGCGGATTCCAGCGCTTCGTCACTTATCTTGACATTGTGATGAGCTTCATATTTATCTCTCAGACCTTTGAGAATTTCCACCGTTTGCTCGACGCTTGGTTCGGATACAAATACTGGTTGGAATCTCCTTTCCAGAGCAGGGTCCTTTTCTATATATTTTCTATATTCATCAAGTGTTGTCGCTCCAATACAACGCAGCTCACCCCTGGCAAGGGCTGGTTTCATCATATTGCTTGCGTCAATGGCACCTTCTGCTGCTCCCGCACCTACAACTGTATGGAGCTCATCTATAAAGAGGATAATATCCCCCTGTGAAGCTTTTACCTCGTCCAAGACGCCCTTAAGCCTTTCCTCAAATTCTCCTCTGTATTTTGAGCCGGCGAGTAGAGCGCCCATATCCAGCTGAATTATTCTCTTTCCCTTCAGAGGTTCTGGCACATCACCTTTGACTATTCTCTGAGCCAATCCTTCCACGATAGCGGTTTTACCGACGCCTGCTTCACCGATTAGGACTGGGTTGTTTTTCGTCCTCCGGGAAAGAATTTGGATAACTCTCTCTATCTCCTCATCCCTTCCGATAACAGGGTCGAGTTTTCCTTCACGGGCGAGCTGTGTTATATCCCTGCCAAATCGCTCAAGAGAAGCATATCTTCCTTCGGCGAACTCGTCCTGAACCCGGTGGCTTCCCCTTATCTCGCGCAGAGCTTGATATAGTTTCTGCTCGTCCAAGCCTAAACGACGAAGAATTCTTCCCGCTCCTCCCTCTGCTTCCTTCAGGATACCAATTAATAGGTGTTCTATTCCTATATATTCATCTTTGAGACGTTGTGCCTCTTCCCATGCCAAATCAAGGGCATGTTTTGCTTGGGGAGTTAGATATATCTGAGTTGAAGCAGGTCCATATACTTTTGGAAAGCGGGATAAAGCTTCCTCTAATTGTCTTTTTATTTGGTCGGGATTGAGGCCAGCCTTGCTGATTATCCTGCTCGCCAAACCTTCCGGATGTTCAAGGAGAGCGAGCAGGATGTGTTCGGTATCCATTTGATTGTGGTTAAATCTCTCCATTATTTTCTGAGCAGTGTAAAGAACCTCCTTGGCTCTTTCAGTAAATCTGTCAATCATTTCTCATCACCTTCCTGTTCAAGTATTATAGTTGGTTTTTCTTGAAGTTTACTTTCCAATTCTCTGATTTTGTCCATAAGATTGAGGATTATCTCCACTCCCGCCAGGTTTACCCCAAAATCCTGGGTAAGTGTCCTTATTACTTTTATCCTTGCGATATCCCGAAGAGAATAGACCCTCTTTCCACCCTTCCGTAGGGGTTTAACGAACCCCATCTGTTCGTAAAGGCGAAGTGTGTGGGGGTGGCATTTAGTTATTTTAGCCACCATTCCGATAAAGAAGAAAGGTTCCTCCCTATCTTTATCTTGTCTTGCCATATCTCATCGCCTGCCTGAAAAGTTCAGCTCTTGGGTTTTCCGTATGAAGCTTACGGAATTCCTCCAGCAACTGTTTATCCCTGATTCCTAAAGTGCGTGGGAGTACTATCTTAACGGTGGCATAAAGATTTCCATAGCCCTGCCCGTTGAGGCGAGGCATACCCTTGCCAGCGAGGCGGAATATCTGACCAGATTGGGTTCCTGAAGGTATGTTGAATTTGACGGTTTTTCCATCCAAAGTTGGGATTTCAATTTCTGCGCCGAGACCAGCCTCATAAAAGGCGACGGGTACCTCTACATAGAGGTCATCCCCTTGACGCTTGAAAACAGGGTGGGGGCGTACAACCAGATAAACATATAGATCACCCTTCCTTCCAGTGGGGGAGGAGTGTCCTTCTCCTCTTAATCTCAGGCGTATACCTGTATCCACGCCTTTTGGAATCTTTACTTCAATTGTTTTGATAGTTCTTATCAAGCCTGAGCCACCGCAATCCCTACAGGGGTCTATCACTTTCCTACCAGAACCTTTACAGTCCGGGCATATGCTCTCGCTCGAGAAAAAGGAAAAGCCAACCCTTACCCTTCCTCTGCCCCCACAGGTAGGGCAAGTGCCCACCCTTCCATTGGGGCGAGCCCCAGTACCTGAACAGGTTGGGCAGATTTCTTCTCTTGGAATTTGAATTTTTTTGGTAGTTCCCATATAGGTATCTTCAAGTTCTATCTCCAATTGGGTTTCTATATCAAGGTCTCTTTCTTCTGCTGTGCGGGTTGTCGTGCCGAATATGGTATCGAAGATATCACCTATTCCAAAATCAGCAAATGGGTCGAAGTCAAAGCCAACGGTAGAGCCAACATTTGAGGAGTAAGCTCCTGATCTCTGGAATTCCTGCCAATGTTCGCCATAGGTATCGTAGAGGCGTCTTTTCTCGGGGTCAGATAGGACCTGATAAGCTTCGTTTATTTCTTTAAATTTTTCCTGTGCCTCCTTGGAGGGATTGACATCGGGATGATATTGGCGGGCAAGGCGTCTGAACGCCTTCTTAATCTCCTCCTGGGAGGCATTGCGAGGGACCCCGAGAATCTGATAATAGTCCTTAGCCATTACTTTGGGCATCTCCTTCCTTCCTTGCTACTTTTACCTTAGCAGGACGTAATAATTTTCCTTTGTAAGTGTAACCAGCGAGTAGTTCCTCTACAATTATACCATCTTTATCCTGGCTATCCACCCAAGCTACTGCCTCATGGAGATTGGGGTCGAATTCCTTCCCCACAACTTCCATTCTTACCACCCCTTCCTTTTGGAGGAAATCCATCAATTGTTTATAAATCATCTGCATACCCTGAGCATAGGGGTTATCCTCATAAGAGAGGGCTCTTTCGAAGTTATCTATGATTGGAAGGAAGCGCTTGAGGAGCTCGGATTTGGCGAATTCACCTACCTCCTCAAAGTGGCGGGCGCTCCTCCGTTTGTAATTTTCAAAATCAGCACGTAGACGGAGGAGAGCGTCCTTATACTCCTCTAATTCCGATTTATATTTTTCCAGTTCAGCTTTAGTTTCTTCCATTTCTCGCTTCCACCTTTTTGTCCAGTGTTCTTTTACTTCCTTTTTTTCTTCCATTCTACTTCACCTCGCAAGAGGGGCGAGGGATGCCCCCTGGTGTTGACAAATTGATTTCACTTCTCTACTTTTATTTTAATAGGTTTGGGTTTTGCCTCCTCGGCTTTAGGCACCCTGACCTCCAGGATGCCATCCTTGAAGGTGGCCTTCACCTCGTCTGCCTTGACGGGGACGCCGAGGGTGAAGGAGCGCTGGAAGGAGCCGTAGCAGCGCTCGAGGCGGAGGTAGTTCTCCTTCTCGCTGCGCTGCTCCTCCTTCTTCTCGCCGCGGATGGTCAGGGTGTCGCCGTGGAGGGTTATCTCCACATCGTCGGGGTTGATGCCGGGAAGCTCCATCTTAACGATGAACTCGTTCTCCGTCTCAACTATATCGGTGAGAGGATGGAACTCCTCGCGGCGTATGGGACGGCGCTCAAAAATCTCGTCGAAGAGGCGCTCCATTTCCCTCCTGAGGGACATAAGCTCCTCGAAGGGTCTCCATCTCATAAGTCCCATACTTCTCACCTCCTTTCCCTGAGATTTTTGGAGATTTCTTTTGCGGGGCATCCCTCATCACCCCCAAATTATTCTTCCTTATAGTCGGCGTCTATGACGCCACCATCACCAGATGGTGGCGGAGTAGTTCCTCCACCTGCCGCTTGTGCGCCAGGCTGGGAAGTAGTTTGCTGATAGAGGATTTGGGAAATCCTGAAGGAAATTCTTTGCAGATTATCCATCTTCTGTCGGATAAGGTTTATGTCTTGCCCTTTGAGTGCTTCTCGTAGCTCGTCCATAGCTCTGGTAACCTCCTCTTTCTCGCTTTGAGGCAATTTATCGCCAAGTTGGTCTATAGTCTTTTGCACTGTGTAGAGGAGGCTGTCGGCATTATTGCGGAGGTCTATTTCCTCCTTGCGGCGTCTATCTTCCTCTGCGTGAGCTTCTGCTTCCTTTATCATCCTATCGATTTCTTCTTTCGTCAGGTTTGTTGAGCCGGTTATGGTGATGGACTGCTGATTACCCGTGGCGAGGTCTTTTGCCGTTACATTGAGGATACCGTTGGCGTCTACATCAAAGGTTACCTCTATCTGGGGAACCCCGCGAGGAGCGGGTGGAATCCCAGTGAGGTGGAATCTGCCGAGAGAGCGGTTATCCTTAGCTAAAGGTCTCTCGCCTTGAAGGACATGGATTTCCACCGTTGTCTGCCCGTCCGCAGCAGTGGTGAATATCTCGCTTTTACGGACGGGAATGGCGGTGTTGCGCTCAATGATGGGCGTGAAGACGCCGCCCAGTGTCTCAACGCCGAGGGTGATGGGTATGACATCTATAAGGACGATGTCCTTAAGTTCACCCTTTAAGACGCCCGCCTGGATAGCCGCGCCCATCGCTACCACCTCATCGGGGTTTATATCGCGGCGAGGTTCTTTGCCGACGAGGCGACGGACGAGGTTCTGAATAGCGGGCATCCTTGTAGCTCCGCCAACGAGGATAACATCATCAAGGTCGGATGGCTTCAAACCTGCATCGGAGAGGGCTCTCTCGAAGGGACCTATACAGCGCTCTACGAGGTCAGCAGTCAATTCCTCGAACTTAGCCCTCGTGAGCACCATATCCAAATGCTTAGGTCCGGAAGCATCGGCGGTGATGAATGGAAGATTGATTATGGTTTGCGTGAGGGAAGAGAGCTCCACCTTCGCTTTCTCGGCAGCTTCTATCAGGCGCTGAAGTGCCTGAGGGTCTTTGCGAAGGTCAATCCCGTGTTGTTTCATAAATTCGTCGGCGAGATAGTTAGCTATTCGTTCGTCAAAATCATCTCCTCCGAGATGAGTGTCGCCAGCCGTGGCAAGCACCTCGTAGACACCTTCACCCACCTCTAAGATAGAGACATCAAAAGTTCCACCCCCTAAGTCCCAGACAAGTATCTTTCCGCTTTTTCCTTTGCCGTAGCCATATGCCATTGCTGCGGCGGTAGGCTCGTTGATTATTCTGAGGACTTTGAGACCAGCTATTTCGCCAGCGTTTTTTGTGGCAGTCCGCTGGGCATCGTTGAAGTAAGCGGGAACAGTGATCACTGCTTCCTTGATTTCTTCTCCGAGATACTTCTCCGCATCTTCCTTGAGCTTCCGTAGTATCATAGCGGATATCTCTTCAGGGGTGAAATCCCGTCCAGCTGCTGGTATGTAGACTCTCGCTTCACCTTTAGGTCCCCTTACGACCTTGTAGGGAACGCGTTGGCGCTCCACCTCAACCTCCTCGTATCGCCTTCCCATAAATCTCTTTATGGAATATATCGTATTTTCAGGATTGATTACCGCCTGCCTTTTGGCAGGAGCACCGACTAACCTTTCTCCGTTTTTGGTGAAGGCGACTACCGAGGGGGTTAGGCGGCTACCTTCAGAGTTTACGATAACCTCAGGCTCGCCGCCTTCAAGAACGGCAAGCACCGAGTTAGTCGTTCCGAGGTCTATTCCTACTGCTTTTGCCATTGTCTTTATTAACACCTCCTTATCATTTTTATTCCGCTATATATAATAACACTTTATAATAGCATTGGCAAGTCAAGTTGCAACAAAAGTTTCAAAATTTTATTGGGGAAAAGACCTACACCATTCTTTAATGAAAAGCAAAGGGGTGATTAGTCGGGGTTCAATCTTCTTTAACTTTAAGCCAGGGGTAAGCTATTACGGTAAATACGGGTGTGGCGTCGAAATAATCGTAGGCAAAAGGCTTATCGGCGAATTCTTTAAAGTATTTTCGCCAATCCTCCTTTTTAAACCTGTGAATTGCTATCAAGTCGGCGTAATCATAAGCCCTTTGGGCGCTTTTCTCATAATATCGCCACCACTCTTGTTTTTGGAGGATATTCCAGAGATTGTAAATATCCTCTTTGGGAAGCCACCATAAGGGGACGAAGGAGAACCAGGTGTACATCGTGTAGTCCCAGGGTATTTCAATTTTTATCTTGAAGCTGTCCCATTTAATTTCTGAGACGATATTGTCCTCGCCATATTCGGGTTTGTGCTTATAAATAGCCATTGCTTTGAAAGCAAAGCTTGCTCTTGCAAGGAATTCGGTTGAAAGTTCTTTTTCCCCTGCCATATTAAAAAGATGATATAAACAGGCATAAGAGAGATAACCGCCAACTGTGGATTCAACGATTATATGGAAGAAGTCGGGACCCGGAAAGGCATATGCTGAGCCGGTCCAGTCGTAGGCAGGTGGGAGGGTTTTTGCGATAAGCTTTGCCTTACCAAGTATCCTTACAATATAGCTTTCATCAACCAGCTTTATATAGGCAGCGGTAGGGTAAAGCAGTGTGGAGGTAATCTCGGGATAATCCACTTGTGGGATTGAGGGGGGTGGTTCGGGGAACCAGTAGATACCAGTTTTTTCATCCCTCTCCAGCTTATCCCACCAGTGGTCAAGACACTTTCTCACAGCCTGGGCAACTCGTTCTTTTAGAGGCGATTTAAGAATTGGGTAGAGCTGGATAAGGGCGGATGCTGTCAAGCCATCGTAGAAGGGTCTTCCGCGGGAGAATGTGAATGTTCCATCCGGATTTTGATGGGAAAGTATATCCTGAAGATGTTTTTCTATAGTTCTCATTTCGGTATCAGGTAGAGAGGGGAAGTTAATTGTGAGTTTGGAGAGATTAGGAGGTTGGGGAAGGTGAATGCGTATGGAGTCTCCCTCAATATATCCTACATCTCCGAATAAGGAGGGAATGTAGAAGTCTGCTTTAACAATGTCGGTGAGTGTAGGGGGAATTTGAATAAGCTTGAGCGAAGCGAGGTTTAATTGAGAGGGTTCTTCCCTGAATGTTGAACGGTACTCTATATAGGGACCGTTGTTGTCTATTCCATAGAGCGTTGTAGATTTCCCGGGAGGTGAGCAGATACTTCGCTGGAGCTTGGTGATGACTTCCTGTTTCAATTCATCAGGAGGGATGGGTAGTATTGCATAATATATTGGTGGCAAGACATATTTTTGACCAGGATTTAGTGTATCAGTGAACGCTATTCTGATCTCGCTTTCGTTTTTGTAAATGCTTTTTGGAGGGATTGTGAAGAAGAAGAGATAAGTTACAGGTTCTTGGGAATGGAAAAGGACATAACCGTTTCGCAATTCCTCTTTATTTTGGAGAATGAATCCCTCTTTTATTTCCTGTTCTTCTTTCCCGTGTAGTTTAAAATATGCCGGTGCAGTCATTCCCGCCCAAGGATAACCAGCAAGGACATACTGAACTTTCATTTGCTTCTTAGGCTCTATTTCCGCCCAGAAGCGAAGGTATGGATAACCTATCCATACCTCGCAATAGGTTTTCAGGGAGAAATTTTCGTTGGAAGCGCTTTTTGCGACGATGATGTGGTTATCATTGTGGCTCAATATTTCCGTTCCATCTTCAGGATTGAGGAATTGGGTAAAAAGATACTGGTCATCTATAAGTAAGGTCAAGAAGCCAGCATACACTGATTTGCCGAACTGGTCATTTTCCCTTTTGGGCACAATTGCAAATACCTTGAAGCCACGTTCTACATAAACAGAGTAGTGGATGTTCCAGAGATAGCCTTCTTTTTTGGCAAGTACTTGGGAGAATCTGCCCAGTTCTATCTCGCTCCGAAGCAGGGTTGACAGTAAGAGGAAGCCAAGAAGAAAAAGTCTTTTCATAGTTTTGATTTTAAGAAAAAATGAGAAAGTAGGAAAGAGCAATTTTCGCTACTTTTTATCAAAAACCGCAACACATAAGAGAAAGGAAGCCAGACGAGCTTTTGTGAGGAAGTCTCGCTACGAAGAGATTCAAAAAGATATTTGAATTATCCAGAGCAAAAGTTACAAGAGAAGCATTTGGTATCGCTAAAAATGCGGTGTAGTAAAGGTCATATTCTCTTGGAGTCCAATATGTTAGAAAATTCTGGAGTTTCTTTGACATTACGCCTTCAAATATGTATATAATCTCATAATGTATGAGATATGGCATCGTATCGGACATCCATAGCAATCTGCCTGCTTTTGAGGCGGTCCTCTCTAAGTTGAAGAAAGAAGTGGATTCATTTTTGTGTCTTGGGGATATAGTGGGCTATGGAGCGCAGCCAAACGAATGTTGTGCACTAGTGAGGGAATTGAAGGCGATTTGTGTTGCTGGTAACCATGATTGGGGAGCGGTTGGAAAAATGTCCCTTGATTATTTCAATCCTTACGCCGCTGAGGCGATTATCTGGACAGCAGAAAAATTGAAAAATGAGAATTGGGAATTCATTTCTGCCCTTCCCGAGACATATGAGGAGAAAATATTTACGATTGTTCACGGCTCGCTTTCTGAGCCAATAGAGGAATATCTTTTATCATCTTCCCAGGCAAGGGATACCTTTTCCCTCTTAAAAACACATATTCTTTTCTTCGGGCATACACATATTCCCACCCTTTTTCTTCAGAGAAAGGGTGAAATGATGGTTGCAACTATACCTCTTCGGGGTGATGTGGTTATAAACATTAAAGATGATTACCGCTATCTTATAAATCCCGGTTCGGTTGGGCAACCAAGGGATGGAATCCCTCTTGCGAGTGCTGCTGTCTACGATAATGAGAGGAAAGAAGTGAGAATTTTTAGGATAGAGTATCCAATAGAGGAAGCCCAGCGAAGCATAATCTCCGCTGGGCTTCCTCTTGTGTTGGCGGAAAGGTTAAGTTTCGGTTGGTAGCTCCTCGCTTGTTTCCAGATTTTCTCCTTCTAAATCTTCACCACTTTCTACGGCTTCTATTAATTCCTCCATATCTTCACCCTCTTCACCCATCTCCTTGCTCAGCTTTCTCATAAAAGAGGCTACACTACGAGGGTCATTCTCATCTATACCCGAGAGTGCCGCTTCGTCAGTCAGAGATTCGAATATCTCGTCCTCGTCTCTAAGGCGGGAGACCCTGGAAATCAGCTTTTTGAGGTTCTTTTCCTCGCCACAGCGAGGGCATTTAAGTGGTCCGGGATCTGCCACGACGCCGATAAGGTATGAGAACCGTTTTTTGCAGGTCAAGCAGAGGTATTCATAAATCGGCAAGGTGGCTTACACCTCCACATAGGGTCTAATCATTTCCAAAAATTCTTCCTCGTTTATTGTCTTGATGCCCAGCTCAATAGCTCTCTGATATTTCGAACCAGGGTTTTCGCCGACCACGACCAAAGTTGTGTTTCTACTCACTGATGAGGAAGGTATACCACCGAGTTTTGCCACTATTTCCTCTGCTTTACTGCGTTCCATAGAACGTAGTGCGCCGGTAAAAACTATCCGCTGTCCAGCAAGAGGTTTTTCTTCCGGACCGACTTTTTCTTCCTCGGTCATCTTGACTCCTGCTTTCTTCAATTTCTCTATCAACTCTCTGTTATGTGGTTCCCGGAAGAAGCGGTAAATGCTTTCTCCTACAACTGGTCCGATTCCCGGTATTTGTGCAATTTCCTCAAGGGAAGCGTTCATCAATCTCTCAAGGGAACCAAAATGTTGGGCGAGAAGGCGAGCTGTGCTCTCTCCCACATGCCTAATTCCCAGAGCGTAAATCAACCTGTATAATTCGTTATTCTTTGATTTTTCTATGTTGTCCAAAAGCTTTCTTGCCAGCCTCTCGCCCATTCGTTCCAGTTTGAGAAGGTCCCAGAGCTTCAGATAATAGAGGTCGGCAGCGTCCTTGATAAGTCCAGAATCCACCAACTTATCCACCCATTCTTTCCCTAATCCCTCTATATTCATTGCATCCCTTGAGGCAAAATGATATATCCTTTCTTTTACCTGGGCAGGGCAGGAATAATTTATGCATCTGTATGCTACCTCGTCTGGCAGTCTTACTACTTGGGAACCACATACCGGGCATTTATCGGGCATTTTGAAATCTATTTCCTCACCCGTTCGCCTTGAGGTCACAACTGCTACTATTTCAGGTATTACTTCTCCAGCTCTTTGCACCACCACCCAGTCCTTAATTTTAACTCCCAAACGTTTGATCTCGTCTTCATTGTGAAGGGTGGCTCGGGAAATTGTGACGCCACCTACTTCCACAGGTTTAAGAACAGCTACTGGGGTGAGGGTTCCGGTCCTTCCCACCTGAACGATTATATCCTCAATCTGGGTTATCCCCTGCTCAGCAGGGAATTTAAAGGCAATAGCCCAGCGAGGGGAACGAGCGAGTGTTCCCAATTCGTTCTGGAGGGCAATTGAGTTGACTTTTATAACGGTGCCATCGGTTTCGTAGGGCAACTCATGATGCTTCTCAGTCCACTCCCTGCAGTATTCTATTGCTTCTTCTATTCCTTTACAAAGGCGGAAATGAGGGTTAACCTTGAAGCCCCAACTGCGCAATGTTTCCAGCACTTGATATTGGGTCTGGAACTCGTATCCCTCGCAGTAGCCTATGCCGTAGCAGAAGATGTCAAGCTTTCTCTGGGCAGTGATGGAGGAATCCAATTGTCTTACAGAGCCAGCTGCTGCGTTTCGCGGGTTGGCGAAAAGCGGTTCACCCATTTCAGCTCTTTGCCTGTTAAGTTCCTCAAAATCTTTCTTGTGCATTATGACTTCTCCCCTCACCTCAATGAACGCTGGAGGATTAGGAATATTTATCCTAAGGGGAATGGAACGGATTGTTTTGAGATTGGGAGTAACCTCTTCGCCTTCAAAGCCATCCCCTCTTGTAGCACCATGAGTGAGGATGCCGTTCTCGTAGACGAGGGAAACAGCAAGCCCATCCATCTTGAGCTCAGCACAATACTCAATGATTTCCTTCTCATCCATTCCCAGAAATCGTTTTATCCTTCTATCAAAAGCAATCAAATCTTCCTCGCTGAAGGCATTCTGAAGGGAAAGCATAGGTACACGATGTCTGTAGGTTGGGAAGACCTCAAGTGGAGGAGCACCAACCCTTTGGGTGGGGGAATCGGGGGTAATGAACTGAGGGAATTTTTCCTCAAGCTCCATAAGCTCGCGCATAAGTGCATCGTATTCTGCGTCGGATATTTCCGGTGAATCCAGAACATAGTAACGGTAGTTATGATATTCTATCAGTTTCCTCAATTCTTCTATTCTCTTCTTGGCTTCCTCTTCTGTCATAACCATCGCCTCCTTATTTATTAATTTTGTTTATCGGAAAGAATTAGTCAATAACTATGTATAATTCTATAACACCTTGAACTCTCAGCGGGACTGCTTCAGACATTTGTTTAATCCATCTTCTACAATTCCATCTATATTCTTCTTCAAAGGAAATCTTCCCCAATGAGAGTTGGAAATAAAAACGGCAGGATTTTTCCTGCGTCCCTAAATTTCTTTTTGCAGTAATACACACTACTTTTAGCTATTTGGACATTCGTAGGTTGAGGTAGAACCGTAGAGGTAGCTGGATATTCTTAAAGAATGTTTTAGTTGTAGGAAATGAAATCTAAATTTTCTTCAGCGGAGCGAAACTAAGGAGGAGTCTCTTGCTTCCCCCTCCGGCGTTGAAGAAGACCGTTACCATAACATCGTCTTCTAACTGTTCAACCTGGATGACCATTCCCTCGCCGAATTTTTCGTGCTTAACCTTGTCTCCAACCTTTAGATGGAGTTTCCTTTTTTGTGTAGCTTTTTCCACAATCCTTTCAACCTGGGGAAGCTGGGAAGGAGAGGAGGAGGGTGCGGGGGTAATGACGACGCGTTCCAGTAGTTCCTCGGGTATTTCATTGATGAAGCGTGAGGGTCTACCTCCGCCGTAGGCTGACCTATTCCAGGAACGTGAAAGAAAAAGCCTATCTTTTGCCCTCGTCATACCCACATAGAGAAGTCTTCTCTCTTCCTCTATTTCCATATCGCTCATCAATGAGCGTGAGTGGGGAAGTAATCCTTCTTCCAGACCGACGATGAAGACGACGGGGAACTCCAATCCTTTAGCGGCGTGAAGGGTCATAAGAGTGACGGCGTCGGGCGATTGCTCATATGTATCTATGTCGGTGAGAAGCGAAACCCTTTCCAATAGGGCGTTGAGGTCTGCCTGGGGTGTCTTGTCTTCTAATTCCCTGGCAAAGGCTATGAACTCTTGGAGATTTTCCTTCCTCGTCTCTCCTTCTATCGTTCCATTATCAATATATTTCCAGTAACCTGTTTTCTCCAGAACTTCCCTTATGAGGCGGGAGGGCGGGAGTGATAGGGCTTTTTCTCTCAACTCCTCAATCATTTTCAGGAACTGCTCAACATTTTTCAAAGTAGCGGATTGGAGAGTTTGTCTTTCTATCAATATCTTAAAAGCCTGATAAAGGGAAACTTCTTCCTCTAAAGCAAGGGCTTCTGTCTTCCCCATAGTGACGGGACCAATGCCCCTTGGTGGGGTATCTATTATCCTTCGGAGGGAGAAATTGTCGTCAGGATTAGCTATAACGCGTAGGTAGGCGACGATGTCCTTTATTTCTTTTCTCTCAAAGAAGCGGAGTCCACCGATTATCTTATAGGGTATGTTCAAGGACATAAGGGTCTCTTCAAAAGCTCTTGATTGGGCGTTAACGCGGTAAAGTATGACGAAATCACCGTAGCGTCTGTTCTCTTTTGCGACGAGTTCCCTTATGGTCAACCCGACGAACCTCGCTTCATCCTGTGGGCTTTCCGCCTCGTAAAAGCGTATCTTTTCCCCTCCTTCTCTGTCCGTCCAAAGCCTTTTCGCTTTACGCATCCTGTTGTTCTTTATCACAGACCAGGCTGCATCGAGCACGGTTTGGGGAGAACGATAGTTCCTTTCAAGTTTTATCACTTTCGCATTGGGAAAATCCTTCTCGAACTGCAAAAGAAGGCGGAAGTCTGCTCCACGCCATCCATATATAGATTGGTCATCATCGCCCACGATGGAGATGTTCCTATATTTATCACCCAGTAATTTGACCAATTCATACTGGGCATAATTTACATCCTGGAATTCATCAACCAAGATGTAACGAAACTTGTCTTGCCATTTCTCCCTTATATCCTGGCGCTCCCTAAGGAGCCTGACGCAATAAAAAATAAGGTCATCAAAATCAAGAGCTTTGCTGAGTTTTTTCTTATCTTCATATAGCTTATAAATCGTGGCTACTTTTTTCTCAAGAAAACCGTTTGCCGATTGGATGAAGTCCAGCACCCCGACGAGGTTCTCCTTGGCACGGGATATCGTGCTGAGGACGAGTTTGGGTTGGAAATATTCATCGCTCAGGGAAAGCTGTGATACAAGTTCCTTGATAAGCGTTAGTTGGTCGTCCTCATCCAGGATGACGAAGTTTGAGGGCAAGCCGATAGCTTCTCCATCAATCCGAAGGATGCGGGCGCAGGTGGCATGGAATGTGCCAATCCACATATCGTCGGCATCGGCACCCACCAAGTCAATTATTCGGGAGCGCATCTCCTCTGCCGCTTTATTGGTGAAGGTGACGGCAAGTATGTTGCGAGGAGATACTCCCTGACTCAGCAGATAGGCAGCTTTGTAAGTAAGCACCTTTGTCTTGCCAGAGCCTGCTCCGGCGAAGATGACGAGCGGTCCAGAATTATATAAAACTGCCTCTTTCTGCTCGGGATTGAGTTCCGACAGAATATCTTTCAAATCTTTCATCTTAATAGCAACACCTGACTCATTAATGGAATTGTAATAATAGAAACCAGAGTTGTCAAGAAAACTATGCTAGTTGCAAGCTCTAAATCAAGCTTATAGTTCTCAGCGAAAACGACGGTCATAAGGGCTGTGGGCATACAGGCTTGCATAATCAGGACCTGGAAAGGAAGCGAAGATAGGTGGAAGTAAAAGGAAAGAGCATAAATCACCACTGGTTGGAAGAAAAGCTTAAGGATTGTGGCTATTGCAACGGGGAAAATTTTTTTATTCAGGCTTGAAGGGCGAAGTGATATGCCGAGAAAGAGCATAATCAGGGGCACGGTGGCATCGCGGAAGAATTCCATAGAACGCCAAAGAGGCTGGAGGACAGCGGGGATATGCCTTCCTATCAGGAAAAGGGCGATGAGGCTTGCTATAAAGGGAGGGCTTTTAAGCAGGGCAAGGGCTCTATTGCCATTTGTGACCGCTGAACCGTAATAAGTTGCTATCGCTATGCCCAGGGTATTCAGGGGGAGAGCCATTCCGAACTGGTCTATAATAGCAGCCCAAGGTAGCCCTTTATTCCCCAGAACGCCAAGAATAACAGGATAGCCGAGAAACCCGGTATTCCCCACAGAGGATGCGAGAATAAGAGTCCCAGCTGAAGGTTTGGGTATTTCCAAAACGCGGGTTATAAGGAAGGCGATGATTCCGCTCAAGAGGGAGCCCACCAAGAATACGAAAAGGATGCTGAATGCTTCAGTGGTCAGTTTAGCTCCAGCGAGGGCAAGAAGGATGAAACAGGGTAGACAGACATAGAGGACTGTTTTGCTGAATACAGCTCCTTCAGGTTGCCCCCAGAAGCCGACCCTCTTAAGGAGATAGCCGACCCCTGCCATCAGGAAGATGGAGAGGATTATCTGAAAACAGCAAGCCATTACTTCTCGCCGGTTAGTTTCTCCGCTCCAACGAGGCGTGTGCTACTCTTGGCAATCGCTTCTCTTATGAAAGCGACGAAGAGAGGATGAGGTGCCGTTGGGCGGGATTGGAACTCGGGATGGAATTGGGTGCCGATAAAGAAGGGATGGGTTTCCCGGGGAAGCTCTATTATCTCCACAAGGTTGCCATCAGGAGATAAGCCCGAAATTACCAATCCTTTGCTCTGGAGTAGTTCGCGGTAATCGTTATTGAATTCGTATCTATGTCTATGCCTTTCCCAAATCAATTCCTTCCCGTAGCACTCGTAAGCAAGTGTTCCCTTGATAAGTTTACAAGGATAAGCGCCCAACCTCATTGTTCCGCCCTTATTCCTTATTGTCCTTTGTTCAGGAAGGAGGTCTATTACAGGATAGGGAGTATTGGGATTAAATTCAGAGGAATTAGCTTGTTCAAGACCGCAGACATTGCGGGCAAATTCAATGACAGCGCATTGCATTCCCAGACAGAGCCCCAGGAAAGGCACTTTGTTTTTTCTCGCATATTCTATAGCCTTAATCTTTCCTTCTATACCCCTCACTCCGAAACCGCCCGCAACAAGTATCCCACCCACATCAAAGAGATAATGCTGAGGGTTTTCATCTTCAAGGGCTGAGGATTCAACCCATTCTATCTTGACCCTTGCTTTATTTGCCGCCCCACCGTGGACGAGTGCCTCAACTATGCTGATGTATGCATCTTTTAGATGTGTATATTTGCCAACCAAAGCTATCTTTACCTCTTTTTCAGGAGAAAGGAGGTTGTTTACAACATCCTCCCATTCTTTTAGGTCGGGTTCCACTTGAGGAAGGTTGAGCCTCTTGAGGACTTCTTTAGCTAAGCCCTCCTTTTCCAAGCGGAGGGGAATTTCGTAGATAATTGTTGTATCAAGACCAGTAATAACAGCCTCTTCGCTAACACTACAATAGAGGGAAAGTTTCTTTTTCATATCCTGAGTAAGAGGGGTTTTGGAACGGCAGACGAGAATATCGGGTTGAATGCCCATTTCCCTCAGTTTAATTACGCTATGTTGGGTTGGTTTTGTTTTCACTTCTCCCCAAGGACCTACATAGGCGATTAGGGTTACATGTATGTATACGACATTTTCCGGACCTGCGTCCTGACGCATCTGCCTGATTGCTTCAAGAAAGTGTTGTCCCTCAATATCGCCGACTGTTCCTCCAATCTCAACGATGACGATATCCGCGCCTGTTTCTCTCGCCACTGCCCAGATCCTTGATTTAATCTCGTCTGTTATATGGGGTATGACTTGGACGCAGGCTCCGAGGTAATCGCCCCTTCGTTCTTTTCTGATAACTGCCTCATAAATTGCTCCAGTTGTGAGGTTGGACGAGCGGGTAGTATCTACATCGGTGAATCGCTCATAATGACCGAGGTCGAGGTCTGTTTCCGCACCGTCTTTTGTGACGAAGACCTCCCCGTGTTGGAAGGGATTCATAGTTCCGGCGTCTACATTTATATAAGGGTCTATTTTCAGGAGGGCAACCTTGAAGCCTCTCGCTTTGAGAAGTCTTCCCAGAGAGGCGCAAGTGATACCCTTACCGATGGAGGAAACGACGCCTCCGGTGACGAAGACAAACTTGGTGGGCATAAGAGTCACCCCTTTTGTAGTCCTGGGATATACACTGAATTGATTATACCCCCAAGCCATCTTTTTGCCAACCTTTTAGTTTCAGATAAGAGTTAAATTTTATCCCTCTAAGGATGAAATTCTCTATGAAAAATCTGCGTTGTTGGTGTGGAGAAGCGCTTCGTAAACTTTTTCTATATCCTTCACATTTTGGTAAATTTTCCTAATAGGCTCTACTTTTTCTTCGGGGTGAAAATTTGGATAATAGAACAAAATATCTTTGGATTAAATCTTCCAGCAGATTTATAGAAAATAAAGCATATCTGGTTTCCTCTATCGGGTTCGAATATGATGAGGAGGAATAAAATCCATCTCCTTTATAAAAACCATTAACTTTCTTCAGCAACAATTCAATAGACTTAATTAATTGGGATAGTTCGTATTGTTGGAGTGTTATTTTTGAATAGAGAAAATCAAGACAGTAGACGATCTTTGCCACATTTTCTAAACTATGAGATTCTTTAGTACTGTAAGATAAAGCCTTTAGGAACCAAGTTTGTATGTTTTCTGGAATTTTATTTAGATTATCCAATATGAAACAAATTTCGAAAAAGCTCTCTAAATCCCGCGGTATCATTTTAAGGATTTTCTCTTGATCGATTACACTTTGAAGAAGTTTGGAAAGCTTTTGCTTGAGAATATCAATTAATTGATGTTGAAATTCCAAAATGAAGTTTTTGACATCTATCATATAACAAACTTTTTCCAATTTCTTATCGGGGAGAAGTATTTCTTCAAATTTTTCCTTAGGTACTCTAAATGCTTCACTTCTCCAAGCTTCCACGAATCCCCTTATACCGTTTTCCATTATCCATTTTGGTGTAATTATCGCGTATTTAAGCAAAGGTTTGTGGATGTATATGAAAAACTTACCTTCTATGGGTTTAACAGTATGATGTTTCCTTTTCACTATCTTGGAAATCTTAAAATCATAAAATTTTAAATCCTCTTTATCTGCATACTGGAACTCAAATTCTACAATTTGGCCATCTATCTCCGCTATAAAATCGGGTTCCCTTGTAATTCCTCCCTTTCTTAAAAACCATAAAAATCTATCTCCGCCCGATTTGCGTACTGTTATTTGTTTATTGGGGTTTAATTCTCGCAATTTTTCCTCCAACCACGGCAGAACTTCTAATTCCGCAATGGCTTTTCTTTTCATATCCTTACGATACTCTAAGTAAGTTCGGGACTTTATATCAGAGGATTGCGCGTATATCTCCCTTGCGTCTTGATAATTCATAGTTTACTAAAGAAGCTTTGTCTGATAGTTTTTTAAATTTTTAAAAGCCTCCATAGCTATTTCGGGATTTATCTCGTAGCCTATGCCATTTCTCCCTAAATCCGCTGCTGCTAGGAGAGTTGTTCCGGAACCCACGAATGGGTCAAGAACAGTTTCTCCTATGTAGGAATAAGCCTTAATTAACCTGTAGGGAAGCTCATAAGGGAAAGGGGCAACATGGTTTCTTCTATCGCCACTCCCTTGGGGTTTCATTATCCAGACATCGCTTTTCTTTATTGTGAGCCAGAATTCTTTATCTAATTTGGATTGCTCTTTCTGTTCCTTTGTTAAGTGTCCATACTTATCTTTCCCTTCTTTTTCTGGTTTCTCGAATTCAAGGATAAATTCGTGAGCGTTATTTAGCAGAATACCGCCCGGATATGGATATGTCCCGAAAGGAGCTCTTACGGAGTTCGTTTTGTGCCATATTATATCCCTTTTGAAGATAAACCCGATTTTCTCGCAGATGTCTATCGTCCAACCCACTAAATTCAGAGTTCTGAAACTTCCATTTTTCAATCTAACGGGAAGATTCATAATGTTAATGAAGGCTTTCCTTCCAGATTGTAGTACGCGGAAAACCTCTTTCCAAACTTCGGATATCTTCTCCAGCCACTCGTTCAAATCGTGGATGTTTCCCAAATCATTTTCAATAGGTTCTCGGGAATACATTTTGGTGTTGAAATAGGGAGGAGATGTAATCATAAGATGAACGCTCTCATCAGCAAGGTTCTCCATTTTCATCGCGTTCTTAACGAAAAGCTTTTGAACGGTCCCATTTAGCTCAATTATGTATTCGTCATTTTTGCTTTCAATTTCTCTTTTTCGCTGGAGATTTAGCTCGGCTTCGTATCTTTTTAGCTCTTTCAGGTCAAATCGCATCTGTCCGCTTGCAGCGATTTGTGTTCTGATAACTTTTCTTTTGACCAACTCATGTAGGGCTTTAACCGATATATTTAGATACTTAGCTGCCTCCACAGCAGAGAGATATGACCTATCTTCATAATCATTTGACTTTACCCTTTTAGAATAGTCCATATGCTTTTATTTTTTTTATATTTTCAAATTTTAAGAATGTCAATACCCGACCCCAAACATCTATCATAGCGGGGTAGGGCTTAACCTGATCCAATCTATTTCGAATTGGATTCCGGTTCCACTTCCAGGGTCAAGCCTGATTTGCACTATCGTTCCTTTCCACTCGGGAGAATCAGCCACCCTGACATTATATGTATGCCATTCGCCATCAGCTATAATGGGGAAATGGATGCTCTTTTGCTCGGTCATAGATGTCTCGTCCTCCCTAGCCCAGAATATCTGGGCATCGGGAACCGCACCCGGTGGTAGTGGATTGAATTTCATCCGCAAGGAGATATATGGATACTCGTTTGCCGAGACCCTGAAAAATGGGCTTTCCATATAGGGGTCGCCTCCGATAGACCTTCCCTTAAGGGTACCGCCTGATACATTGAAGGGAGCGAGGTCGTGGGTTTCCGACCAGCCCTCTGGGTCGTTATCAACATTGAACTCCCAATCGGGCTTCGCGGTGAGGAGTGGTGTCCTGTTTTCCTTCGCTTTTACTCCTTCTATCCTCAGATTGAGGAATGGTTCATCGTGCTTGACCTTTATTATAAGCAGACCGCCATTGCGCTCATCGTATCGCCACCATTCTTCCTCTTCTATATTCTGTGAGATTTCCCTACCATTCCTAAGAACTCTTATCGGGCGCTCGATTGGGGCAACGGTTGTATAGGTTGAGATGGGCTTCCCTGGGATTGAGCGTGGTGACTTAAGGGTGAGGAGCAGGTTATCGCCATCCAGCTTAGCATTTATTGAGGGTGCTTCGGAGTTGACCATAATCTTCAGGTTATTCTGGAATAAAAGGAAGAAGGAATTATCTTGCGGGTCTTCCTCTGGATTGCGCAGGATATAGACATTCCTCGCTATTCCAGCAGGGTTAAGCATACCGGGGTCGCTCTTCGTGTATGTCATCAAGTTGACGGAATCGGGATAGCCACCTTTATGTTCGCCCTCTGTCGTTTGCATTTGCATAGCGCAGAGCGTTATTCCCTCTGCGATGTGTTTCCAGGGATAGCTGTCATCATATTGAGCCAATTTGAGAAGGGAATAGGCGTAATCCAGCCCACACCACTGGACGGGAGTGCCAAACCAGGGAGCGGCATTGTAGAAGCTAACGCCGAATATGGGGATCGTGGCATAGAGCATCATCCTGGGACGGTCGGGAGCGTTCCATACATAGACGAATGGTAGCCCCGTTTTCGCCCAGAATATGGCTCGCTTGAGATATTCCTTATCTCCCGTAAGTTTATAAGCCTCAAGGTAGAGAAGAACGCCGTTTGCCGAGGCGAGTATGTCAGGGGCATGGAGGGGGATTTCCCAGGTTTGTGCTCCCTCAGGGCGGGTGAAGTGGTCTGTTATATAATTGAGTGCTTTCAGCCCAGCTTCCCAGGTGAGCTGGTTGTTGGTGAAGCGGGTATACCTTAGCAGAGCGGTCGCCCTCCTATTCAGGAATGTGCAGGTGCCGATTGAGGTATCGCCTTCCGCTCCCAGATTCGGTCGCTTCGGGTTGAATTTTCTCAGCATTTCCGTGTTCTGGGGGTCCATCTTAAATCCCCAGCTTCCATCCTCCCTCTGGGTGGACATATCAAGGGCGCATTGCTGGGCAAGGGAATTTATCTGCCCTACAAGCCGCAGATAGCGCGGTGGAATATCGGGAAATCCACAGAGCTGGAGCTCCAAATCGTAGTTGCGGACCCTTTGGGGTAAAGGAGGAATGCCGAATTTCTCAAGATAGAAATCAAATGAATCGGTTATATCAAGGGGATAGCCACCGATAAGCCAGTAATGAAGTGAGAGCTTAACCTGGGGATTCAGTATGAAGGGTTCGCTTGCTTTCTCCTCGTTTTCCTTGACCCAGCGTGGGATGGAGGGGAGAAAGAGTCCAAAAAGGTGATTGTCTTGCCCTTCCAACCAGTTAGGAGAGGCGAAGAGTGCGGATGGGCATACATTTACGCCGTCCCATTTCTGTAATGGGTCCCACATAATTCCCACGAGATGTTTATCTTTCACAAGGGTCATCATCGGCACGGTAATCTTGTAGGGATGGGGAGCATGTTGATCGTTGAATGGTGGGTCGCCGAACTCGGTTGAGATGGAGCTTTCTCCCTTGAGCATATAGAAAAGCCCAGGGAAAAGGGCATAATCCTTATCAGAACCGAACTCTCCCTCACCGATGTAGAGGCGAGGACAATGGATGGCGAGGAGTTGGACGGAATGCTCCGCAGAGAGGGCCCAATCAACATCTATGCTCCTTTGACCGCTTTTCGCAGTAAAACGAATGCTCATCTTCCAGAGAACTCCATCGTCGTCCTTGAAACTGAGGGGGAAAATCAGCTCAACTTCTCCGGGTTTTTCTTTTTTCTCATATGATTGGGCGTAAAGCAAAGCGTTTGCCTCCTTGCCAATTCTTCGGCGGTAAATCAAATTGGCAAGATAAGGGGATATAGCCATCCGCATATAACCAGCCCTCATATCCTTCACATCAAGGGCGAATACGCCGTAACCAAAGGAGTTTTTGGGAAAGACGAGGCGGAGATTTTCATTCTGAATGACAAGGTCGCCATTCTCTTCCATTATACTCGCACCTTTTCCCCAACTGAAATGGGGGAGATGTTTGCTAACGACGAGGTACAGCTCCTTCTCCAATTTACCACCCTGCCAGGTTATAGCCAGCTTCAGCTTATGCAAGCCATCCTGAAGTGGCTTAAGCTCAAATGTTTGCTCCTCCTGCGATGAGGCAGGGAGGAGGGGGAGCTGAAGTTTAGAGGGTTTGATGAGGACGGAAGGAGGAGCGGATATCAAGATGTTTACATTCTGGGCGCTACCCAATCCATCATTTGCAAGGAGGAGATGCAGATTATAGCTGTCGCCACGGAAGTGGATAGCTCGTTTGGTGGAGAACTCCTTCACGATGAGTGATGGTTCATAGACGGCAGAGAGGGTGACGGAGTCCTCAATCTGAGGATTGGGATGCCAGCTGAGGGTGAAGGCAACTTTCCCTTTGCTCTCTCCTTCTAATTTCCATTTTATATCCCCTTCCTCTCCACTCTTTAAATCTATGCTTTTCTCTGGGGAATCTATCCGTATCCCAGCGGGAGGGCTCAACTTGGCGGTTAAGTTTTTTGCTTCCTCATCGCCAACATTTTTGAGCCGTAAGGTCAAAGAATCCTTACTTATATCAACCGAGAGAGGGAGGAGGAAGGGACCGGCTGATTCAACATAGTTTACATCATCTATGATTAATTCTCCATCGCCATTGCCTCCCTCATTTATACGAGGTGCCACTTGCACGCTCCGAACATCGGGCATTTTGGTGTAATCGTAGGCTATTATTCCGAAATGCCATTTATCGTCGGCGAAGAGGGGAGGGATGACGAAGGTAGTGCGGGCGGGACCGATTTCGTAGTTATCCTTACCCATTGGTATGACATAGAAGCGGACATTGTCGCCCTCTGCTTTCTTGAGCTTGAACCAGAAGGTAAAGGCGCCCTTGAGGCGTGGGAAGAGGTCGCCGATTGAGGATTGTTCTTCTCCCTTTTTGCCGATGGGATAGGTGCGGTTGAGACCGGCGACGGAATCCCTTTTGGCTTTCAGGAGGATAGCGTAATTTCCCGAATGTGCTTCTTTCGTTAGTTTAACTTCAGCTTGTCCTTTTCCAGCGGTATAGCCAATCCAGCCAGTGGGGAAACCATTTTTCAATTCCTCAAAACCGCCATTGCTCAATGTTTGCGCCTCCAAAAAGAAAGGGAGAAAGAGCAAGATGAGACAAATCCTGAAATTTTTCATAGGGCATCACCCTCTTCAGATGGTGGTTTTCATAATAGATTATATTAGAAATGTCTTAAGGGGGGAAGTTGAACTGATAGTTGAGGAGAAGTTGATTTAGAGATTTTCTCTATGCCCTATTTATTGAAGGGTGAATTGATTACTATTAAAAGAAATTATGGGGCTTTAAGAGCTGTGCTCTTTTTGTCTTTCTTCTCCACTCCTCAATTACGAACTTTTCCTCAAGAAAGGCGTGGCGATTTTATTCACTCTTCCGTCATTGCGAGCCCCCGACAGGGGGCGTGGCAATCTCGTTTTTTGAAAGGCAACCATGGGATTCTTCGGCTTCGCCTTTCGGCGAAGCCTCTGAATGAGGGAAATGGTCGTCATCACGAACCCTAAAAATCCTTGCAATTTATCAAAAAAAATCTTATGCCCTATTTTAAGAATCTTGTTGGTTAGCAAGGGAGTAATAGAAACCGTGGATTATTGATTCACCAACAAAATTTTGAAAATAACAGCGCGAATTATCAGCTAAGAACCGTTTTTACCTTTCAAACTTTTCAGCAGATTGCTACAAGCTTGGCGAAGAATTTGGGCATCTGTGGATAAAGCGACGAAGAGAAATCCCTGCTCAATGTATCGCTCCACTTCCTCGGTGGATACCGCATGGATGCCCATTGGCTTTCCTTTTTCCCTTCCAACTTTCAAAATCCTCTTAACCGCATCCTGCCACAGGGTGTTCTCTTTGAAGGGGGTGCCAAGAAGCCCAAGTGAGCTGGCGAGGTCGTTTGGTCCTATGAAAACTAAATCTATCCCCTCAACCTCACATATTTCCTCTGCTCGCTGGACTGCCTCTATATGCTCTATCTGAACTGAAAGCAGGATTTCCTCGTTTGCTCTGGGGAAATAATCCTCACCATAAAAGGTCTGGACTGCCAACCCGCCATAGCTTCTCCTTCCCTGCGGAGGGAACCTCACAGCCTCAACAGCAAACCTCGCTTCATCTCCGTTCATAACCATAGGGATAAGGACGCCCATCGCTCCCGCATCAAGGGCTCTCTTTATCAAGGCACCATCGTTCCAGGCAACCCTCACAAGGGGAGTGGTTGTGGTTGGAAGTATCGCCTGAATAGCTGATAACATATCGGAATAATCCATCGTTCCATGTTCTGTATCAATCATCAGCCAATCAAATCCCACCCTCGCCATTATACCTGCAACGAGGGATGAATCAAGCGTGAGCCAACTGCCCACAGTGGGTTTTCCCTCTCGCAGTTTTCTCAAAACTGTGTTGTCTCTCATTTCCTTTCCTCCTTTATCAACCAGATTTCCGCTACCTGACAGCCTCTCCCGTTCCCTCCCAGCCCTGGCTCGGGATACCAGCTGAGAATGAGTTCTCCATTCTTTATCGCTGATTTGGGGATTTCGAAATTTAGAGGGCGAGGAGGATAGGGCTTGGGGATGAATGGGTGAATTTCGTATTCTTCATTAGCAACGAGCCGTATCTTAATCACCCTATCCCCTGCGTAAACGACCTTCAATCTGTAGGAATATTCTGGGTTTAAACCTTGCAGTCGCAATTTGAGCGGGGCATCGTAGCGGGATTCCAGATGGTACCACCAGGAAATCGGTTTGTCTGGATGGTGAGCAAAACCAATGAGGGGAGATTCGCGAAATTCCGGGTCCTCTTCATAGGGTTTTCTGTCAACCGCATATGATAAGCTGGTGAAGCTTCCTAAATCTAAATAGAAACCCCCTGGACCAGGGTTTTTCCAATTAAGGATTTCCTCAATCCTTTTCAAGCGTTCTTTCTCGTCCTGAAGGGAGCGAATTTGGGAGAATTGGGATTTCAGCCAGATGCTATTATTTAGAGGGAAATCCAGGGTATCAAGGTTAGCTCCCCTTTCAACTTCAATGGCATAGTAGCGCTGGACGCTCAACTGCATACGGATGCTTTGGAAAAGGGCTTCCGCAAGTTCAAATATCCTCGCCCTGATGTCACTCGCAACAGGTTCGGTAACCGCCTTATTGAGGATTTCCTCCGCCTTATCCATAGCAAGAAGCGAGCCATAAAGTTGGGCTTTTCTCAATTCTTCCATTGCTTTTTCCTCAAGGTGTCTCTCGTATCTAAGGCGAGCTTGGAGGTAGGCATCGTAATAAGCTCTGTAAAGAGCCATTTGGAATCGCCAGTTGAGTTTTGTCATAGGCGGCGCAGTTCGTTCCATCTCCTGAAATTGAAGAAAAGTCGTGGGGATGGAATCGTTGGAGAGAAGGGGACCATCCCAGTTTTTCTCAAGGGAGAGAAGCCCCTGAGCGAAAGCCTCACGGAACTCCTCAGCGATGAAGTAGCCGGCGTATTCTTGCAGAATTTCAAGCGGTTCAGCCTCTGGATTCCACCCCAGGGTGCTCCAAATAATCTTGTTTACATCGTCGTTACATCCCTCAGAATAGGTTATGAAACCGATGCTATAAGGAAGATGGCGTTTGGCTATTTGGCTCATCTGGACGGGGCGAGGGTTGATTCCTTCTCTTCCCTGGGTGAAGGCGAAAGCCATATCCCAATTTGGAACGGGAAACTGGCACTGACGGTTATGGGTTATATCGGGGTAGAGCCGAATTGGATAACGCTGAGGAATAAGCTCGCGAAGGCGGGGGAGGGGTAGGCGGACCTGTGGTCCAAAGACGACGCCGGTTAGCCAATCTGGCTCTTTTTTCAAAAGAGCGAGAAATTCCTCCATCCATACCGAAGAGAAACCTTGAGGAGAGACCCAGAGTTGGGCTGAGGGATGATAATGGCGAAGATTGTCAGCCTGTTTTTCCAGAAAGGAGAGAAGGAGTTTGGGAGAAGTGTGCCCCGGGTCACCGCCGGGGACGAAGACGGCGTCAAGCCGGGGGAGAGCTTTGAAGACCTCTGCCCATTCCTTGAGAGCGAAGGCTACTGTCTCCTCATCGGAGTAATCCTCGTCCATAGCGGGATACCAAACCCAGACATCAAGGTCGTACTCATCAGCAAGGCGGGACATCTCCCGCATCATAATCAGGGGAGGAAGGGTGAACAAGGGGCTATCCGATGCATCGTCCGAGCGGGGAGGGATGAGCTCTATCGCATTGGTGCCAAAGACAACAAGGTCCCTTATATACTGCTCCCAGATGGCGAGGTCCCACCCATCATAGGAATGGGTCTTGGGACGATACCCTAACTGGTGCCCTCTCAAGGGATAAATGGGTTTTGAGGAGATACAGAGGTTCTCGGGGATGGACAAGCGGTCGCGCTCCATCCGAAGACACCTTAAGAGCCTGCCTACGGCAAAGAGGGTTGCTCTGGGAGTATTGCCGATTGCCAGCACTAATGGTCCACCAGCTTGTGATTTAACAACTTTGAGAAGGTAACCCTCATGGCTTGTCTGGTCATCCTGCAAAGTGGGTGGAAGGAGGTCGAGAAAAGGCTTGGCAGGGGCAGGGCAATTTTCCCTTGTAGCAACGATGATTAGAGGGAAACTTCCTATGGGTAGGTCGGTCGTGGTTGGCAGAATTAAGCGGGTTCGTCTCGTTATCTCCTCCCTGAGCATCTTCACTGCTTTCAGCTCTGGAGAGGAGATGCCTTTTGGATGGAGAACGACAGCTTTATTTAGCTCTATCATTGTCTTATCATTTTACTAAAGAATCCCTTTACTGGAAAAGGGAATCCGTTGGAAAGTGTAGCCCTTTTCTACAAGAGCTTCTATTATTATCGGTATCGCTTTCACCGTGTTTTCCCTGCTCGATTTCTGGCGGATTCCATCACCGTCATGGAGAAGGACTATGCAATTGTCTTTCGCTTTTTCTATTACCCTACTGGCAATCTTTTCTGCTGGTATCCTCTGCCAGTCTTCGGGGTCTATATCCCAGAGGACGAGCTGGTAGCCATTCCGTTTGAGATATCTGGTCAGCCAGGGGGGACGAATCCCCCAGGGCGGGCGGAAAAGATTAGTTTTTAGGGAGGTTATCTTTAATATCAGTTCTGTCGTTCGTTCAATCTCCCTGCGGAATGCTCCAATGAAGGTTAATAACCTGCTATGGGAATAGGAGTGATTCCCTACACTGTGCTTATTTTTTACGATTTGCTCCAATATTTTTGGATATTTTTCTATGTTTTTCCCACAAACGAAGAAGGTGGCTTTAACGGCATATTTGTTTAAGATTTCCAAAATGGTGGGAGTATAAATCGGATGGGGACCGTCGTCAAAGGTGAGGAAAATCTGGGGCAATCCTCTTCACCTTTTTAGGTGAAAGTGTTCCACCTTTTGGAACTTGTTCTTGATGACCTTTTCAACTTTCGCCAATCTTTTTTCCATTTTCACTTTTTCCATCGCCAAATAAGGGGAGCGGAAGAAGAAAAGGGAGAATAGATAGATTGTCATAATGAGAAAGGGTAAGGGAGAGAGCATATGGAAAGAGGAGGGTTCCTTTCTGATTGCAGGGAGGGGTGTCTGGACATTCTTCCTAAGCAGAAGACGACCTATCGTGTTTTTCGCGTATGTCCAAGTTCCCTTGAAGAAACCTCTGTGGTATCTTCTTCCCGATGTCCTTACTCTGAAACAGGGGTCAAGGACAACCTTTCCAATTTTGCCCAATCTCAAGGTGAAATCGGCATCTTCTCCGATTTTTAGCTCGGTGTTGAAGCCGCCGATTTTCAAGGCGGCTGATTTTCTGAAGGCAAGATTGGAGGCGGGGATGTTCCAGAGACCATCGCTGAGCCATTTGTCAAATATCCAGAGGAAATGGGCGAAGTGGCGAATCCAGATACGGGCTATTACGGGTCCGCTGTAGAGATTATAAAGCCCGCCGAAAGCCACGAGATGGTCGTCCTTTCGGAATTCGCTCACTATGCGCGATAGCCAATCCTCCGGAAGGATTACATCTGCATCGGTCATTGCTATTATCTCCCCCTTTGCTTCAAGGAGTCCCTTTTGCCTGACAGCTCCTATCGTCTTCTTTTTTTCTATCAAGACTCTTGCTCCGAATTTCTTTGCTATCTCTCTTGTTCTATCCTCTGAGCAATTATCAACAACTATTATCTCAAAATCCTGGAAATCCTGTTCAAGAAGGCTTTGAAGAACATTACCGATATAATTTTCCTCGTTATAGGCTGGGATGACGACCGAGATAAAGGGGTTGTCAGGATTTTGTCTTGGTTTTGAAGGTGGTTTTGGGGGCGCGACTTCTTGCTGGTTTCCCAGCCAGAGGAGAAACAAGAAAATAAAATTTACCAGGAGAAGCAAGAGGAAATTGAATAAAGACCAGTAATCGCTGAAAGGAGAGCGGGTGAGAAGTCCGAAACCATCAGCAAGTATCCCCAATCCCGTTCCCAAGCAGAGATAAGGAAGAGATGGGCGCTTGAATAGGTAGGAAATAAGGGAGATAAAAAATATGGGGAAGGCGATGACGAGGTGCCAATAGGGGAAAAGAATCAAAGGACAGGGGCGGTTGTAATAGATGAAAGCGATGCTTCGTATCAGGAGAATTGTGAGCCAGAAGGAGATATATACGATGGTAAGCTCCTCCACATATTTGACGAATAGCGAGCTTTTCCTTGCCTTCATTCATCCATCGCCTCCTTCCCGATTTTCCTCGCTTCTCTTCTCATATTTATTAACACGATGACGCCGACGGCGAGAGGAAGCCAGTATGAGAAAGCACGGTAGAGGGCACCAGAAAGGATGACGATGTGGGCAGGGATGCCAAGTGAGGTAAATATGACGCTTAGGGAAGCAAGAAGGACCCCGGGAGTTTGGGGCACCAAGGTGAGGGCGCTGAGAAGAAGGGAAAGAGAATAGCCATAAACTATATGGAAGAAATTACATTTCTGCCCAAAGATGAAGAAGGAAAAATAGAGGGTCAAAATGTTGCCAAGATAGAAGATGAGCGAGGCAAGAAAAGCCTTGGGTAGCTCGCGATAATGGTTCTCCAACATTCTAAATGTCTGGTAAAGGCGCGGAATAAATCTCTTCGGGCGTTCAGAATCAATCAAATCTCTTTTAAAGAGGAACATTGTTATACCATTTAAAATCCTTGATAGTGAGACAGTGAGGGAAATAAGTTTCCTGCCCTCATCTTTCAAGAGATAGTAGATTGCAAGAAAGAAAGTAATAACTACAAAAATACAGGTTATAAGGGCTGGGGGAGGAAGGAAATATAAAGGTGAGACAGGAGCGAAAAAGAGGCTGAGAAAGAAGAAAATCCCATACATAATGTAGACAAGGAATGTCCAGCTGATGACAAGGAAGACGATTGCTTCGTGGGGTAATTTCAATTTGCGATAGAAATAATAGCTCAAGGCTACACCACCAAGGACGGGGAAAGCCTGGTTACCAACGACTCCGAGGATGGCTATCCTTAAGGTATCGCGGAGACGAAGATTGTATCCCCCCATTTTTAAGACAATTTTTGACAACCAGCCATCTCCGAAATAGTAAAGGGTTTGGGCGATGAGAAGGAGGGGAATGAGGGTTTTATTCGCTTTACGGAACACCTCGGGAATCTCATTATAGGTCTCGCCAAGCTTAGGAGCAAGAATCCAGAAAGCAATTCCCATCAGTATTAGAACAAACACATATCGCCAATATCTCATATTCACTCTTTGTTGAGGAAGAAGTCTACTTCTTGTGGTGAATCAGGAGAAGATAATATAACTTCTTTTGTAGATGATTGGTATTCCGATTTAGAAGCGGTAAGCAGATAAACTTTGTTGGGAGAGCTCCAGGGAACCCAGAGGTAATATTTTCCCTCTGAATCGGTTGTCTTGCTATCAAGGATGGTCTGAGGGTCATCCTTGTAGCAGGCGGAAACGGAAGCACCCGGCAGGATACGACCTGCGGTGTCCTTCACATAACCATAGATATTATATGGTGGGGGGGGAGGGTTGTTGTCAGAGGGGGTAGGTGTTCCCCCTCCACCTCCTCCACATCCGCTAAATAACAGGATTAAGGAAACCAGAAAGACAGATATAAGAACAATTCGCATTTGTTTAAATATAAGACCTGTTTTATTAATTGTCAAATTGGACGATTGGATGTAAAAGATTACAATGACTGTTTGGCGCTATGCGTAAATGAAAGAAAAGTTCAAACGGCATCACTTTCTTGAAATTTTCAGAAAGATATTGGTATTAATTTCCTTTGAAGGAAAAGTTGAACTGCTATGCAAAGAATTTATGAAAATGTTTCATAAGGATGGATAAGGAAAATGTTTCAAAGAACGCTGCAAGAATATTTTGTATTAAAATGATTAGTTTAATTTAACAGGAGATTGTATATTCATAAGGAAGACGGTAATATATAGTTAGAGCAAAGCTTTTCGTGTGTTCACTGATGAAGTTACCAGCTGAGTTTTTATTTAGAAGGAGGAAGATATGAGGATATTGATGTTATCTTGGGAATATCCTCCCAACATAGTTGGAGGGCTTTCCCGTCACCTTGCTGGTTTATGTCCTTCGCTTGCCAAGATGGGTGTTGAGGTCCATTTAATCACTTCCAACACAGGCGACCTGCCAACCTATGAGGAAAAAGATGGTGTTCATATTCACAGGGTCTATGCCGATTTCATTGACCCGCTGGATTTTCCCAACAGAATACATCAGCTCAATTTCGCCACAGTACAAGCTGCGATTCCTCTCTTGAATACGAAAAAATTCCAATTAATCCATGTCCATGACTGGCTGAATTGTATGGCGGGAAGGGTTTTGAAACATGCTTACAAGATACCTCTTGTCGCCACAATCCACGCTACCGAATTCGGGAGAAGAGGGGGGATAAATGAGCCCCTATCCCGCTATATTCATGCCCAAGAATGGCTTCTCGGCTATGAAGCCTGGAGGGTTATCGTCTGTAGTATGGCTATGAAAAACGAAGTAATAAATGTCCTTTCCATTCCTCCCGATAAGATAGAAGTCATCCCCAATGGCATAGATACAGAAAGATTTGACATTGAAGTGGAGGAAGGATTCAGAGAAAGATTCGTTGCCCCGGATGAAAAATTAATATTATTTGTTGGAAGGCTCGTTTGGGAGAAAGGGATAGATGTTTTAATAGATTGTTCACCCTATGTTTTGGAGCGATTTCCCAAAGCTAAATTTATTGTAGTTGGAAAAGGGAATATAGAGGAATACAGACAAAGAGCAAGGAATTTGGGAGTGGAGAGCAAGTTCTTCTTCACTGGTTTTCTTGATGACGAAACTGTTGCCAAGCTATATAAGTGTGCAGATATCTGCGTTTATCCCAGTAGGTATGAACCTTTTGGAATAGTTGCTCTTGAGGCGATGGCGGTGGGTATCCCTCCAATTACTTCGGATGCTGGCGGTTTCTTAGAAACTGTAAGAAATGGGGAAACAGGGTTGATAACTCGTAAGGGTGACCCCCTTTTGCTTGCTCAGGCTATCGTTTTTCTGTTAGATAACCCCTCCCTGAAGGAAAAGATGGGCAAGCAGGCGGAAAAGGAAGCAAGGGAGAGATATCGCTGGGAGATGGGAGCGCAGAGAACCATCCAGCTATACAGAAGAGTTGTGAAGGAAAGAAAGGAAAGCCAATGGTGATTTACTTTTAAGATGAAGATAATCTTTATTGCAGTAGATACGCTTAGGGCTGACCATCTTCACTGTTATGGCTATAAGCATTTAACTTCTCCTAACATTGATGAACTTGCGGAGCAAGGTTTGATATTTCTCAATGCCTATGCGAATGGTATACCAACCACGCCAGCTTTCACCACGATTTTCACCGGTCTCCATAGCATAACTCATAGGGTTGTTTCCCACGGTGGAGATGAATTTTTAAGTTTTGCTGTGCCTTTTCTTCCCGAGATACTGCGGGAGAACGGCTTTCGCACCTGTGCAGTTGACAATTTGTATACTATAAAGCCTTATTTCGCACGTGGCTATGAATTCTATATAAATCCTCAAAGTAGAAGTCCCCATCTGATCGGAGCGGATGAGATAAACAGGGAAGCTATAGGGTGGTTGAAGAGCCATTATAAGGAGGATTTCTTCCTTTTCATCCATTACTGGGACCCTCATTCTCCCTATCTTCCACCAGAGAAATATAGAAAAATGTTCTACGAGGGTAAAGACCCCTTTGACCCAGCCAACACCAGTATGAAGAGAGCGGAAAGACAGCTTTCATATCCTTTTTTCAAGAAGTGGCATTACGATTTGTTGGGCAATCCGACGGATGCGGATTACATAATCGCACAATACGATGGTGAGATAAGGTTTGTTGACGAAGCTGTGGGAGAGCTATTGAATGTGGTAAGCGAACTGGGGATAGAGGAAGATGTCTTGATAGTGTTGACATCGGACCATGGCGAGAATATGACCGAACACGATTTCTTCTTTGACCATCAGGGTTTGTACGAGCCTACAGTTCATATACCCTTGATTGTTCGCTACGGTTCCAAATTTCCCAATAAAAGGATAGAAACCCCCGTACAGCATATCGATTTGATGCCGACGATTCTTGAGATTGCAGGTGTAAAAGGCGACTTTAGATTTGATGGTAAATCTCTTTTGCCATTGATGAGCGGGGAGGAGGGAGAAAGCGAACAAAGGTTGATAGTTTCAACTGAATGCACTTGGAGGGCGGGTATATCAATCAGGAAAGGGGATTGGAAGCTGATAAAGACAATAGACCAGGGACTTTATGTAACTCCCTCTAAAGAATTATTCAATTTAAAAAAGGACCCTCTTGAGGAAAGGAACTTATATGGGATAGAAAAAGATAGGGGAGATGAGCTGGAGTTGGAGCTATGCAGGTGGATGGATGGGATGCTGGGTAATAGACCTGACCTGATAAGGGTACAGGCAGAGAAAGGACTTCCTGCCAAGTTGTGGGTTGAACGAGTTATAAAAGAGATGAATTTGAGCTGGGAGCAATGGGTGGAAAGGCAGAGATACATTTGATTGCTTTTATAGAGAGGAGATGCAAATTTTATTTCAGGATTTAATTCTTGTAAACTGAAACCCAAAATTCACTATGGCAACTACCTCCAAAACAGAGCGAGCACTCGTTTTGAGAGGAGAATTTTGCTTAGATTACAAGCAATAGCTTGATTTGACATTTTTTATTTGCTATATAAAATTAGAATAAAAACTTATGCCATCCGCTTGGAACGGTCCCATAGAGAAAATAGACGATTACCGCTGGCTTATACCGAGAAGGTATAAGCAGGGTATGAGGACTGATGGTCTCATCTTCGCCAAGGAGCGTATGCTGGCGAAGATCAAGGAGGATATGGCTCCAGAGCAGGTGGCCAATGTTGCTTGTCTACCGGGCATCGTTGGCTATTCAATGGCTATGCCTGACATCCACTGGGGATATGGTTTCCCCATAGGTGGAGTGGCTGCGTTTGATGTGAGGGAGGGGGTTATATCTCCAGGAGGAGTGGGCTACGACATCAATTGTGGCGTGCGTATACTTAGAACGAATCTTACTCTTGAGGATATAAAACCTTACCTATCGCAGCTATTGGACGAGATATTCCGGAATGTGCCTTCGGGTGTTGGCTCGGAAGGAAAGCTGCGCCTCAGCAACGAGGAATTGAGGCAGGTTATGATACAAGGAGCGAGGTGGGCGGTAAGGAAGGGATATGGCTGGGAACGGGACCTTGACCACACGGAGGAGAATGGTGAGATGGAGGGAGCTGACCCTCAAAAGGTCAGCCAGCGCGCTATGGAAAGGGGCAGAAGCCAGCTTGGTACCCTGGGCTCAGGCAATCATTTCCTTGAAATACAAGTCGTCAGCGAAATATACGATAGGAAATCCGCTAAAGTGATGGGAATAGAGAAAGAGGGACAGATAACGGTTATGATACATACAGGTTCACGAGGATTCGGACACCAGATTTGTGATGAATATGTTAAGGACTTGCTTCGCTCAGCCCAGCATTACAATATATACCTTCCTGATAAGCAACTTGCCTGTGCTCCATTCTCTTCCCCTGAAGGCAAGGCGTATTTCTCCGCAATGGTATGTGCAGCTAACTACGCCTGGGCTAACAGGCAGATAATAACCCACTGGGTGAGGGAAGCTTTTGAGAAGGTTTTCAAGAAATCAGCGGAGGAGCTGGGCTTGGAATTGATTTATGATGTTGCCCATAACATAGCCAAGGTGGAGGAGCATATGATAAATGGCAAAAAAGTAAAGGTGGTAGTGCATCGGAAGGGGGCAACGAGGGCATTTGCTCCGGGACATCCTTTAATTCCCAGGGATTATAAGGAAATAGGGCAACCCGTTATAGTTCCTGGTGATATGGGGAGGGCTTCCTATCTTCTCGTGGGGACGCAAAGGGCTATGGAGGAGACATTTGGCTCTACCTGCCATGGGGCTGGCAGGTTGATGAGCAGGGCACAGGCTTCTCGCAGCGTGAGGGGGCAAGAGGTGAAGAGAAGAATGGAAGAGCAAGGAATTTTGGTAAAGGCTGCCAGCTTTGCCACCTTGACGGAGGAGATTCCCGAGGCTTATAAAGATGTTAGCGAAGTTGTCGATACTTGCCATGGAGCGGGCATATCCCAAAAGGTGGCTAAGCTTCGTCCACTCGCTGTAATTAAAGGGTAAGCATTTAGCTGACCCCCTATGCAGACCATAATAAATCCAAAAAGGAGGGATTTTTATAATGTCAGAGAAATGGGTTTATCTTTTTGAAGAAGGAAACGCGCAGATGCGTGACCTTCTGGGAGGAAAGGGCGCCAATCTTGCCGAAATGACCAACATTGGTTTGCCCGTTCCCCCTGGCTTCACCATCACCACTCGCGCTTGCATCTACTATATGCAAAATGGTGAGTTTCCCCCTGGTATGTGGGAGCAGACATTGGAGGCTTTGAAGAAGGTAGAAGAGCGAATGGGGAAGAAATTGGGTGATCCGAAGAACCCTTTGCTCGTATCTGTGCGCTCTGGAGCTAAGTTTTCTATGCCCGGGATGATGGACACGGTTCTTAATCTCGGGCTCAATGACGAGTCCGTCAAGGGATTGATAGAACAAACTAACAACCCTCGTTTCGCCTGGGACGCCTACAGACGGTTCGTGATGATGTTTGGAAACATAGTTTTGGGTATAGACAGGCGCAAATTTGATGTTTTGATGGACAAGATGAAAGAGGAAAAAGGGGTAACACAGGATGTGGAGCTAACTGCTGAGGACCTTCAAAAGCTCACGGAGCAATACAAGGAGCTGGTGAAAGAAGAGAAAGGATTTGACTTTCCTCAAGAGCCACTGGAGCAGTTAAGGATGGCCATTGAGGCAGTTTTCAAATCTTGGAATAACCCCCGAGCTATTGCTTATCGGGAAAGGGAAAAAATTCCCCACGATTTGGGAACGGCGGTTAATGTTCAATCGATGGTATTTGGAAATATGGGTGATGATTCCGGCACGGGTGTTGCTTTCACCCGCGATGTAGCTACCGGTGAGAAGAGGATTTATGGTGAATTCCTCTTCAATGCTCAAGGTGAAGATGTAGTAGCAGGCATTCGCACACCTCTAAAGATAGAGGAATTGGAAAAGCGAATGCCCGAAATTCACGACCAGTTTGTTAGGATTTGTGAGATATTGGAAAGGCATTATAGGGATGTTATGGATATAGAGTTTACCATAGAAAAGGGGAAGCTTTATATCCTGCAATGTCGTGTAGCTAAGCGAACGGCACAGGCGGCTATAAAGATAGCGGTAGATATGGCTAAGGAAGGGCTCATAACGCGCGAAGAGGCGGTTATGAGGATTGACCCTGCTGATTTGGACCAGCTTCTCCACCGCCAGATAGACCCGAAGGCTGAGGTGAAGGTAATAGCAAGGGGCGTTGCTGCATCGCCTGGCGCAGCTGTTGGTAAAGCGGTATTTGAGGCTCATAGGGCTGCCGAATTGGGAAAAAATGGAGAAAAAGTCATACTTGTGCGCCCTGAGACCAATCCAGATGATATAGTGGGAATGCTTGCATCCCAGGGAATTCTGACCGCGAGAGGAGGAATGACTTCTCACGCAGCGGTCGTGGCAAGGGGATTTGGAATTCCCGCAGTGGTTGGTTGTGAGGCGATTCGTATAGATGAGGAAAAGAATCTCTTCACGGTAAACGAAGTTATAGTTAAGGAGGGCGATGTCATCACCATTGACGGTTCCACTGGTAGGGTTATACTGGGAGAAGCGCCACTTGTAGAGCCGAAGTTAAGCGACGAGGTGCGTGAGCTTCTCTCCTGGGCTGATGAATTCCGCAAGCTCGGCGTCAGGGCTAACGCTGATACGCCAGCCGATGCTCAGAAAGCTTTTGATTTCGGTGCCGAAGGAGTCGGGCTTTGCCGAACCGAGCATATGTTCTTCGGCGAAGAGAGGGTGCCCCATGTACAGAGGATGATACTTGCTGAGACAACCGAAGAAAGGGAAGAGGCGCTGGAAAAGCTTCTTCCTTTCCAGAGGGAAGACTTCATCGGAATATTCAAGGCTATGCAAGGTAGACCGGTGGTTATCCGTCTGATTGACCCACCCCTCCACGAGTTCCTCCCTCGTTATGAGACCCTTCTTGAGGAGGTAATAACCCTCAGGCTAACTAAACCTGATTCTCCCGAGCTGGAGGAGAAGGAGAAATTGCTCAGAAGGGTCAGCCAGTTGAGGGAGCTTAACCCGATGCTCGGTTTGCGTGGATGTCGTCTTGGCATTCTTTACCCCGAGATTGTCAAGATGCAGGTTCGTGCGATATTTGAAGCGGCGGCATATTTGGCGAAGCAGGGCTTCCCCGTTCATCCCGAGGTTATGATTCCCCTTGTTGGGCATGTCAACGAGCTAAAGTATCTCCGTTCCATTCTTGAGGAAGTGGCAAAGGAAGTTCTCGAACGTGAGGGAGTAGATATTGAGTATCACTTCGGAACGATGATAGAGATACCGAGGGCCGCACTTACATCTGAGGAAATAGCGAAAGAAGCTGATTTCTATTCCTTCGGAACAAACGACTTGACCCAGACGGTGTTTGGCTTCTCTCGCGATGATGCAGAAGGTAAGTTCATCGGTCCCTACCTTGAGAAGGGCATTCTGCCAAACAATCCATTCGAGGTTTTGGACAAGGATGGAGTGGGCAAATTGATGAGGATGTGCGTTGAAGCGGCGAGGAAGACCAATCCCAATATCATTATAGGAATCTGTGGAGAACACGGAGGAGAGCCCCAGTCGGTGAAGCTATGCCATGAGATAGGGTTAGATTATGTATCCTGTTCTCCGATGAGGGTGCCCATAGCAAGGCTTGCTGCCGCTCAAGCCAACTTGAAGACGGAGGTGTTTGAGGACAAGTAGTTAGGAGGTTTCTTA
>JACIXQ010000160.1 GCA_014360465.1 bacterium
GTTGAGTCAAGATTAATAATAAGAAATTTGAAGATGCAGGAAATTAAACTTTCTGTTTCCATCTCAGATAAAAAGGAGGATTTGAGAAGAGGAGGATGTAAAGTTGGACTATTCCCTTGATTTTTCGTTTTTCATCTTGTATACTTTATTTTAACGATGGAGGTATTACTACTGAACAGCGATTTCACGCCACTAAATGTTTGTAGCCTGAGGAGGGCTATCGGGCTTTTGTTTGTCGGCAAGGCGGATGTCCTCCACTACGATGGCACATATATCAGAACTCCTCAGGGAGCGATAAGGGTTCCCTCCGTCATCAGATTGAAATATCACATTAAACGACCCGTCCCAGAACTGAAGCTAACTCGCAAGAACATCCTCGCCCGGGACAATTATACCTGCCAGTATTGCGGGCAGAAGGGTGGGGAACTGACAATTGACCATGTTATTCCCAAGAAATTAGGAGGAAAGACCGACTGGGATAATCTTGTCTGCTGTTGTAAAAGATGCAATGCCAAAAAGAAGGACAAGACTCCCCAACAGGCGGGAATGCACCTCCTCCGCCAGCCCAAAAGACCTTCCTACATTCCCTTCATCAGCCTTACGAAATACCGCCATTGCCTTGAACGGGAGGATTGGCGTCCTTACCTCCCACCCTTATCCGATTAGAGCATCAAAATTTGATGAAGATTGACGGGTCTTTCCATTGACCGAAATAGCCCTTTTCCTCTACGCTCCCTCCTTCATCCTTCAAATCTTCCCCTACACAGTAAATAATCCTCTTTTCCCTGGAGTATCTAAGCGGTTTGCCATCAAAGGGGTCAGGAGGAATCTTAGGGAGATAGGTGGGCACCAGCTCATCAAGAGTGGTAGGTAGTTTTCCTCTGTCCTTTTTATACGCTCGTAAAGCGAGAAGACAGGCTGTTGCCTCTTTCTCAAAGTCCCTTAAGCATTTGGAGACGAAAAAATTGCCGGAGAAGCCGAAAATAAAATCGGCAAGGGCTTTCCCAATTCGGTTCTCCGTAAAAATATTTTCCTTCATCCAAACCAGCCAATTAGAATAATGTCCACTTCTTGAGTTCATTTCAGCTTCGATGAATTTCATATCCTTGTAAAACTTCCCCGCATTAGCGATGCCCCTTCTATAGATGTTAGCGCACAAAAGATGGCTCTCGTTGGGCTTTAAATATATACCATTGAATAGGGGAAAAACCGGAAGCTGGATGAATTGAGCTTCTCCTTCAAGTTCCTCCTGAAGTTTTTCAAAGGAGGATTTTCCTGAGAGCGATTTCTCTATCTCCTTGAGCGCATTGGGAGCAAACATATACTCCATTTTTAAAGTATTCTTTAGTGCATCATAATCCTCTACCAGCAAAAGGAGGCGACTGGCATATTCGCTCAAAACAAAAGATGGCAAATTAGTTTTCTCAAGCTCTTCCCTCATCGGTTTAAGAGCGATGTTCTGCACTGCGTCAGCGACGAGATATTGTATGAGGACAGGTCTTGGGCTTCTCTTTATCATATCTCCGAACTTGAGCACCTTGAAGAACCACTCAAATCCATCCTCCTCTTTTCCCTTGGCGATGAGATATCTTGCTCTTACAACTCCCCATCTCGCCAACTCTCGGTATTTG
>JACIXQ010000161.1 GCA_014360465.1 bacterium
AGCTCGCGAACGATGAAAAGGCTATCAGCCAAATGGGGTATTTCTATCAGGTTAAAGCAGTTAAAGAGGAGACCCCGCAGGGTTTCGTGGTTACCTTCATAGTTTTGGAAAACCCATTTATAAAAGATATAAAAGTGGATGGGATAACTGTTTTTACCCAAGAGGAGGTTCTCTCCTGGTTGAAGACAGGCAAGAATCAGGTGCTGAACCTGAATACACTTCGTAGTGACCTTGACAACATAGTAAATCGCTATAGGGAGAAGGGATATATAGCAGTTTTCACTCGTGAGCCCGAAGTGACACCAGATGGCACTCTTATCTTGCATGTCACGGAAATGAAAATAGGTGATATAATTATCAAGGGGCTAAAGAAAACAAAACCAGTGGTGGTGGAAAGATTCATTAGAAGTAAGAAGGGGAATTTACTCAATATGAACACCTTAGCGGATGATAGAAAAAGGATATTTGACCTGGGACTTTTTGAAAATGTTGTTATAGACCTTCAGCCGGGAGCGACGGAGGACACCATCAATGTTATATTTGATATAACCGAAACGAAAACCGGGCAGGTAATGGTGGGCTTGGGCTACAGTGCCCAGCAGGGATTGGTGGGGAGAGCAGAGGTAGTGGAGAATAACTTCAGAGGCATGGCAGAAGGGGTTCATTTTCTCTGGGAGGTTGGAGGGTACACCAGCAAGCGCAGCTATGAACTTGGCTACTATAAGCCCTGGATTGATAAAAAGAACACTTCCTTTAATGTTTCTCTCTATGATAAGGTCCTCTACAGATGGGTGACAGAAGAGGCCAGCTCACGCTATGACGAATTTCGCAAAGGCATCACTACATCTTTTGAAAGACCACTGAGCGATACAAGGAGAGGTGCAATCACTTTGAGGAGAGAGGATGCCTCTATTAATCCCGAGGAAGGTTCGGGATTACCGATATTAGGAAAAGTGGAGGGTAAAGTAACCGCAGCCAGATTTAGCTATTATCTGGACACAAGGGATATTAGAAGGAACCCCAAACAGGGATATTACCATATTTATTCAATGGAAATAGGACATTCAACATCGTTCTTCAGCAAGCAGGAGATAGATATTCGTAGATATAAACCTTTTGGAAGAAAGAAACAACATGTTCTCGCTATGAGATTGGATGTAGCAACTGCTTATGGTTCTATACCTGCTTTCGAATTTTATACGGTAGGTGGAGCTGATAGCCTAAGAGGTTATAGGGAAGACCGATTCTGGGGTGACAAAATGGCTTTGCTATCATTAGAATGGAGGATTCCCCTTGAAAAGGCTTTTTATGGAGCGGTATTTGTTGACTGCGGTTCTGCCTGGGGCGGGAAGTACTCAACGGAAAGCAAATTTTCTCCCCACCTTGGTGTAGGGCTCGGTCTAAGATTTGAGACACCTCTTGGACCAATAAGACTTGATTACGCTATAGGTTCAGAAGGTCCAAGAACTCACTTTAGCATCGGTCATCCCTTCTAAAATAAAGGAAGAATTTGGGGTTGAAAGATATGATAGATTATAAAAGACACAACGAAGAAGTGAGAAGAGTCTGGGATGCCTTTTACAAAAGGAAGCCTTATCGTGTTCCAATTGTTTTCAATTTCAACCCCA
>JACIXQ010000017.1 GCA_014360465.1 bacterium
TCCGATGAACAAAGAAGAGGATTTAAGTAGAGCCAAAGATTCTCTCAAGGAAATTTTCCCTGATAGATTATAGACATTTGGGAACTCCTTAGCTAAAGAATCGCCAAAAGGTCGGAACTCTTTCCCTCCAAAAAGGATAATTTTTCCGCTGTCCTTCAGTCTTGCCAGCAGGCTCTTCAGCGTCGGAAGGTGCCACCTTTTGAATGGCGTGCTTCCGCCAAGCAAAATGGCAAATATCTTCTCTTCTCCTAAAATATGTAAATCTCTTTGTATTTCCTTTGCCTTTAGGAGGTCTTGTTCTGATAAAAATATCTGAGGAATTAAAGGCACTTCTTTACCTCCAGCAGCGAGCGCTAATTTGAGATAATCCAAAGCGGAGTGATTTTCAAGATTTTCCTTGAGATGAAAGTTGTAGAAGAGAAAGGTGGAGGGATTGAAGAAGCCGAAGCGTCGCTTGCATCTGCCCAAAAAGGCAAAAAGCGCCAATTCCACCGACCTGGAGGAGAAGGATAGACAAATATCATAATTTTTCTCCCTGATTTTCTTCAATAAAGCTATTTTATCCGAGAGTTTATGGGGGCGCATAGTAAGGGAATCTGCATAAGGATTTCCTTGCAATACTTCAATGGGATTTCTGCCCAAAACAATTTCAATATAACTATTAGGATAGCCTTCCCGCAATGCCCTTATAGCCGGGAGGGTGAAGACGACATCTCCGATATAGTTTTGATTAAATACCAAAATGCTCTTTAAACGGTTTCTCATCTTTCTTCAATAACTTTTTTATATATATTCCGCAAAGTTTTTCCCACAGCCTGATAAGAAAAGCGTTCCCTCGCTATTTCAGCAATTTCTTCCCGCTTAAAATCAGCTAAATGCTCAAGGGCATAGTTTATAGCTTCCGAGAGTCTTTCCGTATTTTTCGCCGGGACTAATATACCTGTTTTCTCATTAATTATCTCGGCGACACCTCCTACCCTTGTAGCAACCACTGGCAAACCTGAAGCCATTGCTTCTATAAGCACACAAGGGAGATTCTCCCATTCACTTGGTAATACCAGGATATCCGCTTGCCACATAAGCTCTGCTATCTCGGATTTAGACTTGATACCGTGAAAATGGACGAAGTCTTCCAAACCCATATCTCGGGCAAACATCTCATATTCTCCCCTATTTGGTCCATCCCCTACGATATCAAGGAAGAAATCAGAACAGTTATCTCTCAGAATATTTAAAGCTTTTAAAAGATAAGGGAGCCCTTTTATTGGAATTAGCGAGCCCACAAAAAGGAGCTTTCTTTTTGCCTCTTCTTTTCCCGTATCATAATGAGTAGGAGGATGAAATAAGGAAGCGTCAACAGCGTTCGGAACAACATAAAATTTCGCCTTGATACCTAAGCGCTCTATATGTTTTCTAAGGTTCTCGGATACAGGGCAGACCATATCTGCTCTCTCAAAAACAAATTTTGCTTTAAACTTTTTTAAACCGCGCACCCGCCCAAGAGGAAAAGCGCTCCAGTGCTTGCTGAATATCACGGGTATATTATGGAATTTCGCTAAAATAACCGCCGGTATCCCTGCGGTGTAGATGTGGGCGTGGATAAGATCTGGTTTAAATCCCTGTGAAAGAAGCTTCTTGTATAAGTGGAAAACAATCCATATAAAGAATGTGGTTTTGGAAACGACAGGATTTACCTTATGATATATCCTAAATACCCTGATATTGTCTTCAAAAGATTCTTCTATTTGATAAAAGCGAGGCAAACCTTTCCTCTGAATAGCATTTAGGACAACCGGGACGGAAAATGGGAGAGTGGAAATAATATGCTCCTTAATAAAAATGCCAATCACAGGGCCGCTTCTGGAAGGATACCACTCTGTAATATGAAGAACTTTTAGTTTTTCATCACCAATCCTCATCGTGCTTTTATTTTCCGACTTTATGCTCAATTACCCCTGCCCTTCTTTATTCTCCGAAAATTTCTCCAAAATCTTGGAAATCTTGAATACCTGCTTAGACCAGGAAAAATCCTTTATTTTTTCTCTTGGAACTTCTACGGTCCTTCCATCTTCGTAAAATTCTTTCAGGGCTTTTCTTAAAAAAGCTACAACTTCTTCCTTACTTTCGCAAACAACACCAATCCCTCGCTGGATTATTAATTTTGCCGCGAGATTAAACCTTGGGCTCAGACAAAGGATGGGACGACCTGCTCCCATATACTCAAATAACTTGCCCGTATAAAAATACCAACCTCTACAAGAAAATTCCAAGGGCAATAGAAGATATGTCGCCTCACATTCTTCCTTTAAAACCTTTCCGTGATCGCTCCAGTCGTGTATCTCGATGTATTTTGATACAGAGTTATAATTTTTAATCTGGCTCTCAAAAACTGCCCTATCATCGTTGGGCAAGTAAAGCCTAACTTTTAGGGGAAATTTTCCCAAATAACCCTCTTTTGCCAACTCCTCAATCGCTTCAAGAAGAGGGAGAACTTCTCTTTGCCCCCGATAAATAGAACCAGCGAAAAATATAGTGAAGTTCTTCATATCTTTTTTCTTTGAAAATGAGAAATCCTCTGGGTCGTAGCCATTATGGATAACATATATTGGTCTTTTGGATATCTTAGCATAGAAATCGGCGAAGCCTTCAGAAACGACGATTATCGCTGAGGCAGAGGAGAAAATCCTTCTCTCCAGTATCCTTCCCAAAATATAGGTTAGGCGCATCTTGGAGAAGTGATAGTCCAATGTCCAGGGGTCCCGCAAATGGGCGACCCATGGAATACCAGAAGCTTTTGATAGCTTGTGGGCTATTAAATTGGAAATATGGTGGGGAGAGGAAGCGAAAATTATTCCAGGTCTATATTCTCTTATTAGCTCCAATCCCCTTTTCACAGCTGGAAAGTACCAGCCGACATTCCCGATAAGCAGGTAAAGAAGATTTTTTAATAAAGAATCTTTCAATCTATCCTGCGGATTATTGTCTGGCCAGGGTACATAATGCACCATCTCTTCGGGAATTTCCAAAGGCAAACTAACCGATAAATCAGAAGCAAGAGGAGCCGTAAGAACGACCGGAACCCAGCCAAATCTCAGAAGATATTTTGTAATTTTTGAGACATTGAGCGAGCCGATACCTGGTTCTGGCGGATAATCAGCGCTGATAATTAGGACCGTCCTTTTAGGTTTTAGCACTCTTTATAATCACCTCGCTTATAACCCTTTTGTACAGCTCCTCATATCTCTGAATAGCTATGGAAAGAGCGAATCCCTTTATCGCTTTCTCCCTCCCCCTTCTTCCCATCTCCTCCCTTAACTCACTATCTTTTATCAGCCTTAACATGGATTCCGCTAAGGCATCGGAATCTTGAGGAGGAACGAGAAATCCCGTGATTCCATACTCCACCAATTCAGGCACACCGCCTACTCTTGTTGCTACGACTGGTTTGCCAGAAGCCATCGCTTCAAGGACAACCTCGGGGCACCCCTCCACATCGGATGACAACACGAATATATCGCAATCCCTCATTAGTTCCGGCACATCATTTCGCCAACCATGAAACGATACTGCTCCATTCAAACCCAGCTGACGAACCTTACCTTCCAAGGCAGGTTTCAATTCACCGTCTCCCACTATTATTAGCCTCGCCCTACTGTCCTTGGATCTTACCTTATTAAAAGCTTCTAATAATAACTTATGGTTTTTCTCCTTCTTCATTCTACCTACATTTAATACATAGACGGTTTGGTCCTTCTTTTCTCTCGGTCTCTCTGCAAAATATCGGCTCAAATTTACACCGTTGTAAATTCTCAACGCTTCAACCCCATAAACTGCTTTGATACTATTTGCTACTTCTTTTGATACACAAACTGGTTTCACACCAAAACATTTGAAAGCTATCCTATTGATGAAACGGTTAAAAGGTGAGGAGGTATCTCGGCGGGCGATACTATGGATGGTATGGATATGAGCAAGAACCGGAGAGAAAAGTGAAGGAAGTATAACATAACGAATTGCTTTCAAATGGGTATGAATTATGTGAGGCTTAAATCTTAGGAGAAATCTGGTTACCCTGTAAATTGTCAGTGGGTGAAAAGCTGTTTGCACCTTGATAAAAATTGAAGGGACTTGGCTTTCTCGTAGCTCCTCCTGGTATATTTCAGCTAACTGGTTTCCCAAGCTTAAAACCGCAACTTCAAATTCGTCTTTATTTATGTATTTAGCTAAATCCACCACTAATCTCTCCGCTCCACCTATGCCAACCGGTGGGATAACTTGAAGAACTTTAATCTTGGTTCTCCTATCGTTTACCGAAACAGCCATCAAGTTTTCCCAGATATTTCCTGTCAGAATTTGGATATATAGTAAATTTTAATACAAAAACAGAAAAAAGGTTAACGATGAGTGCAGAAAAAACCAACCATTATCTATCAATCAATTCCTTTGCCAATACCAATACCTCCTCCCAAGTTATCGCTCTCATACATTCCTTATGAGGACAGTTTCTATTCCTACAAGGACTGCAGGGAAGGTCTTTGTAGATGACCCTATGTTGCTCGCAATATGGACCTTGAACGATTGGATTAGTAGGTCCGAAAAGCGCAAGAACTGTAGCACCCACCGCCGTCGCAAGATGCATAGCGCCAGAATCCACTGTTATGACCAATTTAGCATCTCTGAGCACCACTCCCGCCTCTTTTATGCTGGTCTTGCCCGTCAGGTCTATGCTCGGCAAGTCCATCAATTCCCTGATTTTCTCAACAATTTCTGCATCGTTCTTAGCTCCCAAAAAAACGATTTTATATCCCGCCCTCCCAAGCTCATCTCCTACCTTCGCCCATCTCTCCGACAACCAGCGCTTGGAAGGCCATGTCGTCCCTGGACAGAAAACTACAAAGGGCGAATCCCTTCCCAGAAGTTCTCCCGCAGTCCTTTCCTCGGGAAGATAAACCGCAGGTTTAAATTCTTCCTTTCTTTCCTTCGTTTTTTCCCCAGCCAGTTTGATTGCCTCATCTGAATTATGACGATCAAGGAAGAGGGAAAAGTAGGTAGCGAGGAGATAATTCTCCACAGCGTGCTTATCTGGTCTTTCGGGAACGAGATGGTGATAGAACAAGCGGGTACCCCTTTCCACCTCCTCAAGAGCTATCCTTTTTCTTGCTCCACTCAATAAGCAAAATACAGCGGATTTGAAAAGCCCCTGTATATCAAGGCAGATATCCCATTCAAATCCTCGCATATGCTTAAGCGTCGGGAAAAAGTCTTTAAGCGTTCTGTCCCAGGTGAAAATCTCGTCAACAAAGGGATTATTCTCAAGGACTTCGCGGTTTCTCTCCTCAACAAGCCAACCGATGAAAGCATCGGGTTCAAGTTCCTTAATCGCCTTGGCAACCGGCGTGGAAAGTATGACATCCCCCAGAGAACTCATTTTTATGATTAAAATTTTCCTTCCCATAGTCCTCTTCCAAGCATCTCACGGTAAAGCCTATCATAATTCTGGATTGCTTTTGAGATATGGAATTCCCTCATCGCCTTTTCCCTGCCTTTTCTCCCCATCTCTTCCCTTAGCCTTCCATCCTCCGCCAGTTTCAGAATCGCTCCTGCCAGTGCATCGGGATCGCGAGGAGGAACAAGGATACCAGTTTCCCCCTCATCCACGACTTCCGGTACACCACCTACTCTCGTTGCGATGACAGGCTTGCCCGCTGACATCGCCTCTATGAGCACTATGCCAAATCCTTCCCAATCGGATGAAAGGACGAATATATCGCAATCTGCCAGTAACTTGGGAATATCGCTTCTCCAACCTAAAAAACTCACCTTACCCTCCAACCCCAATTCATTCACCCTTTTCTCCGCTTTCTTCCTCAATCGCCCATCTCCAACCAAGATAAGCCTTAAATTCGGATTTATTCTCGCCGCCCTACTGAAAGCTTCTATCAGGAGTAGATGGTTCTTAGCCTTCTTGAACTTACCCACATTTATCAAACGTATCTCCTCAGCGGTACGTTCCCTCGGGGTCCCATATGTATAATCCTCAACTGATATACCGTTATATATCACTGGAGAATCAACTCCATATACCTCTTTTACCGTCTTAGCGACCTCTTGGGATATGCTCACTGGAACAACTCCAAGTCGCTGAAAAGCTATCCTATTCAGCCACCTGTAGAATATGGATGTATCCTGCTTAGCAAGGCTGTGAATCGTATGGATGTGGAGGGGAATTTTCACCTTGCGGGAAGGAATGAGGACATAGCGTATTGCACGAAGATGCGTGTGAATTATGTGGGGTTTGAAATTGGAAAACAATTTAAAGAGTCTTTTTATGGTCTTAGGACAGAAAGCCCAACGCAAGTTAAGGGGAAAAAGTGGTATATTGTTTTTTTCCAGCTCGTTTTCAAGAAATGTGTTCTGCCTTCCATTTAAAAGACAAACCCCAACCTCGTATATATTTTTATCAAGTCCCTTTACCAACTCCACAAGGAATACTTGAGCACCCCCTATATCAAGGGCAGGGATTACCTCTAAAAGGCGTATCTTTTCTTCGGTTGTTTTCCCCTTCATCTTGCGATGCCCAATAGATATGCTCCTTTATTCCAAAGAAGATGGCGGAGGAAGAAAGAGAGATAGCGTCCGAAAGTTTCGGAAAGCGGTCTTGTCAGGAGCTTTCCTATTTTTGTCCAGTAGGAATAAGGAGCGAGAGAGAAACGAATCTGCTCCTTAATTGCAACCGTAGGAGGGGCAAGGGGTTTTATGATTATCTTTTTAAAACCCGCTTTTTTTAAGAGGGCACTAAGCGCTTCAACTGACCATCTCGTTAGATGATAAGGAGGATAATTCTCCCTTATCCGATAAACGCATTTTTCGCCCAGACGGTTCCTGTTGGGAACAGACAAGATGAAGATACCGTTTTCCGATAGCAAATCCCTCATCCTTGTGACGAACGCAAGTGGCTCCTCAAGATGCTCCACCACCTCAATGGCGGTTATCACGGTGAAGCCATACCACTCCGGCGGTAAAGCCTCCCAAGAGCAATTAATCACATTCCTCAGTTCGTAGATTTTTTTCGCCATTTCCACAGCAGTAGGCGATATATCAAATCCATACACCTGAAAACCCATCCCTTTCAATAATGAGAGAAATCCTCCACTTCCACATCCTGCATCAAGGATTTTTCCCTTTGGCGGTAATGATTGGAGGATTTTCAAAATCACGGTGTAAATATCCATAAAGCCATCATAGAAAGGAAGTTTTAACCTCTCTATCTCTCTGAGGGGATGAGAATATCTTTCAATGTATCCTATCTCATAATCCTCAGGTGGGGCAGCTTTGAATGGTTGTGCGAACTCAACATCGCAAACCTCACACCTCAAAATTTCAAAACCCTCAAAATGCTCAACCTTGATTCGGCTTGTCCTTTCACGGCAAACAGGGCAAGTCAGAGTGCCAATTTCCATTTCTATGGTAGCGACCTTATGAGATGCTTAACAAGTGGGATGAACCTGGGAGAAACGCTGAGATGGCGAGCACCCATATTTACAAGCCTTGGAATGAATTCCCTTTCTCCCGCTATCTCTCCACAGATACCTGCTTCCTTACCCTTCCTATTCGCACCTCTCAACACCATACCGATGAGCTTCCAAAGGGCAGGATGCGATGGGTCGTATAGCTTTCCCACATCCTTTCCCGCCCTGTCTACGGCGAGAGTGTATTGTAAGAGGTCATTCGTCCCTATGCTGAGAAAATCCGCTATTTGGGTCATTTTGGAAACAATAAGTGCGGAGGCGGGAGTCTCTATCATAACACCGACAGGCAAATCGCCTGCCAATCTTCTTATCTCCTCAACCTCCCAAGGAAAAGAAACCATAGGAAGGATTAACGAGATATTCGGATACTTTTTATGCGCTTCTTTCACTGCCATTAACTGCGGAAGGAGTATCTCTCGCTTCTCTAAAAGAAGTCTTATTCCTCTCAACCCCAACGCAGGATTGGGTTCTGGTGGCAGATCAAGAAAGGGAATTGGTTTATCCGCTCCGATATCGTAAAGACGTATATGGACAGGTAGGGGATAAAATATCTTCGCAGTTTCCTCGTAAATCCTTAGATGCTCTTCTTTATTCAGCGCTTTATCCTCCTCAAGCAGAAGGAACTCTGTTCGGAAAATTCCTATTCCTTCCGCTCCCATCTCACGCGCTTCCTCAACCTCTTCAAGGTTTCCCACATTGGCAAAAACCTTCACCCTCAACCCACTTCTGGTAATCGCCTGCAAATGCCGTTTTGAAAAAGCTTCCTCTTCTTCCTCTTTCGCCAATCTCATTCTCTCTTCATATAATGCCAGCACCTTCTCTGAGGGGTTCACTATTACATCGCCTCTTACCCCATCAACAATAAGTCTCTCCCCGTTTCGCAAGATGTTCGTGATTCCCTTACAGGCTATTACCATAGGTATACCTTTTGCCCTCGCTATGATTGAAGAATGAGCAAATGTGCTTCCTCCCTCGCTGATGTAGGCTCTTGGTCTCCATTTCTCGTAGGAAACGATGTGTGATGGCAAGATCTCCTCTCCAACTATTATTGCTCCCTGAGGAATATCCCTATCCCTACCCATAAGAATCTCAAGCAATCTATTGAAGATATCCTTGATGTCATCAGCCCGACTTCTGAACCTTTCATCCTCCAGGGAATTGAAAAGGTCAACAAGTTCTTGTTTTGTGCTCTCAAGTGCTTCCCCAAGTGTTGCCCCTTCGCTCAATTTGGCGTCAACCCTCTCCCATATCTCCGGATCTTCAAGAAGAAGCATATGAGCGAAGAATATCTCGCCCTCCTCCCCTTCTTTTTCCTTCTCAAGTTCCTCCTTTAACCTTCTCTTCGCCCACTGAATCTGCTGGCGAGCCTTGTCGCCTTTTTCTTGCGGTAGGTGGACAACCCCACTTTTCAGGATAAATGCTTCCCCAATCGCGTAACCTGGAGAAGCAGGCAAACCCTTAAGTTTTCTCAAATTGGATTACCTCTCCCTCTATGGTTTGCAAGAGCTCCTCCCAAAACCTCTCCTCGTCGTCGCCGGAAATTCTAAACTCAATTACATCTCCCTTTTCCCCTTGAAGGGTAAGGATGGCTGTTAGGCTATTTCCCCTCGCTTGCTTTCCATCCTTTTCAAGGATGACCTCCAAACGAGGATATTTCATAACCAGTGAGACTAGCAGGGCAGCGGGTCTTGCGTGCAACCCATCTTCTCTTGTCAATTTCAGCTTCGCTCTCAACATCTCAATAGAATTTTATCATCTATTTACCCTTTTTTGCAAGATAGTGCCAGGAAAGTAATAGTTTATGATTGAAATGTAACTCCATCCCTTTCTTGCCAATCCCTCGGCTCCCCACTGGCATAAACCTATACCGTGTCCGGAACCACCGCCAACAATTCTGAATGTATCGCCCTTTTTCTCAATATAGAATAAAAGGCTGGGCAAACTACCTGGAGACGCTATACTTCCGTTTCCAAACGCCCAGCGAATATCCTCGCCTTTCAAACTCAGGATTCCCTGGTCCGTCTGGATCTCCATAACCCTCGCCCTTCCCGATGATGTTCGCTCTACGACCCTGATATTCATTATTTTACCCAGTTTGCAATCGTTCTTAAAGATTGTGGGTAGAGACTGCGAGAAGATTTTTGCGAGTTCATCAGCGGTGTATTCCCTGCTCCAGCGAAAATCAGGTGCCAGCTGACAATTCGAGCTTTGGAGAGCTTGTAGCAACTCCTTTATGTCTCCATCAGATGCTGGCTTGAGGGAAGAGTCGCAATCGGGCTTTGATTTAAGATAGGGTAATTTTAATCCCCAAAGTTCGGCACCCTCGCTAATTCCACCACAGTTAGAATGGTAAGGAGTGAGGGCGGGTCGCCCATCGTATTCAATTATTATGCCTCTGGTCGCCTCTATTGCCTGATTGAGTTTCTCCTTCTCGTAATCGTAGCCAAGATAAACCTGACAATGTTGTGTATTGCAGAAATCGTAGCCTTCCTCTCTATGCCTTCCTAAACAGCGAAAAGCATATGTGCGTGCGACAACGGCTTGAGCTTTAAGGCTTTCGGGAGAAAATGAGGAGGGAATTTCCCCGGGCAAAACGCCCTTCAAATAATCCTCAAGGTCAACCTCGTTCACGAGTAGGGAAATAGAGGAATTAATTGAGTAAACTTCCAACGAACCTCTATATCTTCTCGCTTTTCTTCCGTCAATGGATACGCTGAAAAGGAATGGCTCTTTGCTTGTTGGATTATCCATTTCCAGCCGAAGCCAAGCCGCTGGTGGCAAAATAATCTGTTTGTCTCCGATTTTCACCTCAAATCTTGCTTCTCTCAGCTCTTCTTCGTATGTTGATGATGCCATAGCCCATCCACTAATCCTTTCTTGCAAAACTTTCCTCGCCACCTCCAGCTCACACTTAACGAGCAGCTCCCTACCATCTCTTCTCACTGTATATCCCAACTGCTTGATATCAAGCTCGGCTTTTCGTGCGTTCTCCTCGCTTGAGAAAACCGATTTTAGGCAATATAACTTCTTTGCCTTTTTAAGAAAGGCTATGGACACTTCTTGCATACCCGGATAGGCTAATCCGCCATTACCGAGCTCCCGCAAATGGAAAGGTGAGTTTGAGCTAATGGTAAGCACCCGCCAATCACGGGCAATCATTACCTTCACAGGGAAGGATAAAGCAGATGAGAGAAAGCAAATGAAAAAACACCAATATAGCTTTCTCATTATCTTTGGGAAAATTCGCTTGGGAAGACTACACCTTTATCTTTAATAAGTTCGTTTTACAATTTAATAACCCCTCCAGTCATTGAGGAGCGCTGAATAGCGAGACAGACCTGAAGCGCCATTCTACCGACCTCGGCATCTATTTCCACGGGTTTCCCTTCCTTCAGACAATTGACGAAATAGAGGAGCTCCTCGTAATAAGGTTCGGCTTCAGGAGGCAAAGGAACGGATTCAGCTTCCTTATCCGCTTCTTTCATTATGACCTGATTATGTTCCTTCATAATCACAACGCCTTTCGTCCCGATTAAGCCGATGGCGGAAAAGCCAAGAGGATTGGACCAGGAGGAGCCAAGGACTCCTATACCCTTGGAGAATGTGAAAATCCCCCAGACATTGTCCTCTATCCCCAGGTCAGGACGCGACTTTAGAGTCTTGCCATAGACAGCGCTCGGTTTTCCCCCTAACCAGAGGAGAAAATCAACATCGTGGGTATTGAATTCAACGGTCATCCCACCACTCTTTTTCGGGTCAAATAGCCAAGGAGTGCTGGGAAGTCCGCCCATCCTATTTATCCAGGCGACGACAAGCTCTCCAACTCTTCCACTTTCCAAAATTTCCTTAAAAGCGCGGAAGGCAGGGAAGAAACGAAGCACATAGCCGACCATCAGCTGAACATTGTTTTTTCTTACTTCCTCTACAATCCTGTCAGCCTGGCGCTTGGTGAGAGCTAACGGCTTCTCTATAAAGATATGTTTTTTTGCCCGTGCGGACTCAACGACCTGTCGGCAATGAGCGAAAGGTGGCGTACAAATTACAACCGCATCAACTTCCTCAAGCGCTCTTTTCCAGTTAGCTACGAAACGCACACCGATATCATTAGCCAATTTTTCCCCCGCCTCGGGGTTGATATCGGTCACCCAGCTTATCTGGGTATCGGGAATACGCAAAAGATTGTGAGCGTGGAGCTTACCCATACCGCCAGCTCCGATGATGCCAAATCTCAGTGCCATTTTATCTATCGCCTCCTATCTTTTTAATTCCTCCAGCTTCTCCTTAAGTATCTGAGAAGCTATGGAAGGATTTGCTTTTCCTTTCGTCTTCTTCATAATCTGTCCCATCAAAAAGCCCATCGCTTTCTCCTTACCCTTAAGATATTGCTCCACAGCCTCCTTCTCCTCACTTATCACCTCCATAACGATACGCCTGATTACCTCCTCATCGGCTATCTGGAGTAGCCCTTTCTCCTCAACTATTTTCTTTGGTGCTTTTCCTTCCAGGACGACCTGCGGGAAAATCTCCTTAGCAATCCTTATGCTTATCGTCCCATCATCAAGTAGTTTGAGCATCTCAACGAGGAATTCCGCCCGGAAGGGGACTTCCTCTATGCTCTTTTTTTCAGTGTTGAGAATCCCCTGAAAATCGGAAATAAGCCAGTTAGCCACTTTCTTGGGCTCGGGATAGAGGGAAATTGCCTCCTCAAAAAGCCTTGCGAGGGGAAGGGAGACGACGAGAATGTGGGCTTCCTCCTTGCTCAATCCCATCTCCTTGACGAACCTTTCCTCCTTCTCTGCTGGAAGCTCGGGAATTCGCTCTCTTATTTCCCTTAACCACTCATCGTCCACGATAATGGGCGGAATATCAGGTTCGGGGAAATAACGATAATCGTGCGCCTCCTCCTTGCTCCGCATAGAGAATGTCTCCTTGCGTTCCTCACTCCATCCCCTCGTTTCCTGCACTATTGTGCCACCGGATTGTAGAATCTTCAGCTGGCGATTTATCTCGTATTCAAGCGCCTCACCAACAGCCCTTATTGAGCCAAGGTTCTTTATCTCCACCTTCGTTCCCCAGCTGTCCGTTTCCAAATCGTAAAGGGAGATATTAGGCTCGCATCTCAACGAGCCTTCCTCCATCTTACCATCACAAACACCAAGATATTGGAGGAGTAGTCTCAACCTTTCAAGGAACTCCTTAGCCTCTTCTGGGGAGTTAATATCGGGCTCGGTTACTATCTCCATAAGGGGAACGCCCGAGCGGTTGAAATCAATATAGCTCTTATCCCCCATATGGATTAACCTGCCTGTATCCTCTTCAAGGTGGACTCGCCTTATGCGAATAGCCTTCTTCTTGCCGCCAATTTCTATTTCCAACCTCCCGTTCTTGCCCAATGGCAATTCATATTGGCTTATCTGGTAGTTCTTGGGTAAGTCGGGATAGAAGTAGTTCTTGCGGGCGAAATGAGCGTAGCGTGCTATCTCGCAGTCCAATGCAAGAGCCGTCATTATCGTGAATTCAACTGCCCGTTTATTGGTCACCGGTAAAACCCCGGGGAATCCAAGACAAACCGGACAGGTCTGGCTATTCGGCGGCGCCCCAAACCTTGTGGAGCACCGACAGAACATCTTGCTTTTAGTCAAAAGCTCGGCGTGAACTTCCATCCCTACAACAGGAAGATACCTATTCATATATCTCCTCCTTAATCATCATATGCTCTCTATGTATTTTAACAGATTCTCAAATGCTATGGGAAGAGAAGAAGTGATGCTCAAATAGTCACCTTTGAAGGGATGTCTGAAGGCAATGAAATAAGCATAAAGAGCCTGCCCATTTAGTTCTTTAAGCAATTGCACCATCTCTTTTGAATAAGCGCTTCTTGGCGCGTAAAGAGGGTCTCCAACGACAGGATGCCCGATATAGGCGCAGTGCACCCTTATCTGATGTGTTCGCCCGGTGAATAACTTCGCCTCAAGTAAGGAGAAGCCAGAAAATGTTTTCAGCCTCTTTAGAAGCGTCCTCGCCTCCTTCCCGCCCTTTCTAACTACCACCCTATCTGTGTGGGGAACTCTCACAAGAGGAACATCCACAATTCTTTCTTCAAAATCTACTTCCTTATGAACGAGGACAATGTATCTCCTGTCTACTTCCTTATCCCTTATCATTTTCGCTAACTTATGATGGGCGGGGTCTGTCTTTGCAACGATAAGGAGCCCCCCAGTATCCCTATCAAGGCGATGGACTATCCCAGGTCTGAGAGGGGCACCAATGGAAGATAGAGACATATGATAGAGAAGGGCATTGACTAATGTTCCACTTCGCTTGTTGCCAACCGGATGCGTTAACATCCCAAAAGGCTTTTCTACTACTGCAAGATATTCATCCTCAAATAGTATCCTAAGAGGAATTGGTTCGGGAAGGATCTCCTGCGGCGGAGGTGGAGGGATAACAATTTCAATCAATTCCCCTCCTTTCAATCTGTAGGATGGCTTCACATTCTTACCATTAAGGGTAATATTGCCCTTCTCTATCAGTTGCTGGATACGAGAACGGGATAAATTTGGATATAGTCGCTCGCTCAAATATGTATCAACTCGCTTTCCTCCTTCCTCTGCCACTAACTCTATTCTTTTTGCCTTTCCGCCCTCCACCAAAGGTATCCTCCCACAAGGAAGAGGATTATGCTCGCCATCTGAGCTTGGGTTATTCCATCAAAGAGGATATCGGCTGTGGCGCCCTTCCTCAGGATTTCGGCGAGGAAACGATAGAAAGCATAGAGCATCATATAAAGAAAGAAGGTCTGTCCAGAATGCCTTTTCTTCTTTTCATCAAACCATAACAAAACAAACATAAACACGATGTTAGCGAGGAAAGCGTAAAGCTGAACGGGATGAACTGGCTCACCGAGGAAAGCTCCGGGAAACCTTACACCCCAAGGAAGTTTGGTTGGTACTCCATAGCAGCAACCATTGAGGAAGCAGCCTATCCTCCCAAATGCATAGCCGAGGGCAAGGGAAGGAGTAAGAAGGTCAACCATCTCTAAGAAGTCTATCCCTCTTTTACGGCAGAATATATATACGGTCAGCACCCCAGCTGCAAAAGAACCATAGAAGGATAATCCTCCGTTCCATATAGCTATGGTCTGGATAGGATTGCTGGCATAGTAGGTAATGTTCAGAAGGATATATACGAGCCTTCCACCTATGATTCCCGCGAGCAAGAGATAAAGAGCTAAGTCAAGGAGATCCTGACGAGATACACCATATTTTTCTCCTCTTTTTACCGCCAGCCAGTAACCGAGGAGAAAGCCGATTAGTAGCATCAGTCCCCATGAACGAAGTGCTAAGGGACCGATTTTAATCAGTATCGGATGCACTTTTCTCTCCTCCTTTCCTCAAAAGCAGTGATGTTATCGTTAACACCACGCCCAGAAATATGCAAACATCTGCTACATTGAACACAGGCCAGTAGCGGATATTTATGAAATCAATAACATACCCTAACCTTAGCCTGTCACTGATATTGCCTATTGCTCCACCAACTATTAAATAGAGAAATGGTGAATGGTGGTGCCAGAAGTAAATAAGAAGGACGACGATTGCAAAACTGAGAAGGGACAGGAAAAAGGAATTGAATGCAGAGAATGCACCGAACGCTACCCCCCTGTTCTCGGTGGGGGTGATATAGAGAAAACCGGGAATGAGAGGATAGGAAAAGCCGAATGAGAATTTTTTAAGAATGACATATTTGCTGGTCTGGTCTAAGAGAAATGCGAAGACCCCCAAAATGAGCTTCAGCAAATCCTCACTTCTCCGCTTCGCAAGATGGAGGCACATCTCTCGCAAAGGTCGGGATATTCAGCGTCCTCTCCCACGCTCTCCTTTATCTGCCAGCAACGGGCACACTTCCGTCCTTTAGCTTTCCTCACGACAACCTTGATATCCTCAACCTGGGAATTATCCAACTCGGCTCCTTCCTCAATAGGATGATATTCAGCATTGGAGGTTATCAGGATATCCGAAAGCCTGCTATCCAGCTGGTCAAGAATGGAAAGATATTCCTCGGGCAAATAAACCTCCACACTTGCCTCAAGGGGATTTGCGATGACGCCTTTGGAGCGTTCCTCCTCTATCTTCTTATAAATTTTCCGGCGCAGAGCGAGGACTTTCTCCCATTTCTCCTCCAATTTCTCATCTATGAGAGAGCTATCAGGTTCTGGCCAATCGGAAAGATGGACGCTTTCGGGTTTTCCTTCCCACTGGGGCAGATGCTGGAAGACCTCCTCGGCGGTATGGGGAATTATCGGAGCGAATATAATCGTCAATGTTTTGGCAATATGGAATAAAGCAGTCTGGGCAGAAAGCCGTTCCTTAGAGCCAGCGGGATAGATATAGAGGCGGTCCTTCAGCACATCAAGGTAAAAAGCGGAAAGCCAGTTCACACAGAAATCAAGCAGGATATGGTAAGCTCTGTGGAATTGGAATGCATCGAAAGCCTGTGTTACGGCATTGACCAATCCCTGGAGCTTGCTCAACATAAATTTATCAAGGCTGAAAAGCTCGTCAGGAGAAAGGAGGGCGGCGGGGTCGAAATCGTAGAGATTACCAAGAATGAATCGCAAAGTATTCCTTATCTTCCGATAGGACTCCGCAATCTGGTCCACTATTTCAAAGGACATATGAACATCCTCGGTGCAATTGAGGGAAGAAATCCACAATCGCAAAACATCGGCTCCATAACGCTCCACAACTTCCAAAGGAGAGATTACATTGCCCAAGCTCTTGTGCATCGGATGCCCTTCAGCGTCAAGCACCCAGCCATTGGTGATGACCGTGTTATATGGAGCTCTTCCCTTTATTGCAACGGCAATCATCAGTGAGGAGTTGAACCATCCCCTGTGCTGGTCTGAACCCTCAAGATATATATCCGCTGGCCACTTATGGTCCTCCCTCCTCTCCAGCACGCATAAATGGCTTGACCCGGAGTCAAACCAAACATCAAGAATATCCTTCTCTTTCCTGAAGGCGGTGCCTCCACACTTCGGACAGGTAAAACCTGGAGGAAGTATCTCCTCGCTCGGTAGCTCAAACCAGCTATCTGAACCCCGTTCCTTTATCAAGTTATAAACCCTTTCCACAATCTCTGGGGTTATTATTACTTCCTCACAATGCTCACAATAGAAGGCGGGAATACCTACTCCCCATGCCCTCTGGCGGGATAAACACCAATCCGGTCTTGTTTTAACCATATTATAGATGCGGTTTATCATCTGCGGTGGTATCCACTGCGTTTTCTCTATCTCCTTTAAGCACTTCTCCCTATGCCCCTGATGGTCAATGTCCATAAACCATTGCACTGTGGCACGGAAGATGAGCGGGTTTTTGCACCTCCAACAATGAGGATAATCGTGGGTAATTTCGCTACTTTTAAGAAGAAAACCCTTCTCCCTGAGGATTCTCATCACCGCCTCGTTCCCTTCCTTCATAACGAAGAGCCCTGCCAGTTCACCCGCTTCCTCGCTGAATCTGCCCTCGCCATCTACAGGAGAAATGATAGGTAGGTTATAGGACCTTCCAACGATATAGTCTTCCTCGCCATGCCCGGGAGCAGAATGGACAAGACCTGACCCCTGCTCAGCGGTCACGAATTCGCTTAGGACCAAAGGGGATTCCCTATCTATGAATGGGTGAGAGAAGACAACACCCTCCAATTGGCGCCCTTTGAACTCCTTCTTTATTTCTGCTTTACTCCAGCCTAATTCCTCCTTAACCCTTTCCAGCGCTTCTTTACAAACGAGGTAGCTTTTACCATCATCAACTTCCACAACTACATAATGGAAATCGGGATGAATCATTATCGCAACATTTCCAGGAAGTGTCCAGGGAGTGGTCGTCCAGATTATCGCCGAGGCGTCATCAATCTTGCCTTTTCCATCCTTCAAGGGAAATTCCACCCATATTGAGGGAGAAACCTTCTCGTGATATTCTATTTCCGCCTCAGCAAGGGCAGTCTGGCAACGAGGACACCAGAGAATGGGTTTAAGTGCTCTATATATATAACCTTTGAAGTAGAGCTCGCCGAAGATTCGCACAAGGTCGGCTTCATACTCTTTATCCATCGTAAGATAGGGATTATCCCAATCACCGATTATTCCAAGCCTCTTGAATTGCTGTTTCTGAATCTCCACGAACCGAGCTGCAAAAGCGCGGCATCGCTGACGAATCAGCGTTATCGTTGGCGTGCTCTCCTCCCTCATCATTTCCTCCTGCACTTCCTTCTCTATCGGCATACCATGATTATCCCACCCTGGCACAAAAGGAGCATAAAAACCTCTCAGCATCTTGTAGCGAACGATTAAGTCCTTCAGGATTTTATTGAGGGCATGCCCCATATGGATATCCCCGTTGGAGTAAGGAGGCCCATCGTGGAGAATGAAAATAGGTTGCCCCCTTCGGCGTTGAAGAATCTTGTAATACAACCCCATTTCATCCCATTTCTTCTGAAACTCGGGCTCCCGAGAAGGGAGATTGGCTTTCATAGGAAAAGCCGTTTTGGGGAGGTTTATCGTTTTGCTGTAGTCCAACCTATACACCTCCTATTTGAGAGAGGAAATCGGAGAGTGCTTCCTGCCAATTTCTCAGGGGGGTGAAGCCGAAATGTTCCCAAGAAAGGGAACGGAGAGCAGAATAAAGAGGTCTGCGAGCAGGACTCGGCCATTCAGATGAGGTTATCGGTTTCACGGGGACATCCAAACCGCTCAATCTCAATATCTCCTGGGCAAACCTATGCCAGGAAACCTCGCCCTGATTGGTTATGTGATAAATGCCATAATAAGGTGAATAGATTAGCTCAGCTATCGCCCTTGCTAAATCAAGTGTGTAAGTGGGGGAAACCACTTGGTCGGCAACTACTCCAAGGGGCTTGCCCTCCCTCGCCCTTGTCAGGATTGTTGTTACGAAGTTCTTTCCATTAGCGCCGTAAAGTCCGGCGGTTCTGACGATAAAGAACCGTTGTAAATTCATCAGGACAACTTTCTCTCCACCCAACTTGGATTTGCCATAGACATTGAGGGGGTTTGGCTCATCTACCTCAATGTAGGGGGCTCCCTTGGCGCCATCAAATACATAGTCGGTGCTTATATATACGAGTGAGGCACCTATACGAGCGCAGGCAGAAGCAACTGCCCAGGTTCCCACAGTGTTTACAAGATACGCCTTATCAGGTTCCAGCTCACACTGGTCCACATTGGTAAAGGCGGCACAATGGATGACGATGTCAGGTTTCAAGGAACAGATGGTTTCCATAACCTTTCTGCTATCGGTTATATCTAACTCCTGTTTGGAGAGGGGTATAACTTCTTCCTTCTCCGATATCACCCGCTGGATGTCGGAGGCTAACATTCCTTTTGCACCGGTTATGAGTATTCTCATCATTTTACCTGTTTGAATAAAAATTGTTTATGGGTTAACAAGAAAAGAAATTACCCGCTTGATATATTTATATATCGGATATAAATAATTGGCAAATTGTTATGTATCTTGCAGTTTCACGATAAAGGTAAGCGATTATCGGTAAGTTAACTTCTGATAAACTTAGTAAGCATGCTGATTACCCGCTTTTGTAAAGGTTTATCTTGAGAATACCCATTCAGTGAATCAAGTTTTTTACCTACTCTGATAACTTCCCCAAACTGAGAAGAAATGAAAACAAAAAGTGAGTATTTACTGAAGGCAGAAAAATCAATTCTGAGAAACCGTATCAGCTGGAAGAAATCTTTCTTTTCTCCTTATAGACATCTACCCGACAAACCCCATAAACTCCTCCACCAATTCCCGAAGGGGTGCGCCCTCCATTGGACCCTTCTTGGTCAAGGATAAGCCAGCAACGATATTAGCGAACTGGAGAAGCTTAGGAAGGGACATACCTTCAAGCATACCGACAGCAAAAGCACCAGCGAAGCAATCCCCTGCTCCCGTGGGGTCTACAACATCAACTCTAATCGCTGGGCTATGGAACACCCCCTCCTGCGTGAACGCTGTGCACCCTTTCTCACCCTGTTTAAGAACGACCAGCATCCTCTGGGAAAGGTATTCACAAGCTTTTATCGGCTCATCTAATCCCGTTATCATTGATGCTTCCTCGCTGGAGGGGAGGAAAACATCGCAGATTTCCATTATGGGCGCAACAATACGGCGAATCTCCTCCACCGAGAGAAGTTGGGGACGGATGTTTGGGTCAAAGAAAACCTTTCCCCCTTTCGCCTTGACAATTCTCGCTGATTTAATGCAAGTTTCCCTCATCCTCTCACTTACAGAGAGAGCCGAACCACATATATGGATTATCTCGGTTTTCTCGAAATAACTCTCATCAATTTCATCGGGTGATAAAGTATCAGCAGCAGTGTCCTTTAAATGAAAGATAAAATCGCGGGAACCATCATAAGCATATGAGATGAAGGCACACGCTGTCGTTTTACCCTTCACTATCTTGAGCTTTGAGACATCCACGCCATCCTCTTTGAGACGGTTATAGCAGAGATGCCCAAAGGGGTCATCGCCAACCGCTCCTATGAACCCCACATCTCCTCCAAGCCTGGAGGCTGCGTCGGCAAATATCGCTGGAGCACCGGAGGGAAATGGACCGACAAAATCGCCAGGTATCCCTAAAGGAATACCAACTTCCTTCCTCATTATTTCAACGAGAATCTCTCCAATGGAAACTATCCTAACCATAGTGTAAAAATTCTACGATTCCCATTTTCGCTTCGCAAGTTCTAAATGATATTACCTCTCTCAGGGTGAGAGAGTGGCTAACATAAATTTTGTAAATGGCTGACTAACTTAAAAAGTTATGAAGTGATTGAGAATTTCCAGTGATGCGATTATAATCATTAGTATGCTTGTGATAACAGGTTCAGCTGGCTTCATCGGTAGCGCCCTTGTCTGGGGTTTTAATAGAAGAGGATTCGATGATATACTCATCGTTGATACCCTTGGCAGTAACGAGAAATGGAAAAATCTCCGGAACCTCCGCTTCTCCGACTTTATGGACAAGACGGAGTTCATAGAGCGTCTGGAGAAGAATGAACTGGATGAAATTGTTGACGATATTATCCATATGGGCGCCTGTTCAGATACTATGGAGAGGGATGCCGATTTTCTCATCCACAATAATTATGAATACACGAAGAGAATCGCCCTCTGGTGTCTGAGGAAAGGGAAAAGGCTCATCTATGCATCAAGTGCCGCTACCTATGGCGATGGAAGCCGGGGCTTCTCCGATGACCATTCACTCCTCCCCTCCCTTAAACCCCTCAATATGTATGCCTATTCAAAACATCTTTTTGACCTCTGGGCTTATAGAAATGGCTATCTTGATAAGATGGTGGGGCTCAAATACTTCAATGTCTTCGGTCCCAACGAGTATCATAAAGGTGAGATGCGAAGCCTTGTGCATAAAGCATTTGAACAGGTGAAGATGGAGGGGAAGATAAAGCTTTTCAAATCATATAAACCTCAATTTGCCCATGGTCAGCAGATGAGGGACTTCCTCTATATCAAAGATGCAGTTGATATGACCATTTTCCTCTATGAAAGAAAGGAAGCCAGTGGGATATTTAATGTCGGCAGAGGAGAAGCACGCAGTTTCTACGATTTGGCTGTCGCAGTATTTAAAGCTCTCGGCAAACCGGAAAATATAGAATTCATTGATATGCCACTGGAGATCAGGGATAAATATCAATACAGGACACAGGCTGACATAAGAAAATTGAGGCAGCTGGGCTATGATAAGGAGATTACCCCTTTGGAAGAAGCAGTGAGGGAATATATTCAGTATTATCTTCTTCAACCCGACCCTTACCTTGGAAACGAGAAAGAAAGGAGTTGAAGGGATATGTTTTTCTTACTTATGACATACTTTACATCCGTTACCCTCCCTCCGCCGGAAAGCTACACCGCCTATAAGGCTGAGCGCCCAATAGTCGTTGATGGTGATTTGTCGGAATGGGAAAATGTGCCCTATGTTGAGGTGAACTACGACATAGAGAAGATGAAAAGGGTGGATAATATAAAAACATTCGCCAGAGTTCTCTGGGATAAGGAGAATCTCTATATCTCCTTTCAATGCAAGGATGATGAGCCCTGGGCGACCATAACCAAGAGGGATGGCTTCCTCTGGGAAGAGGAAGCGGTGGAGGTTTTCATTGACCCTAAGGGCGATGGTGCGAGATATGTGGAATTGGGAGTTAATCCACTTAACGCAGTTGATGATATATTGATAATAAGAAAACCTAAATATCGTTGGCTCTTAAATTGGAATCTCTTTGATTTGAAGACAGCTGTTAAAAAGAAAAAAGATGGCTGGGATGTAGAAATTGCCATTCCCTGGTGGAACTTCCTCTCATTTGAAGTTCCACTTCCACCTGTTGAACAAACCTGGCGCATTCAGCTCTGCAGGGTAGAGAGACCCGACCATAAGACTCCTATATGGCTCTCCTGGTCTCCTACCTACCAAACCTTCCATAAACCAGAAACATTCGGCAAGGTCTTCTTCTCTTCCCGGCAAGATGCACATCCTTAAGGAAGGACTGAGCATAGGCATTCTCTTGGCCGGGTTGGTCAATTCCATTTACGGCATTCCTTTTGTCGCAGTCTATACCATTACCTCTCAGAGAAAAAGAAACGGGCTCTATTGGTCCTTCCTATACCTTCTTGGCAATTCCTTAGCCTATATGTTCATAATGCTACTAATCCTCGTTAGAGGGGAGGATTTGCTTGGCTTTACCTCTAACCTTAAACCCCTTTTCTCCTTTCTCATATCCATTATTTCCCTTTTCATCGCCTTCGTCCTTTTCCTAACCTCCTTTATCTCCGATAACCGTAACGATTTCCTCGCTTGGTTTTTTTTAGATGTCTTGATAACGGGAGCATTGATTTTTCTTTTGGGCTTCCTTATGGGATTCTATCTTGGTAAGAATGTTGAGGGGGTAGCTATTTATCTTAAGAGCTTGAGTTCCTCAAGCCTTCTACTTTCGCTTTCCACGATTCTCTTTTGCCTTGGGACATTCGTTTCCCCTCTCTATATAATAGGCGCCTTCTTTCAGGTTTTCACAATCTATGTAAGCACTGTTGAGGAGAGGAGATTATTCGATCTTCTTTCTTTCCTTCTACTGGTTATTATTGGTCTTCTCTTCTATTTTCGCCGTTAGGTTTGCTCCTTCAGCATCTTATTTATATCGTCCTCCATTATATGCCCACGCAGAGTTACCTCCACCTCTTTTATCCCTTCCACGCTTAGCGCCTTTTCCTTGATTTGCTTACCTATGTAAAGGGCAAAGGGAGGGGGACAAAAAGGAGCTGTGAGATGATATGTAATTGTAGCCTTTTCTCCCTCAACTTTTACCTCATCTATCAATCCAGCCTCAACGATTGGGAAACCGAGCTCGGGGTCAGCTACATCCTTCAAAGCTTCAAATATTTGCTTCTCCTTCTCGGAAAGGTTTTCCAAAATTATCCCTCCTTATCTCTTGCTTTTTCTTATGATAATATGGCGGAGGATTCCCTCCTGAAGCTTGAGGAATTGGTCTAATTCCTTAAGGGTATCCCCGGTTGTTCGGAAAAGCATTACTACATAATAACCCTCCGCCTTCTTGTTTATCTTATACGCGAGCTTCCTTTTCTCCCACTCCTGAACTTCCAGAACCTCTCCTTTTATCTCACCTTTCACCCTTTGGATGAGCTCCTTTCTTTGCTCCTCCTCCAAATCGGGGTCAATGATGAACATCAACTCGTAAAGGTGTTCCATATAATTTATCAACCTCCCTTCGGACTTTATCGGCTCCCTCCATAGGAGGGAGCAGGGATGAACTGAAAAATAATTTTAAAAACAAAATCAGAATTTGACAAATATCTCAAGAATTCCATTCAACGAAATATCGGATAAAGCAAATCCTCTAACTACATCCATCTTTAGAGTCTATCTGAACTAATTGCGATGGCAAAGGAGAATGGCGGAATCACTTTCAGCATAATTCAATTTTTCCGCCTAATAATAAATCAGCCACTCCAAATGCCTTTCTTCTTTCACCTATTTAAAAATTGTCTTTGATACTCCTATAAGTTCGATTGGAGAGAATATAAAGAAGGGTTGGAGAGATGAAAAAGTTCATATATTTATGAAGGATAAACTCTTTGGAAAAGAGAAGTAGGCTATGGTAAAGGAACAATAATGTGGTATACTAAAAATATGGTTTTATCCAACAAAGCAGAAAATTTATAATAGTTGATGAGATATCAGAGAGGAGGTAATTAGCTTATGAACTTCATTCTCATCGTTTCCGATACTTTCCGCAGGGATAATCTCTCTTTTTATGGCAACGAGAAGCTCGGCACAAAGACGCCCAATCTCGACAAATTGGCGAAGGAATCCATTGTATTCCGAAACCATTACACAGCTTCCTTCCCCACCATCCCCAATCGCAGGGACCTCTTCACCGGCAAGTTCACCTTTACCTACACTGACTGGGCGCCGTTAACTCCCGATGAGATTGTCCTCGCCCAGCTTCTGACTGCCGCTGGCTATACCACTATGTTCATTGCTGATACACCTCACCTTATGAATGAAGGCTACAATTATTCCCGAGGGTTCTCCGCCTGGGTCTGGATAAGGGGTCAGGAGAACGACAGATTCCGCACCGCACCGAAAGATGTCAAGTTTCCTTGCTCTCCTGAGAAGCTCCGCGATACAACGAGAACCGTAACTCAATATCTTCGCAATGTCCACCACAGGAAATACGAGGAGGATTATTTCTGCGCCCAGACGATGAGCGAAGCAATCAGATGGCTTGAGGAGAATTACAAGAACGACAAATTCTTCCTATATGTTGATACTTTTGACCCTCACGAACCCTGGGACCCTCCTCAGTGGTTCGTTGAGCTTTACGACCCTGGTTATCAAGGGGAGGAGGTTATCTATCCCGTCTATGGACCAGCGGATTATCTCACTAAGGAAGAGTTAGCACATATGAGGGCTCTCTATTCTGGCGAGGCGACGATGGTTGACAAATGGATAGGCAAGCTCCTCGCCAAGGTGGAGGAACTTGGACTCTTGGATAACACCGTCATAATCTTCACAACCGACCACGGCTTCTATCTTGGAGAGCACGGACTTGTCGGTAAGATAACGAAGATTTTCCGAGAGGTCAGTGAAATTCCTTTATTAATCCGTTTACCCCAGGGAAAACACCTCACCGTAGACGCCCTCACTCAACCTCCTGATGTTATGCCCACGATTCTTGAACTCGCCGGGCTGGAAATCCCTTCTACGGTTCAGGGGCAATCCCTTCTCCCGATAATTGAGGGAAAAGCAAGAGGCAGGGAGATAGCGGTAAGCTCCTGGGCTATAATCCATAAGCCTGCTTCCGAGGAGCGTGTCTCCCTTAATCCCTATAACTGGGCTCAATACGCTTGGAAACTCAAGCCGAGCACGATAACGGATGGCGAATGGACGCTCATCGTGGGAGCTGGTGATATGCATCCGGAGCTCTATCACCTCCCTACCGACCCCAACCAGGAGAAAAATGTATTTGAAGAGAATAAAAAGCTCGCTCAAACGCTGTTTGAATCTTATATCAATTATCTTAGAAAATGGGGAACTAAGGAAGAATACATCCAGCAAAGGAGGTTATGATGAAGGCAGAGATTCTCTCGATTGGAAGTGAAATTCTCTCGGGAAGGACGATTGATACCAACTCCGCTTACCTTGGAAGGGTTCTTCAGGAATGCGGTATCATCCTTCTTCGCAAATCTGCAGTAGTTGATAGTCTTGAAGAGATAGCCCAAGCTTTGAAGGAAAGCCTTTCCAGAGCGGATATTGTAATAACTGTCGGGGGATTGGGTCCGACGAGCGATGACCTGACGAGGGAGGCTATCAGCGAGGTTATGCAAGCGCCCCTCGTCTTAAAAGAGGAACTTGCCGAGAGGATAAGGGAGCTTTTCAAAAGAAGGGGAGTGAGGATGCCCGAGATAAACCTCAAGCAAGCTTATCTTCCTGAGGGAGCGTTACCCCTTGAGAACAATGTTGGCACTGCGCCAGGCTTCGTGCTTGAGAAGAATGGGAAAATAATCGTTGCCCTTCCAGGTCCCCCCTCTGAACTCATCTCAATGGTGGATAATTTCCTCAAGCCATTCTTAAAAAAGAAAAATCCCAAAGAAGTAATCCTGTATCGGACATTGAAGGTCGTGGGAAGACCAGAATCCTATGTTGAGGAAGCACTGCAGGATTTAATGGCTCCCCAAGGCAATCCATCTCTCGCACCATTTGCTAAGACTGCTGAAATACATCTTGTGATAACAGCAAGGGGAGATGAAGAAACAGCAAGGAAATTAGTAGAGGATATGGAGAGAAAAGTCAGGGAAAGATTGGGAGAAGACATCTTCGGAGTTGATGATGAGGAATTGGAAGAGGTTGTTGGAAGAATGCTGAGGGAAAGAGGGTTGACGCTTGCCGTTGCGGAATCCTGCACAGGTGGTCTGCTTGGTTATAGGATAACCAAGATCTCCGGGAGCTCGGATTATTTTCTTGGCGGAGTTATCTCCTATGCAAACGAGGTGAAGAGGGATGTTTTGGGGGTCAATGAAGAGGATTTGAAGGAATATGGAGCTGTGAGCGAGCAAGTGGCAAGGCAAATGGCTGAGGGAGCAAGGAGGGTGATAAAAGCTGATTTGGGAGTGGGAATAACGGGAATTGCCGGACCAACAGGTGGAACGCCTGAAAAGCCGGTCGGGCTTGTCTACATAGCGCTCGCCACCCCCAATGAAACCATTTGTCAAAGGAATGTTTTCCCAGGAGATAGGGAAATGGTAAGATGGCGTTCCTCACAGACAGCGCTTGATATGGTGAGAAGATGGTTGTTAAAAAATCCCAGAAGCTGAGATGTTTCATCGCCATTCTCCTTACAGAGGAAATAAAGGAGAAGGCGGCAGAGATTCAGAATAGATTGAAGAAGATTAACGCCGATGTGAAATGGGTTGAGAGGGAAAATCTTCATATCACATTGAGATTTTTGGGTGAGATAGAGGAGGAAACGGTGGAGAAAGTGAAATCATTGATGGAAGAAATTGGGAAGAAGTTCAGTTCAGTGAGGCTAATTTTCAAGGGGATAGGAGCATTCCCCGATTCTCGCCGTCCAAGGGTAATCTGGATAGGGGGAGAAGCTCAGATGCTTGAGAAAATAGCTGAGGAATTGGAGAAAGGGGTAAGGAAGATCGGGTTACCGCCCGAGAAGCCATTCTCATTTCATCTAACTCTGGGGCGGGTGCGTTCCGGAAAGAATCTTAATTCATTGACCAAGGCTATGTATGAGCTGTCCGATGTTGATTTGGGCGAGATGGAGGCGAATAAAATCTCGCTTATGCTCAGTACTCTCTATCCCCAGGGACCGCAATATTCCGTTATGTATGAGGTGGAGCTATCAGGGGGGAGATAAAATCCGAAACGGTGATTACCAGAAAGATTGTATCCCTGCCATCAATAAAATTCTTGAAATAGAGCGACTCACTTTTTTTAATAGAATAAGGAACCCAAACGAGTTTTTAAGTTTTTCAAAAGTTCCTTTTTATTAATTTTTCTAAGGCTTCATATCCTTTCCGAGGACAAGGTTTTGCTTATAACCTCCCTTTAACTTTTGCCATATTGACACATTTTTCTCTTCCCTTATAATTGAGACTGTCAAATAGGAGAGGTAATGATGGAGAAACCCTTTCTGCTTACATTTAGGGCTTGGCTCAAAAATCCAGGAAGTCCTAAAGATAGGGAGCTATATAAGGATAAAGATAAATTGGACAACTGGCTGAGGAAATTGGCGAGGTCCGCTATAAACGAGAATCGGATAGACGATAAGGAGATAACTGAGGAAGAGGGAAAGTCGTTGGAACCATCTGTGCCCAATGTAAGAAAATCAAGGAGTTCTTTAGGGAGAAACTTAAGAATTTTCTCCTTGATGAATAAATAAAATTCGCCCATAAAGCGTCTATATATATGTAGGTGAATCAATGTTAAAAAGAGATTGGGTTTTCTTTATATTTCTCTTCTGGATAGCGATAGCCCTATCGCAGGAAAGCAAGTTCCAGGAGGGCGAGAAGCTCTTCAAGGAAAAGAAATACAATAAGGCTATAGCTATCTTCAGGGAGATATTGGATAGGCTTGAATGGGATGAGCTTTCGGCTAAATCCGCCTTGCGATTGGGACAATGCTACTTAGCTTTGGAAGATTATCAGAATGCTAGGAAATTCTTCAATATGGCAATTAAAGGAGAAGACGAGCTAAAAGGAGAAGCTATGATTGGCATTGGCTTATCCTATATGGGGGAAAAGAACTATGATTCGGCGATAGATGAATTCTCCCAGGTGCTCAACCAGTTCAAATCGGATAAATTACTTGCCTACGCCTATTACAACAGGGGGCTGGCTTTCAAAAACAAGGGATGGTTCATAAAAGCGCTAAGCGATTTCAAAAATGCGAAAGCAAAGGCGAAAGGAGAAGAAGAACTCCTCAAAGCGATTGAGGCACAGCTCGCTGACTGCCAGCAGAGACAAGAGGAGTTCAAATCCGGTGAAGAAGCCTATCTAACCAGGATTCAGAATGCCCGGGCGATGGGCGATATGGATGGTTGTGCCCATCTCCTGAGGGAATTGGCGAGATACTGCGAGGATTGGGGGGGATATGGACAAGGCGATAGATTATGAGAAGCAAGCCATAGATTATTCAAGCGTGGAGGAGTTCAAGGCAGGAAGCTTGATGAACATCGCCTGGCGCTATTTCAAAATCAAGGACTACCAAAAGGCATTGGATAACTTCAAACAGGTTGTCGATGAATATCCCGCAAGCGCACAGGCAAAGGAAGCGCTTCTTCGCGTGGGCGATATGTTCGGCTATCTGGGAAAACAGGATGAAGCGATAAAAACCTTCAATATCTATCTGAATAAGTATCCAAATGACCCTGAGTTAGCCTCCGTTAAGATGAAGATAGCTTGGAGCTACTACAATAAGGGGGATTACGAGAAAGCGGCGGAAGCTTTCAAGCGAGTTTTGGAGGAGCATCCGCAGAGCCCCGAAAGCAAGGAAGCCCTTATGCAGATGGGGAACGCCTATGCAAATATGGGAAAGAACGAGGAAGCGATAAAGGCTTTTCAGGCTTTCATAGATAAATATCCTCAAGACGAAAGGGTTCCCGAGGCGATGATGAATCTCGCCTGGCGCTATCGCCTACTGGACAAAGAGAAGGAGAAAGAGGTTCTACTTGAGTTGAATAAACGATATCCTGATACAGAGCTTGGTTGGTTTGCTCTTGGTCTTTATTATCAAGACTCCGGAGATTTAGAAAGGGCGATAGAACAATTTAAGCGAGCCATAGAGTTTCACGGTTCCCAGCGACCTATTTCCCTTTTCAGTCTCGCCAGTTGCTATTATGACATAGGCGAATATGACCTCGCCATTCAAACCTTCCAACAGTTGTTGGAGGAGTATGGAGAGAATGTAGGGAGGAATATTAAAAGAGGAGCGATGTTATATTGGGGAAAGTGTTATGAACACAAAATAGATTACTCTTCAGCTATAAAGAGATATTCTCTGCTTCTCAAAGAACTTTCTCCCAAGGAGACACTCTATCAGACAACGAAGATAAGAATCGGCTATTGCTATCTGCAACTTGGTGAGTTCCAAAAGGCGCTCCAAACTTGGGAGGAGCTACTGAAGGAAATACCCGCCAATAGCGTATTACAAGGCATTACGCTTGGGATAGTGCGCACTTATAGTGATTTAACTAAGCCCTCGGATCTTCCCCCTGCACCCAAAAAAGGGATTTCTACAAAGATCATCGGACCAATAGACCAGATCGGAGAATTCGGAAATGAATATTTAAAAGGGGATGTGCTCGTTTTATATGGAGAGGAAAGCCAGAATAAAGAGGAAAATTCAGCTTCCTTCCTTGCAGCTCGTATGTATGCACAAGAGACGGGAAAACTATTCGGATTAAGAACACCCTTGAAATTAAAAAAAGACACAGAGATTTCTTCTGAGGATTTAAAAAATAATAATATAGTGATATTCGGAAATCCTAGAACAACTAAGCTTTTAGCAACAATTAGCCCTTACCTTCCGATAAGAATTGGAGACAATAGAATAGAAGTTGCAGACAGAGTCTACGAGGGAAAGGATTTGGGTGTCATTATGCTTGTCCCCAACCCGTATAACAGAGACAAATTTGTCATGATATACTGCGCTTTTAATCCTTCCCTGCTTGAGAGTATTCAATATGTTTTCCATGGACCCACTGATTATGTTATATTTTCTCAGAAAGCACTTAACGATAGCAATGCCTTATTGGAACAAGGATTTTTCTTTAAGGTTTCTCCCGAAAAATGGATAGCATTTCCTTCATCACCAGAAAGAACAAAATAGTAAAATTTGTTTTGTTACATAATTAGAATTGTCGCTTAATAACTTTCTATTTCTCAACTCCCCAATTATGCCAACCTCTTAAATAGCACTAATTGCATGCTTCACTTTTATCTTTTTTCTTCCCTTCCTTCTCTTTTTGTCTTTGGTCCTCTGAACGGAGTGTTCTTCAAACGCGTAAATTTATGTGAACCGAATAATAAAGAGAGGAGGTCAAATGTAGGATAACACTTTATCAGCTTTAATTGCTCTATCCTGTAATAATTGCATGGGTTATATCCATAAAAGCTTCACCTCTTGGGTTAACGATGTATAGAAAGAAGGTTAGAATTATAAAAGAATTAAACTTGCAAGAAGGGGGAAAAAGATGGTAAGCTTATTAAGCGACAAGTCTATAGAGGTGAATTAATGTTAAAGAGATGTTGGGTTTTCTTTATACTTTCCTTCTGGATAGCGATAGCCCTATCGCAGGATATGGGAATTCAGGGAAAATCCTTCAAAGATGCTGAACCGCTCCCTCCCATCGTTGTCTCAGGCGATGAATGGCATCAATTAACGCTTAGCAATTCCTCCTTTGAGGAAGGTTCAAACGATTACCCCAGCGATTGGGATAGATGGGGGAAGGGGGATTTCTTCTGGTCAAATGAAGCATTTGAGGGAAGACGCTCGGTTGGACTTCGCAAAACAGATTGGTCAACCGGATGGAAAAGCCTCTCCTTCCCAGTTTTCGCCGATTATCAAAAGGAATATCCCTGGTATTATTGCGAAGCTTATATAAAGACGAAGGGAGCATCGGGCAGGATATTCCTCTCCATCTCCTGGTATGGTGAGAAGGGATGGCTGGGCAATTCCCGCTCCCCTTATTTCCTTCATCCTGATACCAAAGTTTGGTATAAGATAAGCCTCTTCGCTCTTCCTCCCAAGGGTGCCCAGAGGGGAGAGATTTACCTCAGAGCGGATAAGGAGATAACAGGGGAAGTCTTGTTTGACTCTGTGAAGCTTTATTCCCTTTCTTTGCCCCTCCTTTCGCCCGTCGGGGACGATTTTGACTCCCCTTATATTTCCTTTATCTCCGATTATCCCTCACATCCCCTTATCTGCTATGCCTATCTTCAGATAGCCCAAACTGCCGAGGATAAATGGGAGGGCAAAAGGGAAAAGCCGGAGCTCCTTTCAGCGATAAACGAATACGCCAACTTGGCGAACCTTTTCCCCTTCTGGAAATCCTGGGCTCTCTCAAAAGAAGCGGAGATATGCATAAAAGGGGAAGAATACGAAAAGGCGTTGGAGATAGGGGAGAAGCTTCTAAAGGAGCTTCCAGAGGAGAAAGGGATAGCATATTACATACTGAGCGATGCTTATAAGGAGATAGGGGAATACGAGAACTCCCTTTCTTATGCCAAGCAGGCTCTTGAGAACGCCAAGGAAGATGACTGGTTCCTAAGCAGGGCGAAGATGAATGTTGCTTATGCGCTGGATATGTTAGGCGAATGCAAACAAGCGTTGGAGAGCTATAAGGAAATAGTGGAAAAACAGCCAGACCAACTTCCTCTCGCACTCCTGGGTCTTGGAGGACGCTACTCCGATTTAGGAAGCTACGATACGGCTATTGAAATATTCTAACAGTTGGTAAACAACTATAGGGGACAAGTATCAGAGGATATGATAGCAGAAGCTCTCTGGTATATCGGCAGATGCTACGAACACAAGTTAGATTTTGCTTCCGCCCTTGAAAGCTATCAACAGCTTCTAAAGGATGTCTCTCCCGAGAAAATCACTTCCCCCGTTGGTAAGGGGTGGTATGAAGAGGCTAAATTTAATATCGGTTATTGCTACCTGCAACTACAAAACTATGAAAAAGCATATAGGGTATGGGAAGAGGTCTTGAGAGAAGAGCAAGGAAAAGGTAGCGACCTCTATTATGTCACTAAGAGAGTTCTAAAAAATTACAAACAGGTCATAGCTTCTCAACCATTTCCAGCACAAGAGAAGCAAAGAGGAACCAGCAAATTGCTTGGTCCAATATATGGTATATTTATGGATTATAAGATGGAATTTCGCAGAATAGATAGCATACTGATAGTTTATGGAACACAGAGTAAAAACCCTGAGGAAAATCAAGCTTGTGAGTATTTAGCAAATAAGGTGAAAGAATATCTCGGGAAAAGGCTCGTTTGCAAAAAGGATACCGAACTTAGCCAGGAAGAGATCAGGAGCAAGAACCTTGTTTTAATTGGCACCCCATCTTCAAATAAGGTTTTAGCTAATCTAAGCGGTTCCTTGCCAATAAAAATAGGGACGGACATCACGATAGAGGTGGCTGATAGGCTTTACAAGGGTGAAGATTTGGGGGTAATAATGGTGGCACCCCATCCATTGAATGAAGAATTGTTCGTTCTGGTATATTCCGCATTTCAGCCATCCCTTCTGCGCAATATCTTCTCAGTTTATCACGGTGGAACGGATTACATAATCTTCTCAACGCAATCGCTGAGTGAGAGGGTAGAACCTGACCCTGAAAAGCCTTCATTGGAAGAGGGATACTTCTTCAAGAGTCCAGGCAAATGGCAACCTTTCTTTTCTGCCACTCCGAAAAAGTAAAGAAGACGAAACGATTTCATAAAAAGTAGAAAAGGATTACGGCGATGAAAATATCAAAATATACGCTCATCAAGAGAATGGATTGATAAAATGTTAAATTCTTATGCATCCTCTATTGAATATGTCTGCTATAGAGTGTATTTCAAAGGCTTGCTTGCAAATAGCAGAGGAGAAAAGGGTAAAACTTAACCTTTCAATAGTAACCAATGGCACTTTGCTTTCTCCTCCGATAGTTGAACGCCTATTAGAATTAAGCGTCAATCGTGCTATGATAACACTCGATGGTCCTCCCGAGATCCACAACGCCAGGCGCCCCTTCAAAGATGGGAAGGGAACATTTGAAACGATTTTTAACAATCTAATTTATGCGAAGGGGAAAATGGGAATAGTGATAGGCGTAAACTTTGACAAGCATAATTACCAAGCCATCCCCAGCCTTTTCCGGTTCTTGAAAGAAAACATAGAACATCTAACCGCCGAAGATTTTAATATCGCCGTAGGGCAGGTTGCGCCTGGATTATCACCTACCCCCCATTGTAATATGTTCTCCAGCGAGCTCACATTAGGAGGAAAATGGATGGGAAAACTTTATAGAGAAGCTATAAAATGCGGTATAAGGACAGACGACCCTATAGGATTTGGTCTTTGCACCCTAAATAAGGAATCCGCTTTTGTAATCGACCCTTACGGCAACATTTATAAATGCATCACAGGGGTTGGTAGAGAACAATTCAAGGTAGGGTCAATAATAAAGGGATTTATTATCCTACCTTCCCGAGGCGCTGAAAGCCACTAAGGTATTTCACCAATGATAGAAGTCAGAAATCTCTGGAAAATTTATCGCACTTACGAGAAGGAGGAGGGGCTCATCGGTTCCCTAAAGGCGCTCTTTAAGAGGAAATATAGGGATGTGGAAGCACTAAAGGGAGTTTCCTTTACCATAGAAGAAGGCGAATTCGTCGGCTATATAGGTCCAAATGGCGCTGGGAAAACCACAACCTTGAAAATCCTCTCCGGCATCCTCTATCCCACAAAGGGGGAAGCGAAAGTGCTGGGATTCATACCCTGGGAAAGGAAAGCGGAGTTCCTCAAGCAAATCTCCTTCGTTATGGGACAGAAACATCAGCTCTGGTGGGACCTTCCCGCCTTGGAATCCTTCCTCCTAAATAAGGAAATCTACGAGATTCCTTCCCATCTCTTCTACGCTAACCTGGAGGAGCTCTCCTCCCTCCTCGCCGTTGAGGACCTCCTCAAAGTTCCCGTGAGAAACTTATCACTTGGCGAGAGGATGAAGATGGAGCTCATCGCCTCACTCCTTCATTCCCCTCGTGTTCTCTTCCTTGATGAACCAACAATCGGTCTTGATGTAGTAGCCCAGAAGGAGATAAGGGACTTCCTCAAGCGATTTAACAAAGAACATAAAACAACTATTATGCTCACAAGCCACTATGTGAGGGATATTGAGGCGCTCTGCGAGCGAGTTCTCGTTCTCCATAGGGGCGAAATCATCTTTGAGGGTAGTATAAAAGAGCTGACAAGGAGATACAGCGATGATAAACTTCTCACCATAACTTTTGAAGAAAGAGTCCCAGATGAGATAGAAAGCTACGGTAGGTTGCTGAGCAGGGACGAGGGAAAAGCAACTTTGAGGGTTGGAAGGGATAAGGTAGCGGATGTAGCGAGAGCTCTGCTTGAAAGTTATAGCGTGAAGGATATAGTGGTGGAGGAAATACCAATTGAGGATGTGATAAGGGAAATTTTCCTCTCCCTTGGAAGGGAAGAAGATGGGGAAATATAGGAAGATAATCTACAATGTTATACAGGAAACATCCGCCTATCGCCTGAACCACCTCATCAGCTTCCTCTGCGTGGCAATCCCCCTCCTTGCTATAATATTCCTCTGGCGCACCGTCTATCAGTCAATTCCCTCAATAAAGGGCTATAACGAGGCTATGATGATTACCTACTATATCCTCTCAACTTGGCTTGGCGACCTCACAGGAGTAGTCCTTTGGTGGGAGATAACCTCCGATATTAGGGATGGCAACCTCTCCAATTATCTCCTCCGCCCCCTTAGCTATCAGCTCTACTTCTTCTCCACCAGGTTGGGGGCGAATATCCCCTATTCCCTCATCGGGGCAGGGATAACCATTATCTTCATCATCTTCTTGGCTCCCGATTTCTATATTCCCTCAAATCCCCTAACTATCCCCCTTTTCCTCATCTCTCTCCTATTAGCTATGCTTTTAGCCCTTCAATTTACCTATCTTTTCAGCCTCTCTGCCTTCTGGTTGGAGGAAAGCTCGAGCGTTAACCTATTCGTTGATATCTTCATTCCTCTAATGGCGGGGAATCTCCTTCCCCTTGACCTCTTTCCCACCTTCATTTCCCGTCTCTTCAAGGCGCTCCCCTTCAACTATCTCCTCTATTTTCCCATAGATATCTACTTGGAAAGGCTACCCTTCTCAAGCATATTTAGGGGATTTCTCGTAGAGATGGTCTGGATTGCGTTTCTCCAGCTTCTGATTGCGGTTGTTTGGCGGAGGGGGATAAGGAGATACACGGCGGTTGGTGGCTGAATATGCGATATTTCAGGCTTTGGAAGGTTTTTCTGACAAATTGCCTGATAAGGGAGATGGGCTTCAGGGCGAATTTCATTCTGGGGATTTTGGGGAATCTTCTCTCCTTCAGCATAAACATCCTTTTCTTCGGAATAATCTACCTAAATGTTCAATCAATTGGCGGATGGGATGTATATAGGACCTTGATTTTAGTGAGCACCTGTCAGATAATCAACCTCCTCTATTCTGCCCTCTTTGGAGGAATAGCCAATCTGACCGATTATGTAAAGGGCGGAAGCCTAGATTTCATACTCCTCAAGCCGCTTGACCCCCAGTTACTCATATCCCTCAGATATGTGAATCTCCAATCTTTTCTCAGCCTCGCCTTCCCCTGCGCCACTATAGTCTATGTTGCTCATCTTGGAAAGATTGCCATTTCCTTTTCAAATCTTCTGCTCTATATCTTTCTTTTGCTTTGCGGACTCCTTCTTCGTTATGCGTTAGGGTTCATCATAATGGCTTCTTCCCTCTGGGTTGTGCGGATAGACGCACTCTATGCCCTTTACAACTATATAGCCAGCCTGGCGCAGTATCCTATGTCCATTTATAAGGGCGGAGTAAGGATACTTTTTACATTCGTGATACCTATAATCGTCATCGCCAACTTTCCCGCCCTTTCCCTAAAGGTGAGTTATCGCCAAGGTTTATCATTTTATCCTTCCTCATCACCTTCCTTTTCTTTTCCTTTTCCCGCTATCTATTTCTTCTCGGTCTTCGCTACTATTCAAGTGCCAGTAGCTGAGAATTTATTTGAGACCATCGCCAACACAAAAAGACGAGGACTTTGCTGAGAAATATAGATGTAATTAGCTTCTTTGCTTTCCTAAATATATCCTTAAATGGATAAAAACCGATGAACAAATATGGGGTATAATACAAATATATTATTGGATTCTATTCAATCCCAAAATCTGTTGGGTTTGGAAGAAAAGGAGAGGAATCAGCATTCTATTTGCTGGACTATCTGTTATGGCGTTCTACAAGTTCTTGACTTTAATGGAATGGCGTAATATAATTTTAAAAGAGACGGGGCGTGGCGCAGTATGGGAGCGCGTCTGGTTTGGGACCAGAAGGTCGGAGGTTCAAATCCTCTCGCCCCGACCAGAGCGGGCGTAGCTCAGCGGTGGAGCGTCTCCTTGCCGAGGAGAAGGTCGCGGGTTCAAATCCCGTCGCCCGCTCCATAAACTCAGCGCCTGTAGCTCAACTGGAGAGAGCGCGAGGCTTCGGACCTCGAGGTTGCGGGTTCAACTCCTGCCAGGCGCGCCAGGAATGGTGGGCGTGGCCTAGCGGCTAAGGCATCAGGCTGTGGACCTGAGGAGCGCGGGTTCGAGTCCCGTCGCCCACCCCATTGGAAAATAATTTTTTTATGAAAGGAGGAATAACAAGTGCCGTTAGTTGATGAAAGGGAACTCCTCTTGCCCGCTCTTAAGGAGAGAAGAGCGGTGGGCGCCTTCAACGCCAACAATATGGAGATGATTCAAGCATTCGTTTGGGCCGCCGAGGAAATGACCGAGGAACTTGGCAAACCTGTTGACCTCATTATCCAGCTCAGCCCGGGGGCAAGCAAATACGCTGGTTGGGCATTGGGAGCAGGAATGGTGAAGATAGTGGCACAGGAAACGAACATCCGCATTGCACTCAACCTGGACCACGCCACTAAGCTTGAAGAGATAGAGAAAGCCCTTGAGAATAACTTCACTGCCGTCCTTTTCGATGGTTCATCCCTTCCCCTTGAAGAAAACATAGAGCTTACCCGCAAGGTAGTGGAGATGTGCCACCCTCGTGGCGTTCCCGTGGAAGCGGAGCTCGGCAAGATACCCAAAATAGAGGATTACTTCAGCAAGGACGAAATCGCTCACCTTCGCTCCCTTCCCGCAAAGGAAGCGGTCAAAATCATCAGGGAACGTGCTGGCAAATCTGTTGAGGAATTAATGGCGAAGCCCGAGGATGTTGAGATGTTCGTTGAGAAGACGGGTTGCGATTTCCTCGCCGCTGCCTTTGGGAGCATCCATGGCATCTGGGACGATATCTGGCCCGTGAGAGTTGACCGATTGGTTGAAATACAGAAAAGAACTCCTCTCCCACTCGTCTCCCACGGCTCCTCCGGCATCCTGATGACCCCGAAGGATGTTGAAGAGAAAGGAATAGAGTTGATGGAAGGCGAGGGCACGCTTTTGGACGCCATTCAAACGGGAGGGGTTACTAAGGTCAATGTGGCTACTATCCTTTCCGTATCCTTTATTCAGGGCTTCATAGATGCCTACAATGCTAACCCAAGCGAGAAGGACTTCCGCAACTTGGGCAAAGTGGCAAGGGATAGAGTTAAGGAAAAGGTTAAGGAATATATGCGGCTTTTCGCTGGCGCGATTTCTTAGCCAATGGAATAAGAGATTGATGTGAACTTTAGGGCGGGCGTCCCTTGGGACGCCCGCCCTTTCTTACGGAGCTTGCAACGGTAAACCGAAGTTCTCGTAAGCGAAATTATCTACAGGACGTCCAAACAACACCTTCACATGTCCATCTACATAGAGAACGGGCAGTATGAACTTATGC
>JACIXQ010000018.1 GCA_014360465.1 bacterium
TAATTTGGATGTGGGGAGGAACAATGACTTTTAGCACACATCTATCCGGGCTCGATACGGCCCTTATAGGTGCTTCGCCGAGGTTAGCCAGAAAACAAGACTTCGGGCTCGGAAGTTGGCCCATGCGCATACTCGGCTTTACCTCCGCCACATCCGGAAAGGGAAAGTGGCGCCTATCTTTTAAAATGAAAGTCATTGCTCCTCCCATTTTATCAATTTTTCCTTACCTTTACCATACCAACAGGATTGGGATGAACGCTTCCCTGTCTGGTGGACCCCTTGTTGGACAGGACCTGCTTATGCCCCTGGTAGCTCAATGACTGGTGGCAATAACCGACCCGATAACCCACCCTGGTGGGTGAGAATCTATCCCTATGTGAAGAATGGTCAAGTATTTACTTGTCCTTCCCATACTGGTTGGGCTGTGCATCAGGGTTGCGGTGGAGTGGTTAATAATACTACTTCCTGTGGTCAAAGACCGTGGCAAAAACTCGGCGAGCCACTTTCAAGGATTAGCTTTGGTATGGACGAGCTTATCTTCAACGACTACGAGGGGAGGGCTAGTCTAGCAAGATATCAGCATCCCGCCGAGACATTTATTATTGGAGAAAGTATGGGTACAGGGGTTTTCGGGACGGGACTTTGTTGCCCTGGACACCCTTTACAGGGGCTGATACGCCGTGTGGCTACTGCTAACTGGGACGCTAGACCTACCTGCTGCGATCGCGGTTTCTACATCCAAGATGTAGCGGAAAAATACACACGGCATAGTGGGGGCCAGGTCATCATTTTTATGGATGGACATGCTAAATGGTATCAATGGAGCCAATGTAAAGATTATCATTTCGGAGGGACAATCCGTATGAGTTTGTGGGAATGATGGAGTTAAGGACGAATTTTTTAAATTTTTTATAGGATAGTAGGTTGCTTCTTGCTAATATTGTGCTGCAAGAAGCAACCTACTTCTTAAAAAGGAGGCAGAAGATTATGTGGTTTCTCAGAATTACCCTCTTTATATCTCTCCTCTTTATGAGTTTGTATTTGAGAGCTGAAACACCGACTAAAAAAGTCGCTATATTTTGTGAGAGAGGTTTCCCTTACTACATCTCACCAGTGTCAGTGAGACCCGAAATCATTGCCGATGCACTTAAAACTTGTGGAATCCAGACAGAAGTTGTATCAGGAAGCGAGATTGCTAGTAAATCTCGCTTCAACTCCGATAGGTATCAAATCTTAGTATATGTATATGGGAATACATTTCCTTATTTGGCTTACGAAAATTTGCGCAATTTTCACGGTAATGGTGGCAGTTTTGTATTCGTTGGAGGAGCTCCCTTTACACATCCCTGTATTAAAGAAGGAGACATATGGGTAGATGTAATGGATAAGTTTGGCTCAGAATTCTATTCCCATAACAAGATAGGAAGCGTTGGAGTGGAGCAGGTTGCACATCCAGAGGGATTTTTTTATTTCAAACAAAATGACCCTATAGGATTGGGAAACTTTCAATGGGAGAGCTTACCAAATATAGGTATTGTCCAATATCCTGTAAGTTCGACGGATTTAAACGATGAATTTTTAGGAATTGTTGGAGTTATCAAGGACGGGATTCTCAAGGGATATCCTTTTGCAATTGTAAAACACAATTGCAACGACTTCAAAGGAGCAATTGATGTCTGGCTTGGTTGTAATTTGCTTGCATTGCTTCCCGAGGATTTTATCTATCAAATCACTATAAAAAGTGTTGCTTTTATACTCAAGGAAAAGAAATTAGTCAGCGACCAGGAATTTAATTCAATTATATCCAGAGCAGAGAAATATTTTCCTACATATGCGGAAATAAAGCAAAGAATAAAGCGCAATTACTGGTTACCCCGGTCATTGCCACCCGCTAAAGAAATTTTTGTTCTGGATATAAGTGGTAGCCCACAGGATGAACAACTTTTGGCAGTATCCATGCAAGGGATAATAAACAGAAGAAAACCACGGATCTATTTGATATCATCCATTCAGGACCAGAAATGGTTGGAAGTAATTTCGCGAAAAGGTTATGTGGTCAGAAAAGAGAAAAATATATGGAAACTTTTGAAAAGATTTGAAAAAGAAATCAAAGGAGCAGTGATCTATGATCCTAATATGCCGGATACCATAAATATCGCTACGATGGTTTCTTCTGTAAAGTCTGCTGTAATAGTCTCGCCCTGGATTGAAGAAAGGTTGCGTTTTCCCATTATAGATGACCTGCGAAATCGTTTTAGCAACAGAATGGAAGCTTACGAGTGGGCATTTCGTTCCTTATGGCCACAATTAAACCACTCTGTCCTTGCAATAATGCATCCTTCCTGGGTTTTTCCACGTGATTATCTGATAGAATTCAAAGTATTCACCTTCTGGTTAGATGGAATCGCCAATTGTTGGATTCCTCCGGAAGATATCCTTTTCCTTAAAAAACTGTTGGTTTTAACCCCTCCCCATATCCCTATATTAGGGTGGTGGCAAAATGGTGAGGGGGAAGGGTCAGGCATAGGTGAATCAACAGGGGTTATGTTTTCTTCGAAGTATGGGAAAGTAACAGTGGCAACTGCTTTATGTGCCAATCTAAGTTTGCATTCTGGAGTAGAAGTCAATTCCCCTCTCCATCAGCAACCGGCGCAAGAGTTTGGGGAAGTAGAACCTAAGGTATATATTTCTTTTTTGCTTTCGGATGGGGATAATTTCGGAGCGAATCTCTATTGGGTGATAAAAAGCAAGTACGACCAGAAGGAAAGAGGGGAAGTTCCGATGGGTTGGGCTTTCTGCCCCACCCAACTTGAATTAACCCCTGGAGTAGTGGAGTATTTTTACTCTAACGCTACCCCAAACGATTACTTCTTATCTGCTGATGGAATAGGGTATATATGGCCAAATTATTACGGAAGAAACTTCCGATACCCTCTGAATCTGTATAGAGAGTTTTTAAATCTTTCCAAAAAATATATGCAAAAAGTGTCTCATAACCAGTTGTGGATTTTGCAGGGGGACGGTGTAAAGGAGGAAGTGGCAAAGGTTCTCAAACCAGCTGCTCTGTTTAATGAATGGTTTCCTTCACCAGTAGGCGAAACTTCCCGTATGTTCCAATGGGATAGCAATAAATGTTTGTTTTTTTGGCCCATAACTCACCCCTGGATGGGATGGCGGGCAGATGCATTTAAGAAGCCCGAATCCTATGTGAAAGAAATCAGGTCTTCTACCCCCCATACACGTCCAGCATTTTTAGTATCAGCGGTCAACGGTTTCTCTATTGGTCCTAGAGAAGTCAAAAAAATTATGGAAATGCTTGGTGAAGATTATATAGCTGTAAGACCTGATATGCTGGTCAAATTATACTCCAAATGGTTAGAGGAGGGTGTGATTATCAGAGAGGACAGGGGAAATCTAGATAGAGAATGGTATACCTCCCCTGGTGGGACCTGTTGGGTAAAAAAGCTGATTGATTTAAAGAAACTGGGTGATTTGAAAGACTTTAAGAAAGCTGAAATATATGCCCTTGTAAAAGGTAGAAAGAATCAGTGTGTTAAGTTCTTAGTAAACGGGAAGGAGTACACCTATCTACTGCGAAGCGATGATTGGGAATTTGCAACATTTACGGTAGATATTGGGAACCTGGGGTTAGGAATAAATGAGATTTGCTATACAGGGAACCCATTTGCTACGCTATTTACCGCTGGTGATTCATCTATTTGTTTTAAGCATTCATTTTATCAAGGAGATGATGGCGTCTGGCGTGATCTCGAGGGAGAGCTTATCTGTTTTATAAAATTATTAAGACAATAATCTCGCTGTTATGAACAGATTTAGAGTTTTTATCTGGGCTTTCATCCTCATACCACTTAATTCCTATCTTGTTATTATGGGAGAGGTTTTTTATTATCCGCTTCATACCACAGCTGTTTCCCTTTTTTACAATGCATTAGTTACACTCATTTTGTTACTTGCCTTAAATGCATTTCTATTAAGAAGTTTTCCTCGGCTATCTCTCAGCAGGGAAGAAATTTTGTTGATTTACATTATGATTTGCCTATCTACTTCACTATGTGGGCATGATATGCTGCAGATACTTATGACGCTTTTAGGGCACGCTCATTGGTTTGCTAATGAGCAAAATAGATGGGCAGAGAAGTTCTTCCAATATTTGCCGGGTTGGTTGATAGTTACACAAAAAGATGTTTTGGAAGGTTATTATTGTGGTGGTTTTTCTCTTTTGCAAAGTGTAAAAGCTTTCCTAAAACCAATGATTAGCTGGGGTGTTTTTACTTTAATCCTTTATTGGACACTTTATTATTTTACAGCCCTTCTCAGCGATGGCTGGATTCACCAGGAACGATTAACTTTTCCAATCGCTCAAGTCCCTTTAGAGTTAACGCGTGAAAGAGATTCTATTTTCAAAAACAAATTATTCTTGGTGGGTTGCGGTATTGCTGGGATAAGTGATATATGGCATGGCGTACATTATCTTTTGCCTTACTTCCCTGACCTATCTTTGAAGTGGGACTTGAGCGTATATATCTCAACATTGTCTCCTCCTTGGAATGCGATAGGTTGGACACCCCTTTGTATTTATCCATTTGCGATCGGATTGAGCTACTTCATTCCTACAGACCTTGCTTTTTCTTGCTTTTTTTTCTACTGGTTATGGAAACTTCAAATGGTGATTAGAAATGCAGTGGGCATTCCTCCAATGCCCGGACCTTATCAGAGTGCTCAATCTTCAGGAGCTTGGATAGGTTTCGGTCTAATAACCATTTGGTTTGGAAGAAAATATATTTTGCAACAAGTAAGGAAAAGGGAAATCACTAATTTGGTAAATTTTTCTATAGGTTTTTGTTCGCTTATAGCATTTGGAATCACGATGGGGATGTCTCTTCAAGTAGCAAGTCTATATTTTGCCCTCTATCTTGTCATTTGTATTTCAATAGCCAGGATGAGAGCTGAACTTGGACCACCTACCCACGACCTTTATGCAGCCGGTCCTGATTGGATAATTTCTTCTTTCGCTGGTTCTAAGGTCCTTGGACCTCAAAATCTTGTTGTGTTCTCCTTACTGTATTGGATAACAAGGGATTACCGGAGCCATCCTGTAGGACATATGATTGAGGGTCAGAAGATAACCAGCCAATTTAAAGAAAAGACAACTTTTCCCTTAATTATTCCAGTCCTTTTCGCTGGTATGCTTGGCTTTTTATCTGCTTTTTTAACATTACTGTATATGTTCGAAAAATGGGGTTTGGCGAGCAAGTTAGGCAATTATTATGGAGTTCATATGGCGTGGGAAGCATTCAATAGGCTTGATAGGTGGTTAGAGCAACCCACCGGTCCTGATTTGGCTTCCATAAAACATTTCTTTTATGGATTGGCTTTTGTTTCTTTCCTTTCTATATTGAAGAAACCTTTTCCTTTTCAGCCTTTTCACCCAGTAGGTTATGCAGTAGCTGGTTCTTGGACCATGTCTTACTTATGGTTTTCTGTATTTTTAAGTTGGCTTGTGAAGATGTTTATCTTAAAATATGGAGGATTGAGAAGCTATAGGACGTGTATTCCGTTTTTTCTCGGATTTATAGTGGGTGAATATATTGTATGTGTTTTCTGGGTTCTTTTTGGAACTTTGACAAAAGCAGAAATATATAGATTTTTTATTTAAAAAGGAGAGTGATACGACTATGGCTATGGAGGAAAGAAATTGGACGAAGGAGACGGACAATTTTCTCAGGGTTGTTGATTTTCGCTATCCTGAATGGATTCCTTGCTCGGTCGGCATCCTGCCTGCCACCTGGCGAAAGTATAGGGAATCCTTGGAGGAAATCGTTCTCCGCCATCCTCGTCTATTTCCAAATCTAAAAAAGGGAAGCATAGATTTTGATGCAGTTTACGACCCAGGCTATAGAAAGGGGAGGTTCACAGATTCCTGGGGCTGCGTCTGGGAAAACATTGAAGAGGGAATGGAAGGTATCGTTGTTGGGCACCCTCTTGAGGATTGGAGCGCTCTGGAAAATTACAAAGTGCCCGACCCACTTGTTCAATGGGATAGAGGACCTGCTCCCGATTGGGAGGAGATGAGGGAACAATTCGCTCGGATAAAATCAGAAGGACGCCTCGCTTGGGGTGGTCTTCCTCACGGAGCTATGTATATGAGGATTTATTACTTAAGGGGCTTTGAGAACTTTATGATAGATATAGCAACGGAAGAACCACGCCTCCAGAAGCTCATTGATATGGTTTTGGAACACAATATGCGGTTCATTGATAAGTGGCTGGAAATCGGTGCGGATATTATCAGCTTCGGGGACGACCTCGGTGCCCAGAAAAGCTTGCCCATCAGCCCACGCCATTTCAGGAAATACTTCACTCCTTGCTTCCAGAAGATGTTTGGAAGGGTTAGAGAGGCGGGAGCATATGTTTATCTCCACAGCGATGGTCATATCTTGGAGATAATGGATGATTTGATTGAGGCGGGTATGAACATCATAAATCCCCAAATCCGTGCCAATACCCTTGAGGGTTTGGTCAAAACCTGTAAGGGAAGGGTTTGCATTTACCTTGACTTGGACCGCCAACTTTTCCCCTTTGCAACTCCTGATGAAATAAGAAGGCACATTTATGAAGCTGTAGAGGCGCTCTATATGCCGGAGGGAGGGCTTATGCTGGAAGCGGAGATTGAACCAGATGTTCCTTTGGAGAACATAGAAGCTATCTGCCAGACGCTTGAAGAAGTGATGGATTACAAAGGCTAAAAATCAGAAGGAGAGATTGATAGGTGCTAAAAGAGTTTTTAAAATCGGTGGGGAGTTTTCTTCTTTGCCTCTTCTTTCTGGGCGTTGTTTATGGGGAAAATCTTGTCTCTAATTTCAGCTTTGAAAGGGGAAACGATGGTTTTGCTGAGGGGTGGGAGCTTTGGGGTGCAGGTGGCGATAAAGCAGTGAGAACTTATGAACTGAGCAAAGGCGGGCAATTTTGCCTTAAGCTGGAAAGGCGAAGGAGCGAGGATTGGGTCGGTGGGTCTAGTAATCGCTGGAAAGTTCAGGGGATTAAGAAGTGGTTTGTTTCCGCTTTTATCAATAAGCCAAAAGGCGGGCTGGATGATTTTCTTTACCTAAGATTCTGGGATGAAAAGGGGAACTTCATACTCCAGACTGGACCGAGATTGCCCTCTCAAACGGAGGGTTGGAAGCTGGTAAGCGGGTTCGTGGAGACTCCTCCGGGAGCGGAATTTGTTGATTTCAGCGTGCAGGTTTGGTCGCCTGCTCCCTCTATAGTGCTCATAGACGATGTTTTCGTAGTTTCAGCGGAAGGGAAAACAGAGGAAGAACTTCGGAGAGAAGCGAAGAAAGCTTCTGAAAATGTTCTTCCTTCATTTTTAATCCCTGGAACGGAGGGGGAAAGCAGATGGATAGAAAAAAACGAGGGTAGTAGGACCCAGATAGGGGTTAGGACCTTCAAAAATGGCGAAAGCTTAATATATCGGTTTCCAAGAGGAATTTTCCCATATAATTGTTTCAGGATAGAGAAGATTGGTCCTCTCTATGTTGAGGTTTGGCAGAATAACGAATGGCGAAGATTACGATATTCTGCCAAACTGATATCGGGTAGGCAAGAGATTTACAGCTATAAGGTAGAACAGAGAGGCGAATATATCAGGCTAAGATTAGTAGCAGGAAAGAAGGAGGCGAAGTTTTTCAAGATGGATTTTTGTCCTGATGGACCAGATTTGGATATGGATGGTATCTCGGACATTTTAGAGAAATTTTTGGGAGAGGAGATAGAAAGGAATAAAGGACCTTTTGCTTGCCGTTTTGAGCCACCGCGAACATCTTTCCAAACCCATATTGGCTACCAGGATATCCACGACTACAAGACCGATATCGTTATAATAGCGGACAATAACCCAGAGAAGATTGCTTCCTGGCGTGCTAAAGGTTATGAGGTCCACACTATGTATGGATTCAGAGATGGAGATGCTTGGGTAAAGGAGCATCCTGAGGAGGTGCAGACGACGGAAAGTGGTCTGAAGCTCACCTGTGGACCAGGTTCCTATTACCTTGTTCCTACAGAAAACAGGGTTCGTAAGGCTCTTGAGTACTTTCGTAGGGCTCTTGAGGGAGGAACAAGGGCTGTGTGCCCTGAGGAGCCGGAATTTTTCGCCTTCGCTGGTTATAGCGATGCTTTCAAGAAAGCTTTTGAAGAGCGATACGGGAAATCATGGTCTGCTTCACAGGACCCCCAAAATCGTTGGTTGTGGGAATTGCTAAAAGGGGATATGGAGATAAACATTTTGAGCGAAATATACAAGCTGGCGAAAAGCTATGACCCAACCGTCAAGCGTTTTCTCCTCGCTCATTCCCCATTGAATTATACCGCCTTAAGTGTTGTCTTTCCTCACTATAAAATGTTGAAAACGGGACTCGTTGATGAGGTTATTGACCAGACTTGGTCCGATATGATAAGAGGACCGATGAAATATGCTGGAGTTAATAAGCAGAGATTGGTGGAGAATGCCTATCTTTGTTATGCTTCGGCTTTAGGTTATGCTCTTGGAATTGTCAAAAATATCTGGTTCATTCAAGACCCGCTTGCGGATAACCCGTCGTTATCCATTGACGAGTATCGGAGGGAATACGAGGCAAATGTCATCGGGGCGCTCCTTTTACCACAGGTTTCAAATTACGAAATTCTACCTTGGCCTGAACGAATATCTGGTAGGATCCCTCCTTGGTATGAGAGGGAGATTACAAGTGTTATAAATGCCCTGTCCGAGATGAAGGATTTTGATGGGAAAGTGGAGTGGGGTAACCCTCACGGTGAAGTGGGGGTTGCATTGGGTGATGGAGCGGTTTACCAGCGTGGTGGTCCTTATGCAAGCGATATGGATTCTTTTTATGGTCTTATGCTTCCTGTTCTTTATATGGGATATTTCCTTGAAATTCCCCATCTTGATAGATTCGCTGAAAAGGGCTACCTGGATAAATATAAGGTGCTCTTGGTGACATATGACCCGCAAAAACCACTCTCCCCAGCTGTGAACGAGGCGTTAGCTGATTGGGTCAAGAATGGTGGTATTTTGATTATGTTTGGAGGTGGTGACCCATTTGACTCCGTTGAAGAGTGGTGGAGGAAGCTTGGTTTTGCCTCTCCTCAGGATCACCTTCTTAACCTTCTGGGTATAAATGTGGAAAGCAGAAAGATTTTATCGCCTCAGGACGAGAGCCCTCATTATGAAGTCGCACTTGAAACACCCTATAAGGGTAGAACAGGAGAGAATAGAGGATGGTATGAAGTCGACCTAACACCTTATCTGGAGAAAACTGGTGAGGTATATGTGAAGTTTGAGGATACCATAAAGGATGATGGTTGGGGACCTGCTGTCTTTAGGGTTGAGATTGTGGGCGAGAAGGAAGGAAAAGAATTCAAGATTTCCTTCAAACCAGGCGAAGGATTGGAAAATCAGTATATGTTCATAGATAAAGGTTCACAGATGTTTGGCGATGACTTGCGGTTTGCCGATGGACAGGCGTACTGGATTTATCGTTTCAATTTGGGAAAGAATACCAGGGCGAGGTTGAGGGTGGATATACAAAACCAATTTAGGATAAGCATCTCACCCTACGAAGCGAGAATCCCTTCTCAACTTATTGCGTTAGACGACTGTGAGCTTAAAAGCTCACTGCCAATCGTTCCATTGAAGGGAGAAACCAGCATCACTTCCTATGAAGTTAACGATGCAAAGGAGCTTTATAGGCTTGAGAATGAGGCAATACAAGGAAAAGTATGCTTTTCCAAAAATATAGGAAAGGGAAAGTTATATTTCTTCGGCTTTAATCCAGCGGTGTGTGCAAGGAGCATAGAAGGGGCGAAGCTCGTTCAGGCACTCGTTGAAAACGCTATGAAAGCAAAAGAGGAAAATATCTCAATGAATAAAGCAAGTCTTTCCCTTAAGCGTGGTCCTTATATAATAGCCTATAGTTTTGGGGACGAGCTCGTCTTTAAAGGTAAGTTCATAAATATCTTCTCACCTGATATTAAGTTGGAATTGGAGCATACTGTGAAGCCTGGTGAATGGTGCTTGCTTAAGGATGTGAACGACAAGATGTCAGCTGGATATCCTTCTCTCTTGTGGACTGCATCAAAGCTGAATTTCCTAAGAGAAAATGAAAAGGAGTTAAAGATGTTGCTATCCGGCCCGGAGGAAGCCTCAGGAGCGAGCAGAATATACCTTGCGGGAAAGAATAATTGGAAGGTGGAAGCTGTTGATTCGTTAGGGAAAAGGGTGAATGTGGAGGTTAATAAGGAAGGGGAAACTCTTCTCTTGATTTATAAAAACAAGGCGAGCGGAGTGGCTATTAAAATCGAATGGAGGTAAAGGCTATGAGGAAATTGTTCCCCCTGCTGATCTCATTAATCTTTTTAGCACAGTTATATGCACTAAATATAAGTCGGGATTGGATGATTTACAGCGAGGATGGAGCGGTGAAGTTGAAGGGTGATGTTCCCTGCACCGTAAAGATGGCTTTGAAGAAAGCGAAGCTGATATCCGACCCCTATTTCGGGGTGCAGAACGAGGATTCACAGTGGGTGGAAGACAAGGTTTGGATTTATGAAAGGAAATTTTTCTTACATAAGGAAAAAGGGAAAAGATATTTCCTCAAAATAGGAGGCATCGCTCCAAGAGGAGAGGTTTACTTGAATGACAATATCATCGCCAAAATTGAGGGGATGTTTGCCCAACCCTTGCTTGAGATTACCGACTTACTAAAAGACGAGAACGACTTAAAAATAAGAATTATACCAGAGAAGGATAGGGTAAAGGCGATAGCTTGTCAAATGTCCTATGGTTGGGATTTTGCCCCAAGGATTATCCCTATAGGTGTTTGGCGAGATATAGAGATAATCAAAAGCGGTAAAGCTCTCTTAAAGAATCCTTTTTTGAAACTGACTAAGTTGGAAGGAGATAAAGCACTACTTGACCTTAGTGTTGATTACAATTCATCTATCAGCGGTAAAGGGAAGCTTGTCCTCTATATAGAGGGATTGAATTTCAAGGGCAAATTCAAACTTGAGAAGGATGTGGATGTGATGAAAGGGGAGGGGAAAATCGCTTTTACCTTTTCCCTTCCCCAGCTTCGTTTGTGGTATCCGAAAGGCTTTGGAGAACAGAATCTATATAAAGTTTCACTCCATCTTTTCATAGGGGATTCTCAATCCTCCGAGGTCTCCTTTACCTGGGGAGCGAGAACTTTGGAGTGGGAGAGAAATCCCTCTTCAAAGGAAATTTATGGATGGATAGCGAAAGTCAACGGGGTAAGGGTTTATTGTAAGGGAGCTAACTGGGTGCCAGCTGACTCTCTTTTTGATTTATCCTACGAGAAATACGAAAGGCTTGTGAAATTAGCCAGCCAGGCAGGGATAAATATGTTTAGGATATGGGGTGGTGGGATAATGGAGGATGATAAACTTTACGAGCTTTGCGATAAGTATGGGATAATGTTGTGGCAGGAGTTTCCTCTTGCCTGTGCAGATTACCCCGAGCTTTCCCTCAATGCTTTCGCTCAAAATGCGAGGGATTCAATCCTACGACTTCGCAATCACCCTTCGTTGGTATTATGGTGCGGTGGAAACGAGTTTGACCCCGATAATAGAAGCAACAAACCTCTTATTGATTTGTTGGAGAAGCTCTGTTTGACACTTGATGGCACCCGTCCTTTCCACAGGGCATCGCCCTATGGTGGAGATGTCCATGACTGGAGCGTGTGGCATGGTTCGGCTCCCTATACAAGCTATCGCCAGTTTTGTATCTTCCGAAGCGAGGCAGGATTACAAGCGCCTCCTATTGAGGAGGATTTGGGGAAGTTCCTATCAACAAAGGGATTATTTCCGCCCTCAAATGAATGGCAATATCATCTCGCTGACCCGAATAAGATAGCCAGATATGCCCAATCTTATGGTTCGTTGAACGATTTGACGGATTTTCTCAAGAAGGCACATTTATCGCAGGCTATAACCTATCAGTTCAACCTTGATTCTTGTCTGAAAAATATCTGGGCAAATTCAGGATGTCTCATCTGGCAATTCAATGACCCCTGGCCAAACATTTCCTGGAGTATGGTGGATTGGTTCGGCAATCCTAAGCCCTCTTTTTACTGGTTCAAAAATGCCAGCCAGCCGATAAATCTCGTGGTTGATTACGATAAAATCCAGCTGAAGCAAGGAGAGGTCTTGAATATAAGGGTCTATGCAGTCAACCTTACCCCAAAATCTGCGGGATGTAAGGCTATCTTTCTAATAGCCTCGCCTAAAAGGATTTTGAAGAGAGCGATTAAAACTCATACTTTCAAAGCTCAAACAGCGGAACAACTCTGGGAAATAAACTTCCAGGTGCCATTGGGATTTAATGAAAATGTTATTTTTCTCATAGCGAGGGTAGAAAAGGATGGGAAACTGATAACGGACAAAATATATCCTATACCAGTTACTAAGGGAATGGGTGTCAGAAAGCCTCTCAAAGCGTTAGCTATTGTTTCTTCTCTGGGTAGGGAAGCGGATGAATGGAGGGAGATAGCAAATTCTCTTGAACCATTAGGTATAAAGCTGGATGTTGTTTCAGCAGATTCTATTCCCCCTTTAGAGGGATACGATTGCTTCATAATCGGGGAGAGCGAGAAAATTGGCGAGAGACTCGGAAGGAGAAATATGGAGAGGATAGCGGATTTGGTAAGGGAGGGTAGGGGATTACTGCTTGATGGTGGATGGTTTGCTTACTTGGAAGGAGGGTTGAAGGGAACTCCGATTGAGGAGCTATCCCCGGTGATTATGAAGGCTAATTCGTTGAGAGAGAACCAGAGCTTAAAAATAATAATAAACGATAGGGAAAATCCTCTTATTAGGGGATTAAATATTGAAGGTATCGTGATAGTTGGATACAACGAGGAGTATCCCAAAACTGATTCAAAAGTTTTGTTATCGCTCTCAAATGGAACACCTTTACTTGTAGAGCGACAAGTGGGGAAGGGAAAATGCCTTGCATATACCTCTGGTTTAAGAGGTGGTTGGGCGGGAGCATTGAGGATGTGGGGAAGTTATCGTGTATTCCTTGCCCGCTTGCTTGCGTATCTCGCAGGGCTTGGTGAGGAAGTAGAGGGGATACAGGAGGAAAACAAGGGATTGGATGCTTTGCCTGAAGCGAAGTTGAGAGTTGAGGGGAAGAGGGTAGGTGATGAATGTTTTATATCTGTGGAAAATATCTCAGCTTCTCTCTCCTTCTTTATAAATATTCGTGTCAAAAATTTATCGCTCCAACCACTTTTCTCCGATAATTATTTCCATCTTTTGCCAGGTGAGAAAAAGACCATTAGGTTCTCTTTGCCTTCTGGTAAGCAGGAAATCGTAATAAATGATTGGAGTAGTGAGATAGCGAGATTAATCCTTTAAGGTAAAGATAGTAACTGCTTTTATGTTCATTCTCGTGCTTTTTGGATTGAATTTTGCCCTTTTCCTTTGTAGAATAATTGATAGGAGGAGATTAAATGCAAGAAGAATTTCAACAACTTTTGAAAGAAGCGAAGGATTATCTTGATGAAAAGGACAGAGTGAGAGAACAAGCTTTGGCAATGTGCAGAGAGATAACTCGGAACTCCGCCTTCTCAATAAGAGCGCTACACAGGGAGGAGATAGGCGAGGGAGAAAGTCTACTTGAGGAAGCTGATAAAAAACACCGGGAACTAATCGCTTTATTGGAAAATCATCCAGATCTCAGACATAGTGGCTTCGTCTACGATGCTGAGAAGGAGTTGGTGGAAGCGAAAGTTATAATGGCTATAAAGAGGATGGAACAGTTTCCCACTTTTGCTGAGCTTGGTGTTTTATATCCAGCCTATCTTAACGGGATAGGAGAGGCGATGGGGGAAGTGAGGAGGATGTTACTGGACTGCATAAGGAAAGGGAAGTTGAAAGATTGTGAGCGTTTACTCTCCCTTATGGAAGAAGTTTATTATTTTCTTTCTTCTCTTCTTTACCCGGATGCTATTACGGGAAACCTTAGAAGGACTGTTGATATGATAAGAGGTGTTCTGGAACGTTCAAGAGGAGATTTGACTTTAGCGATGATGATGGTACCTCTAACGGAGGGAAAGAATGAAGATGAAGAGGTGTTATGAATTATGCCTGATGAATTAGGAAGACCCGTATTTGCCGTATTTGGAGCGGGAAATGGCGGACAAGCTATGGCAGGCTATCTCGCTCTGAAAGGGTTTAAAGTCCGCCTTTACAATAGAAGTGAACCTCGCCTTTTGCCGATAAAGCGGATGGGAGGCATAGAGATAGTCGGTTCAGAGATGCATCCAGATTTAAGGGGTTTCGCAAAACTTGAGGTGGTAACAACTGACGCAGGTGAAGCAATGGAAGGAAGCGATATCCTGCTTGTCGTTGTGCCAGCGAATGGGCATCGCTTCATAGCTGAGCAAATGGTGCCTCATTTAAGGGATGGACAAATTATCCTTCTCAATCCAGGAAGGACATTCGGTGCCCTTGAGGTTTTCCAGATTTTCCGGGAAAAAGGAGTAAAAGCGGATGTCATAGTTGCTGAAGCGCAAACTTTCATTTTCGCCTCACGAAGCATCAATCCCGCTCAGGTGAGGATTTTCCGGATAAAAAACAGCATCCCAGTCGCTGCAATCCCTGCTTTTAGAACCCCAGAGGTGATAAAGGCTCTCCGGGTTGCCTTCCCCCAGTTCGTTCCAGAATCTAATATTTTTTTGACAAGCTTCAATAACATCGGTGCAGTTTTCCATCCTGCTATCACTGTCCTCAACGCATCCCGTATAGAATCAACCCACGGTGATTTTGAATTCTATATAGAAGGTGTCACACCAGCGGTTGCGAGTATATTGGAACGGATAGATGAGGAACGTTGCAAAGTTACGGAGGCGCTTGGGATAAGACCTATGACGGCGAGGGAATGGCTATATATAGCTTATGATGCGGCAGGTTCTTCTCTATTTGAAGCTATACATAACAATCGTGGCTATTATGGGATTAAGGCACCACCAACCGTTGAATATAGGTATATCACGGAGGATGTGCCTATGAGCCTTGTGCCCATCGCTTCAATGGGGAGGATGCTGGGAGTGAAAACCGATGCCATTGAAGCCATCATCCAGCTGGCGAACTTGATTTTGAAGCGTGACTTTTGGGAGGAAGGACGGACAGTGGAAAAACTCGGCCTGGTTGGGCTCACTGTCAGGGAGATACGAAGACTCGCCTTGGAAGGTTCCATTTAAGTTATAACATCTTTTTTTTCTTTAAAGCTGGGAGAAAGTTCCTCTATAGGAAATGCCTTAAGCAATTTCTCTGCACGCTTCGCAATGTCCGAGGGCAATATGCTTTGTTCTATTAGCATAAGTAGTCTCTCCCTTTCCGAGAGAGGACGCTTCGTTTTTGGATCGATGGCATAAACGGCCCCTCCTATCACCCTGGTGTCCACAATTCCAAGAGCTTCGGGATTTCCTCTTAAGTGTGGGGCATCCAATATGCCTAATTTAACTGCTTTAGCGAGGACTTCGGGGTCGGTCAATGCTTCTTCTTTTCCTCCTCCAAGAAGTTTGATCATTTCTATGAGCAATTTAGCTTCCTGAATAAGTTTCCTTTTCCTCTCATCAACGACTGGGTCCTTAGCCATATTTGGAAGCCCGAAGAGATAATTATCTATCACCCCCCTCGCTATTTTACAGGATTCAATAATTTCCTCTGCTCCAGCAGCATGGTCGCCTTCGCAATAGCCAACTATATGGATTATATGTGGTCTTAAAGCGAGAGATAGGGTGATAGAAGAGGCGAGCTGACCTTTGGCAATATCAGGGTCGGGAGAGAGGGAAAGCAGTCCTGTTCTTACCTGGCGGAATGTAGTGAAATTCTCGTCTTGGAGGGATTCAACGAGTTCTATTTTTGCAAGTGTTTTAGCTAAGTCCATTGAACCGAAGATATGAGGTGGTGTATTCAACATATACTGTGCGACATAGTGGGAGACTCCAAGATGTTTAGCATTGTAGGCACAGAGGTAAGCATCGGCTACCTCCAGGGCATCGTGGGCGTCGCGCAATCCCCATTGATGGGGATCGTTTATCTCCACGGGAATGCCCCTTTCTGCATGCCATCTTATCGCCTCCTGATTTTCTCTTATCGCTTCTATAAGCGGTCTTTTTGAGCGTCCATCCAACCTGCTATACCAGAAAAGGGGTATAGCAGCCCAAGCGTTCTTAATGGTTTCCTGCGCCATTTCCGCCCATTTAATAAGGTCTCGCGTGCCGGCATAAATCCTTAATAGGGGGAAATTACCACAGCGGGTCGCTGCGTAAATCGCCTTCAAATCCTCTGGCTTGCGAATGGGCACGCCACCTGCTCCAGAAAGGGAGGGGTCCATCTCTTCTGGGCGAAAGAAGTGCTCCTGGGCATTCTGGTCTGGTGCGATAGATATCACATCCAGGACCTTCGCCAGAGCGACCCTCCGAGCAGATTCTATAGTTTCTTCAAGGGAAGGAAGCCCCAAATGATGACGTAATAGGGGATAAGGGTGCTTTTTTCTTAATCTTTCAAGAAGGGTGTTGCCATAATCCTCTCCTTTTTCCTCCCCGGGCTTTCCTGTAAGGAAGGCGATGAGCTCTTCCTGTGGTTCTAAGCCGTTGAATGTGCGGGCGAACAAGCCGAGCTTGATCGCAACTTGGCAAACTGGTGGCGTGCCGCCAAAAAGGAAAAGACGGTTTTCCTTGAGTCCTCTTTCCTCTACGAGATTCTTGAATTCCAGTAGGAGCTTCTCGGCTACTTCGGGAGTTAAGCGATAACTCACCCCTACTATATCGGGATTATGCTCCTCAATTGCACGGATGAATTCCTCTATGGGAACCGCCGGTCCAAGGAATATTGTTTCATAGCCAAGCTCCTCTGCGAGGCGTAGAAATTTAACGGTGCCTGCTATGTGTATGCAATTTCCTATAGCACCCGCCAATACCTTCTTCATTTGGTGACTTCTACGATTACTTTCTTCATTTGTCCTGGAATGCCAACTTGAACCTCATATTTACCTGGTTTAGGGAAATCTACCCGGAATACAACGGTTCTTCTTTCTCTTGGGTCAAGGTCCAACTTATGGCTTTCCACGAGTTTGCCATTGAGATAAAGGGCAACGGGACAAAGGTCGGAAATGGGACCTTTGTTGTTGACAAGGAGTAAAATCGGCAATTGTTCTCCCGCTTTTGCTTTCGTCTTTTCCGGTGTAAGAAGTGAGCATTCAAATGAAGTCCTTATGGTTCTTTTCACATTGAATTTTCCGGAAAGTCTGATGTCGGCTGATGAGCTACCGACCATAACTTCGAAATCGCCTGGTTCAACGACCTTCTGCATATTGATATCGTAGAAGGCAAGGTCATCGGGTGTGAGGCTAAATTTTATAGTCGTGCTCTCACCGGGAGCGAGGGTTACTCGCTTGAACCTCTTCAGTTCTTTTACCGGGCGGGCGACTGAAGCAATGACATCGTGGATGTAAAGCTGGGCTACCTCGTCACCTGTTCTATCGCCGGTGTTCTTGATTTCAAAGCTTATCTCAACATTTCCTGTGTTCTCGTTTGCGTTTATTTTCAGATTGCTATATTCAAATTTCGTATAGCTTAAACCGTGTCCAAAAGGAAAGAGAGGCGAGCCAGGCATATCAACATAATCGTAACCTCTGCCTGTAGGTTTGAAGTTGTAATATAGAGGCAACTGACCAACATAGCGGGGCCAGGTGATAGGAAGTTTCCCGCCTGGGTTGTTATCTCCGAAGAGGGTCTCTGCTATGGCTGTTCCGCCCTCCTGACCAGGATACCAAGCCATAAGAATAGCCGGGACCTCATCTATCCAATCGCCTGTTACAGCGCTACCAGCGATTATGACCACGACGGTAGGTGTTCCTGTCTTAACGACCTCTTTTATCAATTCCTCCTGGAAACCCGGTAGGTTTATATTAGCCCTGTCCTGTCCTTCGCCCTCGACTATTCCAACAAATACCACGGCGACATCGGAATTTCGCGCCGCTTCAGCAGCTTCATATATTCCTGATGGAAGCTCTTTTTTACCATAATCCCAACCCAATTGTGCTACAGCGAAACCACTATGCTCGTAATACTCCATCTTTATGTTATATTCTTTGCCTGCTTCCAACCTTATTCTTGCTCTATCGGTGCTTGCCGCTCTATCGTGCCAAGTATCTATCAGAAGTTGGTCATCAATCCAGAGACGCACTCCGTCGTCGGTCCGTGCATATATTTCATAAGTCCTTGTTTCGGGAGGAATCAGCTTTCCTGTCCAACGCACGGAGAAATTTTCTGAGGGGAAATTAGGGGCAGGTGCTCCCGTTCCCCAGTCAAAATCTATGTTCTGATCAATCCTGATGAGGGTTGGAGAGCCATCAAGATAGGGATTTGAGAAATACTCGGCTCTAAGCCCTTCCTCTCCATCGGGTGTCCGGAAGTATTTTGAAGGAATTGAGTTGAAATAGACCTTGTTTATTTCAATATTGCATCCTCTGACGAATACAACTTCTGTGCCGGGCTTGACTGCGTTTTTGATACCCTCAAGGGGACTGACCCCTCTTGGTGGCTCGCCGCTGTAACCACCCAATCTAACGGAATCGGCAGCCGGTCCTATTACTGCTATCCTTTTAATTTTATTCCTATCCAAAGGGAGTAGATTGCCATCATTTTTTAAGAGAACGATTGCCTTTCTCGCTGCTTCTAACGCCAGTTGGGCGTTTTCCATAGAGCCACAGTAAGCTCCCGCTTCATCCGGATTAGCATAGGGTCTGTCAAAAAGACCTATGAGGAACTTGGCTCTTAAAACGCGGCGGACTGCTTCATCAAGGGCTTTCTGGGGAACTAATCCTTCTTTAAGTGCATTTATGAGAGGGTTTCCATATATGTACACACCTGGTAATTCAACATCCAGTCCACCCATAAGGCAGAGCTTTGCCGCTTCTTCAAGAGTGGACGCTACATGATGGGAATGGAAGACTCCCGCAGCTGCGCCATAATCGGATACGACGAAGCCAGGGAAGCCCCATTCCCATTTAAGGACCTCGTTGAGCAACCAGTTGTTGCTTGAACAAGGAATACCATCAATGGAGTTATAGGCGGACATAACGGAGAGAGCTCCTGCCTTAAAGCAGGAATGAAAACCCGGGAAGTAAATCTCTCGCAAAATTCGTTCAGAAAAGTGTATCTCGTTGCTGTCCCTTCCTCCATCGCCCACGAAGTTAGCCGCATAGTGTTTCGGGGTGGCAATAACCCCTTCTTCTCGGAGAGCTTTACAGAAAGCATAGCCCATCATCCCTGTTAGGTAAGGGTCTTCTCCGTATGTTTCCTCTGTTCTTCCTGCCCTAACATCCCTCGCTATATTGACAACGGGAGAAAGAACCTGATGAATTCCCCTTGTCCTGGTTTCCTTCCCGATTATCTTTGCAACACGATACATCAGTTCTGGATCCCATGTGCCTGCTAACCCAATTGCTTGGGGGAAGCTCGTGCAACCTCGGGCGACAATACCGTGAAGGGCTTCATCGTGGATGATAACAGGGATTCCCAGGCGTGTTTCTTCTATAGCTCGCCTCTGATACTGATTGGCTTTTATGGCGCCCTCTCTGGGCAAGAACCCTCTCGTAACGCAGGTTAAATTGCCAACCGGGAGGTCTCCACCCGACTGAAGCTGGTAAATTTTCTCCTCAAAAGTCATCCGTTTTAACAGGTCTTCAACCCTTTGTTCAATAGGGAGTTTGGGATTTTCGTAGGGGTCCATTATGCCATTCTTGTTGAAATCTATCCAGGTATCGTGATAGATTTCCTTCTTAACCACATCGGGAGGTAGATAATAGGTATGATTGGCGTGCCCTGCTACCATACTGAAAAACAAGACAGCCAAAAGCAATATGAACATAAAACTACCTCCTTTCCATAAGATTATAGGTGTGGTTGAAAGCTTTATTTGATTTTAGGCTACCAGTCAAAGATTATGTTGTCAAGAAAATGCTGAATTCAAACCTATTGGACTTTGTCTTGGCTCGTCGGCGTTTCATTATATGGAATTCTCTACCTCTTTTATAAAACCTTAAATTGCCATAATTTAGTGAATTTTGTTAAAATTACATTATACTTGTTTTCTTATAAAATGATTCCTCCAGGTTTAATCAACAAAATTGGCGTAGTGGATGTTAATGCCGACCTACCCACGATTCTTGAAAAGCTGGGGAGGGCTGAGGCGTTGGGCGTTGTTGATAATGGAAAATTAGTAGGGATGTTATGGGCAGATAGAATAAACACGCTCAGACTTTCTGACCTTTCTCAAAGATTAACAGCAAGTGATTTGATGACGACCGACCTTCCTGTGATAAGCCCCAGTACATCGTTGGATTTACTGACTTATTTTTTGGATTCTTATCCCTATCCAGCAATCCCCGTTGTTGAAGAAGATGGGAAGCTGTTGGGAATCATCAGCCGAAGAGATATCTTGCGATATTTCCTTGGTTCTCTGAGACCTCGCACGGTAGGTGGCATGGCTACTCCCTTGGGTGTCTACCTCACCACAGGCTATCTTAGCGCTGGAGCTGGGGCACTTGGTTTATTTTTAACTGGCGCTATTTTTGCCATCTTCATATTAGCGGCGTTTTATATCACCGATGGAATCGCATATCTCGTTCAGCTCTTTACCCCTTTGCCCCTTTATGCCCTGAAAAATTCTCCCCCAATCGGTGGATATAATCCTTTGGACATCTGGTATTATCTCTGTGGTGTGTTTGAAGTGTTTTTGTTCTTGCTATTTCTCCGCTTATCTCCCCTTACATCCTATCACGGAGCTGAACACAAGGTGGTGAACACTATAGAGGCTGGGGAACCTCTACAATTAGAGATTGTCCGGAAAATGCCCAAAGAGCATCCTCGCTGTGGAACGAACCTTGCAGTTTTTATACTATTAACCTTTCTCATCTACGAAGTTACCCAAAGTTTGCTTCTTGCTTTCGTCATATCCCTTTTAAGCTGGCGCTACCTTGGTATGCTTGTCCAACGCTATATTACCACAAAGGAACCATCAGATGCTCATCTTCTCAACGGGATAAAGGCGGGAGAGGAATTGTTGAGGAAATTCAAAGAGTTTCCACATCCTGCTCCCTCAATCGCTCAAAGAATTTGGAATATGGGGATACTTTATGTAATCGCTGGTTATGGTTTTATATTTTTATTTTATGAGTTGCTTCTCAAGTTTGTGAGGTGATATGAAGATATGCTAATAGGCATCCTTAAAAAAGCAGTAAAAGAAGCGATCAAAAGGTGGGGCAAAATACCGCATTGGGAAGTTTTCTCATTTGATATAACCGTTCCCCCAAGTGAGAAGCTCGGCGACTACGCCACGAACGCGGCGCTACTTCTTGCTAAAGAGGTGGGGGAAACTCCCCAGAAAGTTGCAGAGGAACTACTTCCCTACTTGGAGCAGGAAGGTATAGCAGAAAGAATCGAGATAGCAAGGGGAGGATTTATAAACTTCTTCTTGAAGCAAGAAATATTGGAGAAGGTAATAAGGGCGGTAAATTCCCAGGGAGATGAATATGGTTTTCCCAATATCGGAGGAGGAAAAAGAGTCCAGATTGAGTTTGTGAGCGCTAACCCAACTGGTCCGTTAAGCGTTGCTCATGGTAGGGGAGCAGTGATAGGTGATGTCCTTGCCAATCTTTTTTCCCGTCTCGGATACGAAGTTTCAAGGGAATACTATATTAACGACTACGGTTCACAAATAGATGCCTTCGCTAAATCCATTTATGCACGCTATGCTCAGCTGTGGGGGAAAGATGTACCCATTCCTGAAGATGGATACAAGGGCGATTATGTGAAGGATTTGGCTGTAAGGATAAGGGAGGAATTAGGCGATAAACTGCTTGATTTATCGGAGGAAAATCTGCGAGTATTCAAGGAGCGCGGGGTTGAGCTTATGGTGGACAGCCACAAGAGAACTCTTGAGCGATTTGGGGTGAAGTTCGACAATTGGTTTAAGGAAAGCTCACTTCACAAAGCTTCACAGGTTCAGAAAACACTGGAAGTTTTGAGGGATAAAGGCTTGATATTTGAGATGGACGGGGCGCTCTGGTTCCGCTCAACTTTATTTGGGGATGATAAGGACAGAGTTCTTGTTCGTTCAGACGGAACATTCACATATTTTGCAGCCGACCTTGCTTACCACAGGGATAAATTTGAAAGGGGGTTTGCAAGGGTCATTGATATCTGGGGACCAGACCATTATGGATATGTGGGGAGGATGATGGCAGGCATAAGGGCACTTGGCTATGGAGAGGAATGGTTACGGATACTTATCTTTCAAGTCGTGAGGCTTGTGAGGGAAGGGGAATTGATAATGATGTCTAAACGAGAAGGGGAGTTCGTTACCCTGGATGAGCTGGTAGATGAGGTCGGCAAGGATGCAGCAAGATTTTTCTATCTCTTGAGGACTTTGGATTCGCCCCTTGATTTTGATATGACCCTCGCTGTTAAACAGGCACCCGAAAATCCCGTTTATTATGTCCAGTATGCCCATACCAGGATACATAGCATACTGAGGGAAGCAGAGAAACGTGGTATAGAACTGGAGAATGTTTTTTCTGCCAATTTAGAGTTACTTAAAGAAGAGAAGGAAAAAGCATTGATAAAGAAGTTGGGAGAATTTCCTACCCTCGTTGGCATAACACATTCCTCACTTGAGCCATATAATATCGTCCGCTATTCTTTGGAGTTAGCTAAGATATTCCACAACTTCTACGAGATGCACAGGGTGATAACCGATGACGAAGAATTGACCAACGCTCGTTTGCAGTTGATGATGGCTACAATTCGGGTATTAAGAAATTGCCTTTCCTTACTGGGAGTGGAAGCCCCAGAAAAAATGTAAGGGAAAATCAAAATATTTTAAGGGCTTCTTGTTGACATTTTAATTTTGTTTGTTATTATATTTTTCATTGGTTATAGGGATACCCCTATGGGGTATCCCTATCTATTCTACCTCAAAGGAGGTGATTCCCTTATGAAGGAAATACTTGCTAATTTGCAAAAGAGAGTAGATATAAACGAACGCCAATTGGAGAGGTTGCTCGAAGCGTTTGTTTTAACTAATGATTTTTGGGAAGCCATAGCTATAAGTCGGTTGCCATTTAACACTGTCGTTGAGGCAAGTAGACAGCTTTATTCAGAAGGTATCATCTCCTTTGAGGATGCTGGGAGGGTTGTTCTTACTGAGAAGGGTAAGTCTTTAATTGATATTGAGAAGTATCCCCCAAGTAATTACATTTGCGAATCCTGCAAAGGGCGAGGTGTAAGCCTTGAACAGTGGCAGGAGCTATTGGAAGATTATCGGAGAACGGTTGAGGGAAGACCTGAACCGCTTTTGGAATACGACCAGGGTTACCTCACGATAGATTCCACTATAGCGCGGGTAGCGTTTGCTGATGGAAAGGGAGATATAAGGAAAAGAAGGATAATAATTCTTGGAGATGATGATTTGCTTAGCCTTGCTTTGGGGTTGAGCAGATTACCTGAAAAGATAACCGTTTTAGAAATAGATCAGAGATTAATAGAATTTATTGAAAGGGTCGCTAAGGAGCGAAAACTGAATATAGAGGTTCTGAAACATGACCTCAGGAACCCTCTACCTTCCGAGCTTCTTGGAAAATTTGATACATTCTTTACCGATCCTGTGGAGACCCTAAAGGGGTTGGAGGTGTTTATGGCGAGGGGAATAGCTTCCCTTAAAGGCGAGGGTTGTGCTGGCTATTTCGGTTTAACCACTGCTGAATCCTCTTTCAAAAAGTGGAGGGATATAGAGAAGTTGCTCCTTAACGAGTTTGGAGTCCTAATAACCGATATATTATCCGATTTTTCCCTCTACGAGAATTGGGATTATTTGCTTGATAGCATCAAAAAAGATTTGCCACCCCTTCAACAAAAACCCGAAGCTCTGTGGTACAGGTCCTCTCTTTTCCGAATTGAATTATTGGAGGGTTACAAGGTTTCCAATGAGGAGGGGCAAGGCGAGATTTATCTTGATGAGGAATCCATAGCATGGAGTGGGAGGGAGAATAGATGAACGGCTTTCTTCCTAATCTCGTCATTTTATCCGCTGGCTCGGCGGAGGGCGGTTCCGAGCTCAATGCCTTTGACAACGCCCTCTTGAAGGCGGGCATCGCAAATTTAAACCTTATTCGTGTTTCAAGCATTCTACCGCCCAGAGCGGAGATAACCTATGAAGTGCCATTTATAGAAAAAGGCTCTTTAGTACCGATTGTGCTTGCTAAAATAACGAGCTGTGAAGTTGGTGAGGTGATATCTGCGGTGGTAGCTGTGGGAGTAGGGGAGGATTTCGGGGTAATAATGGAACATTCTATGAAGGGTAGCAAGGAGGAGGCTGAAAGGGAAGCAAAGCGCAAAGTAGAGGAAGCTTTCAAGGCAAGAGAGATGGCACTTAAAGAGGTGCACATCGTCTCCGCCGAACATAAAGTTGAAAAATTAGGCTGCGCCATCGCAGCCGCCATTCTTTGGTGGAGGTGATGGTCATGGAGATGAAAAGTGTCGGAAGACATCTTATCGTCGAGCTCTGGCAATGCCAAGGGCTCGATGATGTGGAGAAATGTGAGGAGACCCTCAAAGAAGCGGTGAAGAAAGCAGGGGCTACCTTGATAGATTTGAAGATTCATCGCTTCAATCCACACGGTCTAACGGGTATAGCGATTATCGCGGAGTCCCACATTTCTATCCATACATGGCCGGAGCTCGATTACGCTGCCGTGGACATCTTTACTTGCGGGGAAAATGTCAATCCAGTAGCTGCCATACAACCATTTGTTGATTGGCTTAAGCCCAAGCATACCCAAATGATGGAGATACGCAGAGGTGTTCTTAGCAATGGACGATGACTGGCTAGAGGAGATATTAGATAACTACGGGCAGAAATACAAAATTAAAAGAAGGATTTATAAAGCAAGGTCTCGCTTCCAAGAAATAGAAGTCGTGGAGACCTTGGACTGGGGCGTAATGCTTGTTCTGGACGGAGCAGTCCAGACAACAGAGAAGGACCAGTTCGTTTACCACGAGATGCTGGTCCACCCTGCCTTATTGCTCCATCCCTCCCCTCAAAGGGCATTAATAATTGGAGGAGGAGATGGTGGTATCCTCCGGCACTGTCTCCAGCATCCTTTGAAGGAAATTTATATGGTGGAAATAGATGAAGAAGTTATCAGGGTATGTCGTGAATACTTACCATCGGTTGCGGGAAATGCCTTTGAGGACCCACGAGCGAAGGTATTGATCCAGGATGGCTTCACCTTTCTACAGAAGAATAAGGAGAAATTTGAAGTGATAATAGTTGATTCAACCGACCCTGTAGGGAAAGCAAAAAGGTTATTTTCCCGCCAGTTCTATCAACTCGTTTACGATAACCTTACCGAGGATGGCATAATCGTTACTCAAAGTGGTTCCCTTTTCTATCAGGGAAAGCTCCTCAAAAGTGTTTATGATAGGCTTTCCCAACTTTTCCCAAATATTGCAATCCTAATGGCACCTGTCCCTACCTACCCAGGCGTGATATGGACTATGACCTTGGGAAGCAAGATATATGACCCCTATCAACTGTCACCTAATGAATGGTTGAGAAGGGCTCAGGAGAGGGGGCTTTCTTTTAGATATTGGAATCCCTATTTTCAGTTCTTTTTAAAGGATTTTCCCCTTCTTAAAAGAATTCTTAAGGGGGGGAAACCCTTTGTTATTTAAGCCGGTTGAACTTTCTTTTATTTCTGCAAGAAGATGGTCTGGCGAGAAAAATTTCCAGCGAGATTATAAGTTTATCTGTGGTGTTCCCTATGAGAGGACGGAAAGTTTTCGGGGTGGGGCAAGCTTAGCACCTTCGGAAATAAGGGAATTTTCCCACAGTCTTGAATCTTACAGCATAATTCTGGGCAAGGACCTTGAGGAGATAAAATTATTTGACATCGGTGATTTGGATGTTTCCGAGCTCGAGCCAGAGGATATGATATGGGAGGTTGAAGAAGCCATCAGCAGTTTGCTTCCGGCTTTCCCCCTTGTACTTGGAGGGGAACATACGATTTCCCTGGGCGTTATTAGGGCTTTAGCTAACCATTATCCTGAGCTATATGTTATTTCTCTTGATGCCCATCCCGATTTCCGTTCCTTTTATGAGGGGAGAAAACTTAGCCATGCAACTGTGCTGAAGCGCATTTCTGAGGTAGTTGGTAAGAAAAACATATTTCTCCTCGGGATAAGAACATCAACGCCTGAGGAATGGGAGGAGCTGAAGGGATTAAATAAAGTATCCCCTGAACCGATAGATTTGCCCCTTTCCCTGAGGGATAAGCCCATATATCTTTCACTGGATATAGATGTTCTTGACCCAAGCTGTGCTCCCGGAACAGGCAACCCTGAACCTGGTGGCTGGAGCTTCAAAGAGCTTCAGGATTTCCTTCTCTCGCTAAGAGGTTTCAAAGTGGTAGGGATGGACATAGTTGAGGTTTCTCCGCCATTGGACCCAAGTGGAATTACGATTGTTGCCGCTGCCAAAATAGCGAGAGAAGCTTTACTATTGTTTTAAAATATAATTTTGGTTACAAGGGTTTAAGGGAAACAACGGTTTGGGAGTCCAGCTTTTTGAGGACAGCGATTAAAAGTTTCTTCGTATTTTCAAAATCCTCAGCGCTCATAATCCCTATAGGTGAGTGAATATGGCGGGTTGGAACGCCTATCACTATGCTTGGGACCCCTTCTGCATATAAATGTATTCTACCTGCGTCTGTTGCTCCGCCCTCCATAATTTCGAACTGGTAGCTAATTCCCAATTCCTTAGCCGTATCTATAAAGAGGTCTCTGAGGCGAATATTAGGAATAAGTGAAACATCGTAAAGACAAATTACTGGACCGCCACCCAGTTTCGCTTGAGCATCTTCGGGGTTTACTCCGGGGACATCACCTGCTATCGCTACCTCCAGGGCGATGGCGACATCTGGCTTAACAAGATAGGCGGCAGTTTGCGCTCCTCTTAAACCCACTTCTTCCTGAACGGTAGCAGCGGCGTAAATCGTGTTGGGATGGTCACTGCCAACTTCTTCAAGAATCTTTATAAGAAGAGCGCAACCCACTCTGTCGTCAAGTCCTTTGCCCATATAAGCCTTTCCCTTCGCCATTTCCTCAAATGGACCATATGGCACGATAGGGTCCCCAATCTTTATACCCAAACCAGCTACTTCCTCCTCACTTTTTACCCCTACATCTATAAACATATCCTTCCTCTCTATCAATTTCGTCCTTTCTGCGGGAGGAACTATGTGGGGCGGTTTGCACCCTATAACTCCAAGAACATCTCCTTCCCTTGTCTTGATGACAACCCTCTGCCCAAGAATAAGTTGGTCCATCCATCCGCCCAACGGTGTGAATTTGAGATATCCTTCCTTCGTTATGTAGCGAACAATAAAGCCGATTTCATCCATATGAGCGGCAAGCATAACCCGTGGTTGTTCTTGTGTTCCTTTCTTGATGCCTACAAGTGTTCCCAGCTTGTCTGTTTGGATTTCATCGACGAACTTTTCCATAAGTTCGCGCATCAATGAGCGCACTCCCTCTTCATATCCAGAGGGTCCGTCAGCATTGCAAAGAAGTCTTAGAAGCTCTTTGCTATCCATCATTCAAAAAATGACCTCCTTCCCTTTTTTTTGAAAAATTTTAGCATAAAATATTTTCTGTGCAATTGCTTTATTCATTTGCAGAGAAATTTTTGGGGGAAAATTTCATAAAAAGCACTATTTAGTATTTCCGGAAAAAGATAACATTGAGTGCTGAAGTTACAGTGTAGAAGTTTTCAGTTACGCTGTTGATTGAGTAAGGAAATTTATTTTCTTCAATATAGTAGGATGCAACATCTACGAGCCTATAGATATAGACGAACTCTTTAAGCAGTTGACACATTTTTCGACGCAGTTCAATATGGTATAGAATCTCGATCTTCTTGCCATATTGATGATATCATCTTATAATTTTTAATAATATCTGTTCTAAAGATTGTTGACTAAATAGAGTAGTTTACCTATCCTAATTAAAAACAAAAGGAGGTTGATCGTGCGTAGCAGAGTACTTTTTCTGATAGCGGCTGGTATTGTAGTTTCGTCAATTATACTTTTTCCCTTAACTCATAAAACAAAATCCTCTATTCCTGGTTTGACGGTCACAGTTTCTCAACCCGTGCCCGTGGCTGAAGCTTCCGATGTTTCTCCCAAAGAGATAACCTATGAGGTCAAGCCAGGTGATTCCCTATGGAGCATAGCCCATAAAATGGGCGTTTCAGTAGAAAAAATTGTCCAGATTAACAAAATAGACCCAAATAAGAAATTACAAATAGGGGAGAAACTTCGTATCCCCTTGGAAGAGAAATTATCACAGAAGAAAGAGCAGGAGCCTGCTCAAAATAAACCTCAAAAAGGGGTTGTCTATCAGGTCAAGGAAGGGGATACGCTCTGGACTATCGCGAGGAAGTTCGGTGTAAGGGTGGAGGATATAGCACGGGTGAATGGTATAAGCATAAACAAGACTTTGCAAATTGGGGAGAAATTATCCATCCCCTCGGCTTCTCGGAAGCAAATTGCTTATCATAATTCCTCTATTTCAAAAACTCGTGTTGGGGTTTTGTATCAGGTTAGGAATGGTGATTCCCTTTGGACAATTGCTAAGAAATATGGAATATCGGTAGAAAGTCTGGCGAAGGCTAATAATATCAGTCTCAACAAGACGCTTCAAATTGGTGAAAAGTTAGTGATACCAGGTGCCAAGGTGGTTAGTTCTAATAAAGGGGCAACTTTAAAAGTTCACCGCGATGGTGTTTTCTTGAGAAAAGGTCCCGGAACGAATTATGCCGCAATTGCGAAATTATCCAAGGGGATGGTTCTTGTTTCCCTTGGGCAACAGGGAGATTGGCAGAAGGTTTCATTATCCAATGGTAAAGTCGGTTGGATAAGGAGGGATATGCTCGGTTTATCTTTAGCTAAGAAATCAACAACATCCATTGCCAGACGACCAAAGCGTTCTTCTAATGAATCGGTCGTTGCTTATTCTGCAAGTGAGGGGAATGAGCATATAGGGTCAAATAATGTTGTGAGCACGGCTATGCGTTACAGGGGCACAAGATATTCCTATGGTGGTTTGTCTTCTCGCGGTTTTGATTGTTCGGGCTTTGTCAAATATGTTTACCAAAAGCATGGTTTGAATCTTCCCCATAATGCTGCAGCTCAGTACAAGTATGGTAAACCAGTAAGCAAATCGGAATTACAACCCGGTGACCTCGTTTTCTTCCGAACAGGAGGAAGCAAGGGGATAAATCATGTTGGTATATATATAGGTAATGGACAATTCATCCACGCTTCCTCAGCAAAGGGCAGGGTAAGAATTGATAACCTGAACTCTGGATATTATAGTCAGCGATTTGTAGGAGCGAGAAGGTTAAAGTAAAATCCAGCTTACCTGGTGGACTTATTTCTTGTGCTATTGAAGAGGAAAGTAGCACAAGGCAGGGTCCACTTTATCTATAATCTTATGAGTTGACATATTATCATTTTTCCCTTATCCTCATATTGCTGAGGGATAAAAATGAAGAGAAAAATACTTTACATTTTCCTTATGCTGTTTGGGTGTTTGGCTTTCTCGCAACAGCCCATTTATCTTCTTAAAATAGAAGGGGCGATAACACCTTCTGTTAGCCGATATACCATCAGGGTGATAAATGAGGCTGTGGCAAATAGAGCGCAGGCTGTGATAATAGAAATGGATACCCCCGGAGGCTTGGATAAGAGTATGAGGGAAATCATTCAGAAGGAGTTGTCAGCGCCCATTCCGGTCATCGTCTTCGTCTATCCGCCTGGTGCAAGGGCCGCTTCAGCTGGAGCTTATATAACTATTGCTGCCGATATAGCCGCTATGGCTCCGGGAACTAATATCGGGGCTGCTACTCCGGTTCAGCTTGGTGGCATGCCGGAGGGTGAGGGTAGTGGAACAATGGAGAGGAAAATTGTGAACGACGCCGCTGCTTTTATGAAATCACTTGCCCAGAAAAAACACAGGAATGTGCAGTGGGCGGAAGAAGCAGTGCGAAAAGCTCGTTCCTCTTCTGCTGAGGAAGCATTGAAACTTGGAGTAATAGACCTTATAGCTAATGATTTACAGGACCTGCTGAATAAATTGGATGGAAAAGAGATCAATAAAGACGGTGTAACCTATGTCTTGCACACGAAGGGAGCACCCGTATCTCAACAGGAGATGAATTGGAGGGAGAAATTTCTTCAGCTTCTGTCCGACCCCAATTTCTCCTATCTGCTTCTGCTCTTAGCAACATATGGGATAATCTTTGAGCTATCAAATCCTGGGGCGATTTTGCCAGGTGTAATTGGGGCTATGGCTCTCATCCTTGCGCTTTATTCTTTCGCCGTTCTTCCAGTTAACTGGGCAGGACTCGCCCTTATGGGTTTAGGTATAGGATTTCTCATTGCCGAGGTCAAGGCACCCACTCATGGGCTTCTGGGTATAGCAGGTGGGATTTCCTTCCTCATAGGTTCTATTATGCTATTTGAAGATGTAAAATATCAGAAGATATCACTCAGCCTGATAGTTTCTATGACGGTTTTTACCATTCTTTTCTTTTTGTTCGTCATAACAGCGGGTATAAAGGCGCAATTTAGGGCTAAAGCAGTCGGTAAAGAAGCACTCGTGGGCAAGGTGGCAGAAGTACGAAGCGACCTCAATCCCACAGGAATTGTCTTTGTGGAAGGGGAACTTTGGAAGGCGGAAAGCATATCGGGTCCCATAGAAAAAGGAAGCAAAGTAAGGATCGTTGCTATGAAGGGGTTGACCCTTCAAGTAGAAAAAGAAAAGGAGGTATGAAATATGTGGCAAGGAATTTTAACGATTGTCATCATTTTCCTCATCATCATTTTGCCTCAGGCTATCAGGGTAGTAAGGGAATACGAGCGTGGGGTCATCTTCAGGTTGGGTAGATTGATTGGGGCGAAAGGTCCAGGACTATTTTTCCTCATTCCAATAGTTGATAAGATGGTGAAGATAGACCTGCGTGTGGTAACCCTTGATGTTCCACGACAGGAGATGATGACAAGGGACAATGTTCCAGTTACGGTTGATGCAGTGGTGTATTTCAGGGTTGTTAATCCGGAGGACGCTGTGTGTAAGGTTGAGAACTATATGAGGGCAACCTCGTTGATATCCCAAACGACATTGCGGAGTGTCGTAGGGCAATCGGAATTGGATGACCTTCTTGCTCACAGGGATAAGATTAACCAGCAGTTGCAGGCGATAATAGATGAACAAACGGAACCCTGGGGAATCAAAGTAACTACAGTTGAGGTTAGGGATGTGATCCTTCCAGAAGGAATGAGAAGGGCGATGGCAAGGCAAGCGGAGACGGAAAGAGAGAGAAGGGCAAAGGTTATCAACGCTGAGGGCGAATATCAGGCAGCCCAGAGGTTGGCGGAAGCCGCTGCAATATTGAGCGAACATCCAGCTTCTATCCAACTGCGCTTCCTCCAGACCTTAAGCGACATCGCTTCAGAACACACCGCCACCGTAGTTATGCCCATACCAATTGACCTACTTGCTCCTCTCCTGAAGAAGGAAAGCACTAAATAAAGAATTAAGGTAACGCCTGTTAAAAAGGAAATGTTTCCCCAGTAAAGGGGGGTTCTTTTTTCTCGCAAAAGAGTGCTAAAGAAGAAAAATGTAAGCGTTGTTTCGTTATTGGGAAGATGGTGGAAATAGTTATTTGAAGAATCCTGATAGTGGGTTATATTATTATTTTTATGGGAAAGAGGTCTACATCGTTTACCCTTATAAAACAGTCAAGCGAATGTAAAGCAAGAGCTGGTGTGCTTCATACTGCTCACACAAGCATTTTAACTCCTGCTTTTATGCCCGTAGGCACCCAGGCGACCGTTAAAGCGATGAGTTCTGAAGAGGTTTGGGAGATGGGGTATAGGTTGATACTTGCCAATACCTACCATCTCTATCTGCGTCCGGGATTGGAAATCATTGAGGGTATTGGCGGGCTTCATAAGTTTATGAATTGGAAAGGAGCCATTTTAACCGATAGCGGTGGTTTCCAATCTTATAGCCTAATAGATTTGCGAAACATAAGCGATGAGGGCATTCTGTTCCGCTCACATATAGATGGTTCGGAACATTTTTTTACGCCCGAGATGGTTGTGGAAATACAAGAACGGCTTGGCTCGGATATAGCAATGGTTTTAGATGAATGTCCACCTTATCCCTCAACAAAAGAATATACTTTAGAGGCAACGAGGAGGACTTTGCTTTGGGCGGAGCGAAGTAAAAGGAAACATCGTAAAAAAGAGCAGATTCTTTTTGGAATAGTACAAGGTGGGATTTACGAGGACATTCGCTATGAATGTGCCAACGCTCTCGTGGAGATGGATTTTGATGGATATGCTATTGGAGGTGTAAGTGTGGGTGAGCCCGAGGAATTTATGTGGTTAGTCATAGATGTTGTGGAACCTCTTTTACCTGTAATGAAGCCGAGATATATAATGGGTGTTGGAAGTCCCATAGATTTGCTAAATGCTATTGAAAGAGGAATGGATATGTTTGATTGCGTTTTACCTACGAGATTAGGAAGAAATGGCTGTGTATACACGAGTGCAGGTAAATTGAACATCAAGAATGCGAGGTTCAAAGAGGATTATTCTCCCATTGATCCCGAATGTGATTGCTGGGCTTGTAGAAATTACACCAGAGCTTATTTGAGGCATCTTTATAAGGGCGAGGAAATTCTCGCAGCAAGGTTAGCGACATATCATAACCTTTACTTTTATAAGCAAATAACCAGAAAAGCTCGTGAAGCAATAATTGAGGATAAATTCCTTGATTTTAAGGAAGAATTTCTGGCAAAATATAAAGGTGAGGAAGAAAATGAGTGAAATAATTAAGTTAAAGGATATAAAGGAGAACCCAATAGTGCGCGCTTTCATCTTGGTAGCAGATAAAAATCTGGAAGCGATGGGGTACACGGAACATGGGTTTCGCCACGCCGATTTGACAGCAAATATAGCGAGGAACATTCTCTTGAGGTTGGGATATTCTGAGAGGGAAGCTGAGCTGGCGGCTATCAGTGGATATCTACACGATATAGGCAATGTAGTGAACAGGGAAGGACATTGCATTGCAGGAGCAATGATAGCCTATGAGATATTACATAGTTTAGGAATGCCACTTGATGAGATTGCCCAGATAATGTCAGCTATAGGGAATCACGATGAAGAATCAGGCTATCCGATAAGCAATATATCTGCCGCTTTGATAATCGCTGACAAATCAGATGTTCATTATACGAGAGTGCGGAATCCCAATCCCTCTACATTTGATATCCACGACAGAGTGAATTTTGCTGTTCATCGCTCTTTCCTCAATGTGGATAATGAGGCGAAAAAAATTAGGTTGGAGTTGGATGTTGATACGAACCAAATTTCAATTATGGAATATTTTGAGATATTCCTTCAGAGAATGCTTCTTTGCAAGAGGGCAGCCGATGTCCTCGGTTGCAATTTTAGGCTCGTTATAAATCAATTGGAAATGTGAGGTGATTGAAAAGTGAAACTGACAAGAAGGGAATTTTTGAAAACTATTGCTACTACTGCCCTTTCCATTTGGGCGATGGATGAAGGTTTGCTGGCAGAGGAAAAGAAGGAAATCCCAAAGCGAAAATTGGGGAAAATGGGAGTAGAAACATCAATAATAGGGATTGGCTGTTTCCACTTGATAGAGAAGACGGAGGAGGAAGCTGTAAACCTTCTCAACTATATTATAGACGAGGGAGTGAATTATGTGGATGTTGCTCCCTCCTACGGTGATGCGGAGTTGAAAGTTGGCAAAGTTATGAGAAAGCGAAGAAACGAGGTCTTCCTTGCCACTAAAACCCACGAAAGGACGAAAAGGGGCACTCAGCAACTTTTGGAGCAGAGCCTGAAGAGGTTGCAAACTGACCATATAGATTTGGTCCAGCTTCATGGAGTAAGCAGCTGGGAAGACCTTGGTATGGTTTTTGAACCTTTTGGAGCTATCGCGGCTCTTGAAGAAGCGAGAAGGAAAGGGTTGATTAGATTCATTGGTATCTCATCTCATCGCCCTGACATTCTTTTCAAGGCAATAAAGCTCTATAATTTCGATTCAATCCTCGTTTGGGTTAATTATCTTGACCGCTTCAACTATCCGATAATCCACGAGGAGATACTCCCCTATGCAAGAAAGAACGGCATAGCTATTATCGCTATGAAAGCAGTAGGGGATGGATTGCTCAGAGATTCGGCAAGGATGGCTATAAGATATGCGCTAACACACTCCGATGTCGCTGTTTTAGGTATGAACACCATAGCGCAGGCGAAGCTTGATATCGATGTGGCAAAAAGGTTCAAACCTTTAACAAAGGAAGAAGAGGAACGATGGTTCAAGATAGCTCCAGAGTTGGGGAATTTCGTCTGTCGGCAATGTGGTAAATGTCTACCTTGCCCTGTGGGAATAGATATTCCTAAGGTTTTCCTTGTGGAAGGCGCATTTGACCGCCAGGTAATTGATGGAGTCGATAGGGGGAAGGAGGAAAATCAATGGCGCTATACACTGGCACATTGGTATGGTAACGAGAGATGGGCAAAGATGCTATATGAGGATCTGGCGGTTAAACCTACGGCTTGCGTGAAATGTGGTCAATGTGAAGAGAGATGTCCGTATAAAATCCCTGTTATGCAAAGGATAGAGAGTATAGCCAAGAAAATAGAAGAATACAAACCTTGAAAATAGATAACCTCAAAATAATTTTTCTTATTTCGTTATTCTCTCTGAACCTGTTCCCAGCGATACTGACCCGCAATGGGGGCACTGATTTACTTCCTGTTTTGGGAAGGAAATGCGCCCTTTTGGTGCGCGAGGATGGATATTTTGAAATTTGGTTTTACCCTTTCAAAGCTTTATACGATGGCAAGATTCTTTTCAAGAAAAATAAGGATGTTGTTCCTGTTTCTTCAATCTCTCGTCAAATCCTCCAAACCCCTTACATCTCCTCAATAGTTCTACAGGGGGATGTTAGGGGTAGGATAGATTTTCTTTGTTCTCCTTCTAATCCCATTTGCCTCATACAATTTCATATCCAGCCTGATACAGCTGAGAAAATAATCTTACGCTTTAGACCTGCTCTCCAATTGATGTGGCCTGCCCCTACTGATGGCGAGGTGAAAATTACAAAAAAGCTTGATGGGAGATTGGTTTTCGCGCGCCGGACAGGTGAAAGGACACTTCATTTTCTCATCGCTTCCGAGAAGGATTTCATTTTCAGCCAAGATGAGCTTGAGTTAGATACAAAAGACGGGGAGGTTTCCCTTGCTTTCAGTGGGTTAGTTGACGATTTTACCGAGTCTGAGGAACTCATTTCCCAATATCTTGGGAATTACACGAAGCTCCTTGAGGAGAATGAGGAGTATTATAGAAGAATTTGCGAGGAAACGGCTGAATTGAGAAGCGATAACAGCGTTATGGATGAAGCGTTTACCTGGGCGAAAGTGGGGTTGGAGAAATGTTTTGTTGAGACCGCTTTCGGGAAGGGATTGGTCGCTGGGTATGCTCTGGCAATGAATGGGAATCGCCCTGGCTTCGCTTGGTTCTTTGGAAGGGATTCCGCCTGGATGGGATTCGCTTTGCTTTGTATAGGGGATTTTGCAAAAGTTAGGGATAACTTGCTTTTAGAGAAAAAATTCCAAATAAAAGAAGGAGAAAATAAGGGCAAAATTTATCACGAAGTTTCCTTAGCCCACGACTTCGTCCCTGATCCTTCCTATGCTTATCCAGCAGGGGATTCTACACCTCTTTATGTTATACTTGCCTCAGAATATGTAAAATGGTCTGGCGATATTGGTTTCTTAAAGGAAAATTGGCAGAGCCTTAAGGATGCGATGGATTGGTGTGAAAGGATGGATGTTGATGGCGATTTGCTTATGGATAATCCGCCAGCTGGTCATCAGTGGTTCGATTATGGCGAAAAGAATATGATAGACCTTGTTGCTATCTGGGCAAAGGCTCTTAAGGAAGGTAGTTGGCTCGCGAGTATAATGGGTGAAGAAGAGCTGAAGAAGAAATGGTTGGATAGGGCGCAAAAGGTAAGAGATATATTGAATAATGATTTTTGGAACGAGAAAAGGGGCTATTTTTATGATAGAAAACTCCCCGATGGTTCCTTCTTAAACCTTATGACTTGTAATCCCCTTATCCCACTCCTATGGCAACAGATTGAGGAAGAGAAGACCCAAAGGAGCCTTTCTCTTGTCAGCTCCCAGCTCTTCTCTACAGATTGGGGTGTTAGGACAACCGCGAAAAGCGAGCAAATCTACAATCCTTGGGGTTATCATGAAGGCACCGTCTGGCCACTCGTAACGGGATGGGCATCTTGGGCGCATTTTCTAAACTGTCGACCTTCAGAGGGCTATGCTGAGCTTCTTAAAAATATAAAACTTACTTACGATTTCTCCCTAGGTTATATCCCGGAAATTCTCAATGGTGATAAATATGAAGCAGGAGGGTGTCCCCTTCAGGGTTGGTCGGAGGCGATGGTCATACTCCCGATAGTTAAGGGTATGTTGGGGCTACAACCGAACGCTATAGAGAGAAAGTTAGAAGCTCAAATTCATATCCCAGAAGAAATTGGTTATCTGCGCTTCAGCAATATCAAGATAGGGGATTCTACTTGGGAGATGGAATGGAGAAGATTTGCGAAGAAGAAAATTCTTAAAATAAAAAAGAACGATGGAGGCGTGTATTCTCTTAATTTGAAAATCTCTATGGCAGGTCCAAGCGAAGCGAGGGCTATTGTGAATGGAATGAAACTTAAACCCGTATTTGAGAGAAAACCCTGTGGGTATCACGCTATTTTCAATTTCAACATAAGCTCAGAAGCCATAATAGAAATTTACTTTTGATTTTTCCTATCAAGTTCTTCTATGCGATAAAGCATAATATATCAAATATTGCTGGTAAACCTTGAAAGGAAGGGATAGAGCATTCTAATTTAGGGTGTTCCCGGGTTGTAAGCGAAGCCGTGGAATCCGAAGATTGCTTGCACTATCGCCCAAAAACCGTTACCTATCACTTCACCCATAATCAAACCAAGGAAGAAGGGCAGGGCTTTCCTATATGCTCTTAGACCGCCAACTTTTACTGCTGTTACCTTACATAGCCAGCCCAAAAAGAAGGAGAACCAAAGAAAATTCATCGTTACCGTGTTTGCTGCAGCATAACCAAGCGGGTGAAAAGGCCACCAGGTAAAACGATATCTCATCAAGCCAAGGAAAAGGGTAAATAT
>JACIXQ010000019.1 GCA_014360465.1 bacterium
TATTTGCGGGAAAGGACCAATTACCGGTTCATCCATAAGCCACTCGCATAGAGTGATAAAGAGAAGGTTCCTACCCAACCTACAAAAAGTTAGAATAGAAACGGAGGAAGGATTAAAAAGGGTCTATGTCTGTGCTAAATGCCTGAAAGCAGGCAAGGTGCAGAAAGCCGTTTAATGTTTCTTAACTGCTTCCTTCAAGCGACAATATGAGCATATCTCTGCGGTCGTTGGCTGACCGCAGAGTTTACACTCTTTCAATTGTACCTTCCTTTCCTCAAGCCTCTCCCTTTTCTTGAGGAACCCTTCGTAGAACTTTCTTTTTATACCAGGATTTTCCCCTTCTATCTCGTTCAAAAATTCCTTCAAAGAAAGGAGGGTTGCCCCGCTTGATAAGGGACATCTCCCCTCCACCGGTTTTATCCCGATAAGACGGGCATATTCCGCTATATCTTTCTCATAGGTCAAACAAAGAGGCTTTATTTTCCTCGTGAACCGGGAGTGACTACGAGGGAGAAGGGGAGACTGGCGGGCAAGCGAATCAATGTCCCAGCGAATTATGTTCCAGAAAATCACATTCACCTCATCGTCCAGATTGTGACCTGTTGCCACGGTCTCCACCCCATAGCGGAGGGGAATGACATTCATCAGATATCTTCGCACCATTCCACACACAGAGCAAGGGCTCCTTCCCGTTTTCGTTTTAGCTTCCCGAACAGTTACTCCTAATTCCTCTCTCAAATCAACTATAACAAGTGGAAGATTTCTCTCCTTACAAAAAGTCTCACAGGTTACCCTGCTATCATCGGAATAATCATCTATGCCCAAATCTATGAAGAAGCATTTAACATCATATCCCAACCTCCAGAGAATATCGGCGAGGGACAAGCTATCCTTCCCACCCGAAATAGCAACGAAGAGCGGCTCTCCCTCCTTAAGAAGGGAGAATCGCTCTATTGTCTCCTTTACATTTTCTATTATTGCTCTGCAGAAATCATCCATCTTTCCAAAAGCTGTTGATGAAATGGGCACAATTCGTATGGACTTTCAAGCTGGGCATATATCAATTCCTTTTGCCAATGGGCATTGTAAAGGCAACACCCTCTGTCAAAGCAAAAAGGTTCCCCAAATGCTTGATAGAAGAAGGCTTGGAGGACATAACCTCGCAAGACAAGGGGAAGGCGAGGGTCATTATATTTTAGATAGCTATTCTCGCTTAATAATTGGTAGCCGATAAGTTCATCCCCGAAGAGGCGACGAGACAAGTAGAACTCCTTAGCTTTAGCTGGTCCTTCAACTAACCCGGAGACAGAAATTATAGAAGGATAACCGAGCAAGATAGTCCTGATATGATGAATGCCTTCCTCCGGGGTTGATAGCAGACGAGATGAAATGAGAATTTGGAGTTTAGATAAAGAACACGACGGCAGGATGGAACGAAGGAATCTCATAAACGCCCATCCATCGTAGATAACCCCTTTCGGAGGACTATTACCGATTATCCCTTTTCGCTCAAGCTCTACTTCTAAGGGATGAGGCTCAAATCTGAGTCCTTGAGGGTTTCTTATTCTGAATGAGGCGAGTAAATAGGGGGAATTTTCCCGATAATGAAGTTCCTCAATTTTGACTTTTATTTTAAGTCTATCCCTCAAATAAAAAGCAATGGAAGAGAGGAGTTGAGAATCCACTCCCTCACCATAGAGGATTATTTCCTCGGGAACCTTCTTCATTTAGCCTTTGAGTATATTAAGAGCTACTTCTGCCCCTTTCTTACCCGAGAGGAGCATAGCTCCAAAGGTAGGTCCCATTCTGGGAAGACTGAATGTAGTTGAAACAGCCATCCCCACGACAACAAGACCCGGGTAAATCTCCCCAGTGTGCTCCACAACAAGGTCTTCTGAAAGTTCCACCCACATCGCCCCGAATGCACCTGCCTTCAATAGACCTCTATCCTCAAGTTTTTTAACAACTACAGCATCATGTCCCGTAGCATCTACAACGACCTTTGCTTCCAGAGCTATGGGGTCAACGCAAGTGAGCTCACGGGGAAGAAAGGCTACCGGTGTCCAATTTATGACCACTCCTGCCACCCTCTTTTCTCTTAATACCACATCGTCAAAGGAGGTCATATTGAGGATTTTCGCCCCCGCTTGGCAGGCAGAGTTTATGAGAGCTGAGCAAGCCCAGGGACCATCTGCTACGAAAAGCCCGGGCGCCACCTCCTCACACTTGACCCCCAATTCCTCCAACATCTCTTGTCCTGGTGCCCTAACGGTTATCTTGTTCATCAAATAACCACCTATCCAGAAGCCTCCGCCAAGATAATTGTTTCTTTCTATAATCAACACCTTATACCCCGCCTTTGCTATCTCCCTACCAGTCACCAAACCGCTTGGTCCTCCACCTATCACGATGACATCGCTCTCCGCAAACTGGGAAAGCATTTGAGAGAAGCTGTTGACTATAGCTCTTGTTATCTCCTTCTCCGAAACTTCGCTGAAGATTTTCTCATTTTGCATAGCATTAACTTCCTCCTTTCTTAAAGCTTATATTCTCTTTAAAGTTTAGCCTCCCTTTTTCATAAACGGCAAGGGGAAAGCCTCGTATGAATATTTCCATCTTAACCACATCATCGGTGACATTCGGCATAGGGACCTGGATTGTTTTCATAACCACCTTAACCGCTTCCATCAATGCCGAACGAACTTCTTCTTCACTTACATCAAAAGCCCCATTCCCCAGATAATGGTTCCAAGTGGGCTGGCACTTCAGGTCCAAGATAACCTGAAACCACTCTGGGTAAGGATAGCAGGAAAAATGTGTTTGAATGAATTTATTTGTTAAGCCTTGTTCATTATTGTATTCAGCTGTCAAATGGAGAGATTTCCACTCCGTAGAAGTGGGTATGTATGGCTCGCTGCATAAAGGGGGTAAGTAGGGATGAGTTCTATTGGGTTTTATCTCTAAACCTAAGAGAAACCCAGTCAGGAGTAATATCAAGCCCATTAAAATAATAGTTATATAGCGTTTCATAGCTTGAACCTCCTTTTTGATCATTTTTAAAATTGCTGTGAATACTCAAATAAGAAAGTCCTCCCTGCCTGGGGATAGAAGACCACCTCTTGCCAATCCTTGTCGAATAAGTTTTGAATGGAAAGGGAGATGTTTCTATCCTTTGAAAACCTCTTTGAAACTTTGAGATTCAAGATAGTTGCTGATGGCACGCTCCTGGGAACAATTATCTGTATCGGCCCACCGGGCGCCCCATACCAGGTTTCCGGCTTTCCGTCTGAATCTGTTGCCCTTTCTCCCCAATAAAAAAGCTCGGCACTATATGTCAGATTATCTCTACTATTATAAGTAACTCCCATTTTTAACGAATGTCTTGGTTCCGCGGTGCGATAGGTAGGGACAAGTGTGCGGTCATGGTCAATATCCCAAGCGTCCAAGTATGTATAATTTGCCCAGAGGGAAGTTCTCCCAAGCTGTTTTTCCCAAGCCAATTCCATTCCTTGCTCGCTTACTTTCCCAATATTGTAATATTTACCCTCTTTGTCATTTCCAATAAGGTTTTCCTCCTTGGAAAAGAAAAGGGAAGCAGTTAATTTTGCATTCCCTAAATTCCTTTCCCAATCAATTTGCACGCTGTTGGCGACGGTAGGTTTAAGGTTCGGGTTGCCTATGAAGCACCCACCACCATAAAGTTCCTCCAAAGTGGGGAAAAGTTTGTTTCGTCCAATCGCTATCCTGTATGCATTTTCCCTTTTCATCCAGTTGTAGGAGGCAAAGGGGACTATTGCTGTGCCTCCAAGGTTAGCCTCTTCATACCCTAAACCCAAGATAAAACTTCTTCCTTCTTTGAAATTCAAAGCCCTTTGAAAATATGCTCCTTTTCTGTTCATATCCTGCTTCCTCCATATACCAAGTTGAGGCTCCTCAGTTGGAACAGTCGAACGCCGCCAATCTCCCTGCCACCAAAAACCGAGAGCATTTGCTATAGACTGTGAGGTTGAGAACTGGTAATGCAATTCGGAGCGCAAGAGGTTATAGCGAAGCAGGGTAATCATAGGCACTGCCTTTAGCTTGCTTTGGTCCCATTGATAATAATGCAATTCTGAGCGGAATGTTACAGGAGATAAACGAAACAGGATAGAGGAACCTTCTTTAAGTTGTTTTTCATAAGTCAAGGATGTTCCAAATCTTAGCATAGCAGGCCATCTTTGTCCCCATCTATCCGCTGGATTGGGACCGGTAGGCGTGAATCCTGCCTGTTCGCCCTGAAGAAGGGTTCCAACTATTGTGAATTTCTCCTCTTTTGTTCCATTTATCAATTTGAATGATAGGTCGGAGAGGTCGGTTCTCATCTTTTCTCGCCACTCATTGCCTGTCGTCCGGTTGAAAGCTATAAAATAGTTTTTTGTTTCGTTCCCTCCTCCTGCTGAAAGCTGATACATTTGCGTATTATAGGAACCAAATCCTGTTGAGAAGAAAGCCCCGGGGTATTCATAACCATTTTTAAGGGAAACCAATACCGCGCCGGAAAGGCTACCGATGAACTGGGGAGGTAGGGGTGCTTTTAGAACATCCACTTTCTGTATGGATGTCCAGGGGACGCGGTCTAAAACACAAGAGATTATAGGATTCACATTTATGCCTTCCACCAATACCTGCCGAGAGGCGAAAGAAGAGCTCCTGATTGTGAGGCGAGGAGAAGACATAACGCAACCGTACAATCCCTCCAACCCGGGAAGTCGCGTAAGCACATCTGAGATGTTTTGGATTGCCGCCATCTCTTCCGCTCTCTCACTAGTAACACTTGCCGTTCCGATTGGCTTCGCCTTCTCCGCCTCCACCTGCACCTCTACCTTTATTTCCGGGATTTCCTCTTGGGCAGAGAGTGGCAGTTGAACGATGAAAAATAATACAAACAACATCAGCATCTTATAGCCTTTTGATTTCGCTGGATTTCCTATCATATCTCAAATACTCAACCTCCTTTTTGTATATTTTTAGCCTCCTGCAATAGGGAGAAGAATAAATAATTCGTCTCCGTCATTTAGTTCCCCATCAAAATCCTCAACATTCTCCTCATTTCGCAATACTATTACATTGTCCCTTATCTCTCCATTCTCATCCAATAGAAACATAGCTCCCTCCTCATTTAAACTCGCTATTTCCTTTATCGCCTCCCTTACTGTCTTTGGAGAGGAGAGAAAGAGCTGTTTGCCCAGCACATCCGACAACCTCCCGGTCAAGGTAACCTTTACTGCCATAATATCAAACCTCCTTTTTTATTAAATTTTTACAAATGGGACAATTTTCTCTTCTCTTGATTGGAAAAACTTGCACTTGCATGCTCTCGCCATCAAAACGCAACATCTTGTTAAGTAATAGCTCACCAAATCCAATAATTATCTTTATCGCCTCTAAAGCCTCCAAACATCCCATTACCCCTGGCACCACCCCTACAACGGGAAATGGTCTTATCTCCCTGGGCGGCTCGGGATAGAGACAGGAAAGGCAGGGGGTTTTGCCCGGGATTATCGTCGTTATCCTACCTTCAAGTCCATATATAACAGAATGGATTAAGGGAATACCCATCTCCAAACACACTTTGTTTAAGAGAAATCGCGTGGGGAAATTATCAAGGCAATCCAATACGACATCTACACCCTCAATAAACTTGTAGGCATTCTCCTCCGTTAATCTCTCCCCTATTCCGATTACTTCTATCTCATGATTAAGAGCCCGCAGTTTCTCCTCTGCAGAAACAGCTTTAAGCTTGCCTATATCTTTATCCCAGTGAAGGATTTGCCTGTTGAGATTGGAAAGCTCAACCACATCGCAATCTATAACCCTCAGCTCGCCCACACCAGCAACAGCGAGGTAGATTGAGGCAGGACTTCCTAACCCTCCAGCACCGATAACCGCCACTTTAGCCGATTTCAATTTATTCTGTCCTTCTTCTCCCCAATCCCGCAACATCATCTGGCGGACATATCTTTCAAAACCCATCTTATTCCTCCTTTTGGGGATTTAAGCTTCCCATCCTATAACCTTCCAAATCAACGGTCACAAATCTGAAACCTATCCTTGAAAACTCGCGGGCAATTTCTTCCCTCTTCTCCCAAACTTTATCCATCTCCTCCTTCGGCACCTCAATCCTCGCTAACTCCCCATCCGAATGGCACCTCACCCTCACATCTTTTACTCCAAGTGATTTTATGAACTTCTCCCCTTCTTCAATCATTCCGAGTTTTTCCCTCGTTAGCCTTTCTCCAAAGGGAATACGCGTAGCGAGACAGGGCGAAGAAGGCTTATTCCAGATAATAAGCCCGAGTTCCTTCGCCAGCTCCCTTACCTCCCTCTTACCCATCCCGACCTCGGCAAAAGGGCTCCTCACCCCTAACTCTTCCTTCGCTCGCAAGCCAGGACGATAATCCGTGTAATCGTCGGCATTCGTCCCATCAATAAGAAAATTTATTCCCTTTTCCCTTGCTTTTTCCCAGAGCCTTGAATGTGTCAGCCTCTTGCAGATATAACATCTCTCAGGAGGATTATCAAGGAGGGGAGAAATGTCCACTTCTATTATCACCTGTTCAGCTCCGAGTTCAGCACATAATTCCTTCGCTTCCTCAAATTCATCTTTTGGCAAAAGTAGGGACTTTATCGTTCCAGCAACCACATTTTCCTTCCCCAATGTCTTGATAGCCATAGCCAGAAGAGTGGAGCTATCCACTCCCCCAGAAAAAGCCACCATCACCTTCTCCATATCCCTTATGATTTGTTCCAATTTAGATTTTGCGGAATCAACCATTTCGTATCACCTTGGATATGTTAATTATACAACCTTTCTGTTCAGAGTTATCTTACGAGGTCTTGACCGCATACGCGCAATTCTCCTCCGTGTGTTCGGGAGATTATTTTGTCTCCTCTATACCATTTAGTATGAAAATCGGCAAAGAGTATGTTAGCGCCTGCTGAATGCCGTGAGAGGGTTTCAAGGGCGAGATTAAGGTCTAAAATGGTCAAGTCGTCTGGGACCGCTGCTCCAGGACCGTTTGCGAAGGCGACGCGGTTGTAAATGCCAGTTGGTGAATGAGCCCAAGGGGTAACAAGGTCGTTCCAGCTATCGGCAAGGAGCAAAGTCTGCGAGGGTGAGACCAAAGAGGATAATTTCCCTACAGGTTTCCCATCGCATTTCAAATTGCTCATTATAGCTTCATTATAACCATAATTTACTCTCAGATTGTTCCAAGGTCTTCCTACCTTCCCTGGATAACAATTAGCATGGTACTCCCATTCTTGGGAGGCGCTGGGGCAAGCAAATATATCCACATTTCTGATGTAAGGCATCAACTGCTCAGTCCAATGCAACCCTCCGGGAGGGAAGTTCTTGTCGTTATAACAAGGCATAATCCAGAAGGGGAATGTATCATCATAATCTTGGATATACATCGCTAAAGCCATTCCTAACTCTTTTAGATTATTCATACAAGTTGTCTTCCTTGCCTGTTCTCTTGAGCGACTGTAGACAGGAAACAAAATTCCCGCAAGGATTGTGATTATCGCTATCACGACTAACAATTCTATCAATGTAAAACCATTTCTTCTACTATTCATATTATTCACTTATCTCGATCCTCCTTCCTAATATTACAATTTCAATCCAGAATTTTACTTTTATATTTACTATAAATTTAATCAAATAATTATGTCATAAATATGACAAATAAATTATTTTTTGCATTTTGAAATGAAGGAAATTATGTGAAATTATTCCCAACTCATCGGCACTTCACCAAAATGAGCATTTTTCGTTCAACTGATTACCAAGATTTAAGCGGAAGGCAAATCAACAGGCTATAAAAAGCAGGCTTTTGACCATTTCGGATAGGGAAAGCTATCCACTATGTTTGAACATTTGCCTTATTTCCCTCCAACTCTTGCCAGATAAGGCAGCCTCGGCAATCATGGGAGCTCTCCTCGCTTCTCCTCCATAAATCCCCAAGGGGAAAGTGTCGCAGAATTCCTCATTAACTGCTCCGCCCCCACACGCGAAGGGAACCTCTATCCCTTCATCTACTAATTTTTGGGCAATCCGAGGAAAAGCAGACATAGTCGTGGTCATTAATGCAGAACCACCAAGCAAAATCGGTTTATGTAGCTTTACTGCCTTAATTACCTCTTCGTCATCAACATCTACACCGAGGTCTATCACTTCAAAACCAGCAGCTGAAAGAAGCGCCTTCACGATATTTTTCCCAATGGTATGGATATCACCCTTAGCCACGAAGAGCACCACTTTGCCTTTCCTCTTTAGTTTGCCTCCCATCTTCTCCTCACACAATTTTAACCCTTCCATTAAGGCATCGGCGGAGAGCATAACTTGGGGCAAAAAGTAATATCCTTCTTCCCACAGCTTCCCAACCTCCTCCATTGCCTTAACCAAACCATTCTCCATTACCTCCTCTGGTGATGCTCTGAGAAGTGCCTCCATAGTTGCCCGCTTACATTCTTCCTTATTACCCTTCAGTACAGCTTCCCTTATTTCGGGGAATGGAGAGGCTTCCGCAATGCCAATTCTTTCCTTTTCTTTTTCAACCACTCCGTAAAGTTTGAATGGATATACATTGATTAAACTCCTTCTTTCCATTCTTGTCGGCTTTGCTTTGTGCGCCTCATCCACCATAGATTTCAAGTTAGAAAGGGGAGCCTTTAGAGGGATTGCACAACCAGGGGCAACTATATCTATACCTTCACGGATAGCTTTTCTTGTCGCTTCTCTTACCCTCTCCTCATCTCCCTGGAGAAGCACCTGAGAGGGATTTATATTCCCTATCAGTGCTGTTCTCCCTTGAGTTAACCCTTTAATCTTAAGAAGGTCCGTCTTATCGTCTATGCTTAGTGCATCTGCTCCAGTCTGTGTCATATACTCTACTATTGGAGTGGCGTTCCCGCATATATGGAGAATGGAAGGAAGGGAGATAGAGCTTAGCAATTCTCTATGATAAGGAAACACAAAGTCCTTATACATCATAGGGCTTATAATATCAGTTGAAGCGGCCATATCCTCAACGCATATTATATCTGCTCCTGCTTCCTCAACGGCTTTTGCGAGTCTTTTTGCACCCTCCGTAGCGATTTCCATATAGGGATGTATATCATCGGGAGAACTTGCCATCTGCATTAGAAGATTGGTAAGTCCAACAAGAGACCCCGTAATCGAGAAGGGACCGACAATACCAACAATCAAAGGCACTTCTTTGAGCTCATTTTTGATTATTTTTATTGCTTCCAACAGCACGGGAATCCTCCCTTTTTGTAGAAAATCCTCTGGAAACTTTGGGACATTTCCTATCACATAGGGATGCGAGACAACAACGGGAATGTTATCGCCCGGCAAAAATACCTCACAACCGAATGCTTCAGCCTCTATAGTTTGGCAAAAAGGAATACGGACAGCGTCAAAGCCAACGAGCTTATGCCCTGCCATAGCAAGGGTTGCCATCTTTTCGGGGTCTTTGTGGGCCTCTGGGAAATAAACCCCAACGGCATTCATCTGTTCAAATGTAGGGGTTGGATTAGCTGAAAGGCAAGGATAAAATTCTTTTCTTTCTTTTAAAAGCGCTGAAATTACCGTTTTCATTAAAAACATTTTTAAACTACCTCCTCTTAAAGCTGATATGATGAGGGAAGGAAATCCTCGACAAGCTCTCTATATTTTGCTTTACCCCATTCAATAAATTTCTCCTCCTCTTCGGGAAGTCCCTCCAATACAGCAAGCGCCTCATTTAAAGCATCTATTTCCATCGGGGGTAATTTCATATTACCGTCTCTTAACTCCCTTTTTATTAATTCTCCTGCCTTTAGAGCTGCCTTTTTAGCCCTCAAATAATATCCCCGATTTTCCACAATGACTTTGCCCAGCTCCCAGGCGATATCTGGCGAAATGACGAAAGCCTGTGGGTCACGATATTTATCAGAGGTAATTAGCAGGTCTCTGAGACATTCAGCGGTTCCGGAAGCAAGCGCTGTGTTCATTAGAGAGACATCGTAACCCAATATCTCGGTAAAGACCGCTGCCGAGGAACCGCCGAACATCTCCCTATATTCCACAGCTTCGTTACTCCATAGGTCGCAAACCGCAGCTGATAGGTTTCCCATAAGGTCCATATGGGCGCAGGCAGAAGTTTTACCCTCCATTGAAATAGGAACTCCTGAAATTGCCTTTATAATTGGATTTTCATATCCACAATCCTTTAATGGTCCCCTCGCTCCCCTCTCAACTGCTACAAGGGAACGTGCTGCGCCCATCGCTCTTATCAAAGCAGCGACCGTGTGTGGGAAATCGCCTCCTATCATCCCACCTGCTAACATCATAGCTGTATTGGCGTGAGCACAATCTGTATCACCTCCAGGAACGCAATTATGTCGCTCCGCTATTTGAACAATGTTATCCCAGAGAAACTCCATATCCCTGCTTCCCAAAACAGCAATCGCGAAAAGGACCCCGGGAATGTCTTGTCGTGTGATGGCATAATTGAATACTTCCTTACCACCTATGGATTCAATGGAAAGGATATCAGCGCCTTCCTTTGCACATCGCTCAAATGCTTGGAAAACGAGCTCGGTCTCTTTACTATTACGAAGACTTTTCTCGCTTTTTCTTATATCTGCAATTGTCGCTCTTAAAGCACATTTCACACCATACCTTTCGTTGAATCTTGACAATATTTCCTTTGACTGATTTATGACCGCTCCTCCCCACTCGGGATTTAGAGTTAGTTGGGCTACATGCTCTATCTCAACCATAATAGATGGAAAGCCCAACTTTATCGCCCTCTCCAGTGAATCATTCACAATATTTTTGTATTCTTCAAGTAGGGTATCCAAATTTTCCTCCTTTCCTGGGCGCGGATGAACTTTTATTTCGGGGATTACCTCCCCATTGCCAATTTCTAACCCAAAACCACAATTTATAGGGCGCTTTGCTATACCGAAAAGCATTTCTTGCCAGTCATTATAAGCTATATGATTACTCATATATAAATTCTCCTCCTTGTTTTTTAACTATTTTAGTAGGAAAATGAGATAAGTCAACTTTAAAAATCAAAACTCTTTGTTTTGGGCACTTTGTTGGATAAATAAGACAGGAAGGAACCTCGCCCTCGGTTTAGTTTGCTTTTCAAGTCTTTCCTCGAGCTAAAAATTTACAAAAACAGGCTTAAAAAACGAGCGTTAGGAAAATGAATTTTTAAAAGGCAATATTTTGAAATATCTCTTGCGCGCAGAATAGCCGCGCTACTTCGGGATTGGCCGGGTTTCTGAAAACCTCATAGGGTGCCCCTATTTGGGCAACTCTACCTCCAATGTAAACGACCACTTTATCAGCAAGAGTGAAAGTCTCAAATATGTCGTGGGTAACGAGGACAATAGGGATATTGAACCTTTCCTTTACCTCCCTCAAAAGCTTCATAATTTCCATCTTTATCGGGCTGTCAAGGGCACTGAGCGGTTCATCCAATAAGAGGGCTTTTGGTTCCCTCATTAAGACCGTAGCCAAAGCAACCCTTCGCTTCTGTCCACCCGATATTTGGGAAGGAAACCTATTTTCCAGTCCTTCTAAATGGAATTCCTTTATCATTCTTCTTATTCTTTCCTCCCTCTCCCTCTTGCTAAGGTGTTTACCTCCATAAGCTATGTTCTTCCAGACTGGCATATGAGGGAAAAGGGTATGGTTTTGGAAAACATAGCCGAGTTGTCTTTTCTGTGGGGGAAGGTCTATTCCCCTCTTGCTATCAAACAGGACATCTCCATTGAGATAAACATAACCTTCATCCGCCTTGAGTAGTCCGGCAATGATTTGCAAGGACATAGATTTACCCGCACCAGAATAGCCGAAAAGGACGACAAACTCATTGTTAGCTTCCCATTCCACATCAAGCGAAAAACCCGGGACATTTTTCACCAATTTAACGGATAAGCTCATCGTAAAGACCCCCTTCCCAATTTATTAGCAAGATAGAGGCAAACTCCTGAAATTAGCGTGAACATTCCAGCCATTATGTGCGCTTTTGTATATTCACCGCTTGTCATTGCAGTGTAGATAGCCAAGGGCATAGTATTCGTCCTTCCGGGAATATTCCCAGCGAACATAAGTGTAGCGCCGAATTCGCCCAGCGCACGAGCGAAGGCAAGGACTGTGGCAGCGACTATTCCCTTGCCGGCAAGGGGAATGACAACTTTTAGTGCTGTCTCCCATTCTGAATGTCCCAGTGTGTAGGAAGCGTTTATGATATTCTTATCCACGGATTCAAAAGCTGCTTTAGTCGTCTTAATCATAATGGGAAGAGCGACGAAGAATGAAGCAAAAACTGCAGCATACCAAGTGAACATAATGCTTATCCCAGTCGCTTCATAAAGGGGCTTCCCCAAGAGCCCGTTTCTCCCCAAGATTACCACGAGATAATATCCAGTCACCGTGGGAGGCAAAACAAGGGGAAGGGTAAGAAAGGTGTCTACCACATCCTTCCCTTTGAAACTTTTCATAGCCAGAATATAGGCAACGAAGATACCCACAGGCAAAAGGAAAAGAGTAGCTATTACTGCTACTTGAAAGGAAAGTCTTAGAGAAAACAACAGCGAACTATCCATTTTTCTTTTTCGCTGGTTCTACAGGCATAAAGCCATATTTGCTAAATATTTTCTTGCCTGTTGGGGATAAAACTAAGGCTACGAATTCTTTAGCCAATTGCGGCTCCCTTGTCTTTGCTACTACTGCTATTGGGTAAAGCGGGCGGGTATAACTTCCATTTGGCGCCTCGGCGACGATTTTCACCTCTTTCGGTCTTAGCAGTGCATCCGTTCTGAACACGATTCCCGCATCTACCTCTTTTCTCGCCACATAATCAAGAACTTGCCGAACATCTTCTCCATAAACTATCTTGCCCTGGAGAGATTCCCAGAGTTTTTGATACTTCAGCGTCTCCTCGCCATACTGACCACTTGGAACGGTCTTAGGATTACCCATTGCGAACCTTTGCACAGCAGGGGTCTTCAAATCGGCAAATGAGCTAAGCTTCGACCCTATGGGGGCAATCAAAACAATCACATTCTCAACAAAATTATGTCGCGTCCCCTTCATAACCAAGCCCTTTTTCTCCAACAAATCCATATCCTTCTGCCCTGCTGAAGCAAAAACATCCACAGGCGCTCCAGCTTCTATTTGAAGCCTCAGAGCTCCACTCCCTCCAAAGTTGAACAACACCTTTACACCTTTGTGCTTCTTCATAAATATCTTCCCTATTTCCTGAAAGCTATCCTTGAGGCTGGCAGCTGCGGAGACCACGAGCTCCTTTTCCTTCGCAAGAGAACTACTACTAACCGCCAAAAGAATCAACAAACTTAAAAAGAAAAACCTTCCATAACCCTTTTTCATAATAACTCACCTCCAATTGAATAGCTTAGTTATGTTCATCAATATATAAATTACCAGTCTGATATGTCAAAAATGTGTTTCACTTTTTTTAATTTATCAATCGGGAAAATAGGGGGGGTGAAATGCAAGACTTAAATGTTAGCACATAAGGGCTGCCGCTTAGCTGATTCAAATAGGTGGTTTATTAGGTAAAATTACAGATTGATTTTTAAGAAAGGTATAGTAAAGTGATTATTGCCCTACATCTTTACCAATCTTTCCACAAACGGGACAATCGGGCTTCCGTTTGACCTTTGTCTTTTTCATTTCCCAACTTTTTGTATCTATGTAGAGCATATACCCATCCAAAGTGCTTCCAATTCCCGTGATAAATTTCACCACCTCTGTCGCTGCAATACAACCCATCATCGCGCTTACGGAGCCGAGCACGGGAAAAGGGATTGACCATTTAGGCGGAGAAGGGAAAAGGCAGGCTAAACAAGGGGTTTGTCCCGGTTTTATGAAAGTTATATATCCCTCCATCCCATACATAGCCACCTCCACCAGGGGTTTTCCAAGCTCTACGGAGGCTTTGTTCAAATTGAACCTTTCCTCAAATGTAGGGGGACAAGCAATGGATATATCAACCTGGGAAACCACCTCTTTTGTCAATGCCTCATCCATAGCGATATCATCTCCATAAGCAACGAGTTCCATAAAGGGGTTCAGCGCTTTCAGTCTTTCAACTATACAATTTATTCTGGGTCTTCCAATTGCCTCGTAAGACATCAGCAATTGGCGATTTAGATTGGAGGGCTCCACGACACCTCCATGGGCAACAACCAACTTACCGATACCCGCTAAGGCAAGATATACAGCCACCGGTCCTCCCAATCCCCCTACTCTGGTGACAAAAGCGCTTGCTTCCTTCAGTTTTCTCTGCCCCTCCTCGCCGAAAATCATTATCTGTCTTCTGAATCTGACCTTTTCCTCTGCTGTTAATTCTATCATCCTGAGCCTCCCTTCGGGTTAATTTGTCTTTGGTGTATCCTTCTCAAATTACATATGGATAGGAATGGGGTGGCGTATCCTTGGGCAGAATTGCTCTTGCTTCCTTGAGAACATCCTCAAGGGTTAACGAGGAAAGGAAATCAGCAATGCTCTGCCCCAATCTTTGCCACATTATCCTCGCTGCGCAATAAGGAACTCTATGGCAATGCTTCTCCCCATCGGGCTCCAAGCATCTCACAAGATGCACCTTTCCCTGCATAGCCATCACAACATCCATTATTGTTATTTGGGATGGTTCCTTTGATAGCTTAAAACCACCCTCAGGTCCCCTGTTGCTATCAACCAAACCACCCATCCTGAGCCTTCGGAGGATTTGCTCGGCATAATCCACGGATATCTCCTGCTCCTTGGCTATAACATTAGCCGATATGTATCCCGCCTGCCAACGCGTAGCGAGACCGAGCATTATCCTAACTGCATATCTGACCATCGTGTTCAGTCTGACCGGCAATTTCTATCACCTCAAGTCTATAATTATATATAACCAAGTTTTTTTATCAATATTAGGTCAAATATTTTTTTCTATTAAAGGGTATAATTTATATTTCCTACCCATTTTATTTCAGAAATTAATAAGATATTTTAACTCATAATTTTTAAATTTTATTTCCTAAAATATGTTGACTAATTTCCTAACTATGTTATTATATAATCCAAACCAAAAAGGAGGCGGGTTCCTTTTGCGTATTGCCCAAGATATGACCGAACTTATAGGAAGGACTCCCCTGGTTCGCCTGAGAAAAGTGACCGAGGGAGCGAAAGCAGATGTCGTTGCCAAGTTGGAGTTCTTCAATCCCTGCGGAAGCGTTAAGGACCGCATCGGTGTCTCTATGATAAAGGACGCTGAGGAGAAGGGGCTCCTCGCAAAGGATTCCGTCGTCATAGAGCCCAGCAGCGGTAACACTGCCATTGCCCTTGCCTGGGTCTGTGCCTCCCGTGGCTATAAGTTGATAATAACGATGCCAGACACGATGTCCCAAGAAAGGGTAAAAATATTAAAAGCCCTTGGAGCCGAGGTCATCCTCACTCCCGGCGAGCTGGGGATGAAAGGAGCGGTTGAGAAAGCATACGAGCTTGCCGATATTCTCCCTCGTTCCTTCATACCTGACCAGTTCGCTAACCCAGCCAACCCGAAAATTCATCGGGAAACGACAGCGAGGGAAATATGGGAGGATACCGATGGAAAGGTTGACATAGTCGTAGGCGGAATCGGAACAGGCGGCACCCTCACAGGAATCGGGGAATATATCAAGGGAGGTGGGTTGAAACCGGAATTGATAATCGTGGGGGTTGAGCCTGCAAATTCTCCTGTCCTCAGTGGAGGTTGCGCCGGTGCACACAAAATCCAGGGGATAGGGGCGGGATTCATCCCAAAAGTTCTGAATCTTGACTTCATAGACGAGATTATAACTGTGGAGGACGAAGATGCTTACGAGATGACAGCCCGCCTCGCCAAAGAGGAAGGCATCTTCTGCGGCATATCCTCGGGAGCGGCTTGCTACGCCGCTCTGGAAGTTGCTAAAAGGAAAGAGAATGAGGGAAAGTTGATAGTCGTCATTTTCCCCGACACGGGCGAGCGCTATCTTTCCGTGCCCGGACTTTTCGAATAGAACCCTTGAAAAGGAGGCGATTTAATTGAGAGAACGAACGATTGAGGAGATAAACGAGAAGATAAAGAAAGGAACAGTCGTCGTTCTCACTGCGGAGGAAGTCATAGAGATGGCTAAGGAGGAGGGTTATGCAAAGGCAGCTGAGAAGGTGGATGTTGTAACCACTGGTACCTTTGGTCCTATGTGTTCCTCTGGCATCATAATAAACTTTGGGCATCCCGTGCCCAGGATAAAGAAATCCCGCGTCTGGCTAAACGATGTGCCCGCATACGGAGGACTCGCCGCTGTGGATTTATACCTTGGAGCAACAGCCATACCCGAAAATGACCCAGCTAACACCAACTATCCAGGTGAATTCAAATATGGAGGAGGACATGTTATAGAGGACTTGGTTAGTGGTAAGGATATCCTTCTTTATGCAGAGGGTTATGGAACCGATTGCTATCCTCGTAAAGAACTAGAGACATATATCAATATCAATACGATAAACGAGGTAATCCTTTTCAATCCACGAAATTGCTATCAGAATTACAATGTTGCGGTAAATCTATCAAACAGAACGATATATACATATATGGGGGTCTTGAAACCCAATCTGGGGAATGCCAATTACTGCTCGGCAGGTCAGTTAAGCCCTTTATTGAAAGACCCATTGTATGAAACCATTGGGGTGGGCACGCGGATATTCTTGGGTGGAGGCATAGGTTATGTCGCCTGGTGGGGCACACAACACAGCCCCGCTGTTCCCCGCAACGAACTTGGAATTCCCAAAGTCCCAGCAGGAACACTCGCACTTATAGGCGACCTCAAGCAGATGAGCCCCAAATGGCTGAGAGGAGCGAGCATAAGGGGCTACGGTGTAAGCCTCGCTGTAGGAGTGGGCATTCCCATCCCCATACTCAATGAGGAAATATTCCGCAGGGCATCGGCAAGCGATGAGGAAATAACCGCTCCCGTCGTTGATTACAGCGATGCTTATCCAAACAGAAAATCGGAAATTCTCGCCGAGGTCACCTACGCTCAGCTTAAAAGTGGCGAGATAGAAGTTTTGGGCAAAAAGGTCCCCACAGCTTCCCTCTCCAGCTACTACAAAGCAAAGGAAATCGCCACCATTCTAAAAAACTGGATTAAGGAAGGCAAATTCCTTCTCACCAAGCCGGTTGAGCCCCTTCCGGGTCCGGAGAGCGGAATGAAGACGAAACCCTGCGAGATAAGAAAGCCCTACACAGAGGAGCTATGAAGGAGGTGATACGGATGAAGGCAAGGCTCGTCCTGCGATTCCCTCCCCTACTGGTTGACCAACCAGTAGTTTACAAGTTGATTAAGGATTACAATCTCGTCTTTAACATCTTACGAGCCGACATAACCCCCGATAGCGAGGGATTGATGGTTCTGGAAATCGAGGGAGACGAGAACGATTTCAAACAAGGATTGGAATATCTTGAAAAAAGGGGAGTAAAAGTTCAGCCACTCAGCCAGGATGTCGTTATGATAGAGGAGCTCTGCACCCACTGCGGCGCCTGCGTGGTCCATTGCCCTACGGGTGCGCTTTATTATGATGAAGAAAGAAGGGTCCTCTTCGCATCCGAAAAATGCGTCGCCTGTGAAATTTGTGTGGAAATCTGCCCATACAGAGCGATGGAGGTAAGATTGGAGTAAGAAACTTTTAAACGGAAAATGAAATTTTCAATTATATAAAAATTGCAGAACGAGTATGTAAAGAGGAAGCGAGAGATACAATATAAGAGTGAACATCCCTTATTTCGTACTCCACAGTGCAGTATCACATCTTGGAATTAAGAAAGCGATTATACCCCTACATAGAAAATTTTTAAAATAGAGCACAAATTTTTAGTTGCTAATTTTGATTAATATAGTATAATTTATTCAAAATTAAGGAGGTTTCAGATGAACGAGAAGGCGCTTACCTTGATAAGCTATGGATTATATGTTATTAGCACGAAGGTGGGAGAAAAATTGAATGGACAGATTGCCGATGCGTTATGTCAAGTGGCGAGCGAACCGCAACTGCTTGCCCTCAGTAGCAATAAGAAGAATCTCACCCACGATATGATAAAAGAAAGCAAGAAATTCAGCGTGGCAATCCTGGAGAAGGATACTCCCCTCACCTATATAGGTAGGTTCGGCTTCCGCAGTGGCAGAGAAACGGAAAAATTTGAAGGAATTAACTACTTCTTTGCTGAGAATGGTTTACCCATCCCTACAGATTATGCACTCGCCTATATTGAGTGCGAGGTTATTAATGAAGTTGATGTCGGCAGTCACACCCTCTTCATCGCAAAGATTTTATCTGCCGAGGTTCTTAAAGAGGGAGAACCAATGACCTATGCTTACTACCGAGAGGTCAAAAATTGGAAAGTGCCAGAAACGGCACCCACCTATCATAAAACTGGCTGAGGAGGTATGAAAAATGAAAAAATATGTCTGCTCGGTATGTGGATATGTTTATGACCCTGAAGTCGGCGACCCCGATTCAGGCGTGGCTCCTGGCACACCCTTTGAGGAACTTCCCGAGGGCTGGGTGTGCCCTGTCTGTGGTGCGGATAAATCCGCCTTTGAACTCGTGCAATAGAAGGAGGTAACTTCTATGTCCGAGACATTTGAGATGTTTTGCTATCAATGCTCTCAAGCAGCGGGAGGAATAGCCTGCACCAAGCGGGGAGTTTGCGGTAAGGTTCCCACCGTTAGCCGCTTGCAGGACAATCTGATATTCGCCCTCAAAGGGATGACGGCTTACCTCTATCATGCGAGGGAGCTTGGCTATACCGACCCCGAGATAGATGCTTTTTTGGAGAAAGCCTTCTACACTACCTTTACGAATGTCAACTTTGACGCTGAAGCATTCGTCAACTACGCCCTAAAAACTGGCGAGATGAATATAAGAACTATGAAGCTGTTGAAAAAAGCCCACATTGAAACATTCGGAGAACCCGTTCCAACGAAAGTTGAAACCGGCACGAAGAAAGGTAAGGCTATCATCGCAACGGGACATAGCCTTAAGGCATTGTATGAACTTCTGCGCCAAACGGAGGGAATGGATATAAACATTTATACCCATTCGGAGCTCCTGCCCGCCCATGGTTACCCCGGTCTTAAAAAGTTCCCTCATCTCGTCGGCAACCTTGGTAAAGCATGGTTCGACCAACGCCAGCTTTTCGCCCGCTATCCTGCTGCTATTCTGGGAACCTCTAATTGCCTTCTCATCCCTACCGATGCATACAAAGATAGGATGTTCACCACAGGTCCCACTGGTCTTCCAGCTGTTCAACACATAGATGGTTATGATTTCTCCCCTTTAATAGAGAAGGCGAAGGAACTTCCTGAGTTAGAAGAAGAAAAGAGCGATATCGTCCTCACCACGGGCTTCTCTAAATCCGTCATCCTTTCCCTTGCGGAGAAGATAAAGCAGTTGGTAGAGGAAGGTAGGATAAGGCATTTCTTCCTGGTTGGTGGTTGCGATTCACCTATGAAGAGGGCGGAGTATTATAGGGAATTCGTCCAGAAGCTACCTGACGATACCGTCGTCCTTACCCTTGCTTGCGGAAAATTCCGCTTTAATGACCTGCCCCTTGGAGAGATAGATGGCATTCCGCGCCTCCTCGACCTCGGGCAATGCAACGACGCCATAGTCGCAATAGAGCTTGCCGAAGCTCTTTCACAGCTCTTTGGCGTGGGCATAAACGAGCTTCCCCTTTCCCTCGTCCTCTCCTGGATGGAACAGAAAGCCGTAGCGATACTCTGGAGCTTGCTGTCCCTCGGCATAAAGGGAATCATCATCGGACCAGTCCTTCCCGCTTGGGTGAATGAGGATATACTTAAGGTTCTCCAGGAAGGCTATGGTTTGAGGCTGATTCGCGAGCCGGAGGAGGATATCAGGGATTTGCTCAAAACATAGGAGGTGATTCCTAATTGCCCATTAAGGAAATCCGCGAGAACATCTACTATGTCGGTGCCATAGATTGGGATAGGAGATTATTCGATTCCCTTATCCCCCTTCCCGACGGCACAAGCTACAACGCCTATCTCATAAAGGGAAGCGAGAAGGTAGCCCTCATAGATACCGTTGACCCTTCAAAAGAGGGAGAGCTCGTTGATAATTTGAAAGCTCTTGAGATAGAAAGGATTGACTACATAGTAGCCAATCACGGTGAGCAGGACCATTCGGGAACGATTCCTACCGTTCTTGAACTCTACCCAATGGCGAAGGTCGTTTGCACTCCGAAAGCGAGAGAAATACTCGCTGATTTGCTCCTTCTGAAAGAAGAGGTTTTCCAAACTGTCGAGGACGGTGCAGAGCTTTCCTTGGGAGATAAGACGCTGAAATTCGTCCACGCTCCCTGGGTTCACTGGCCAGAAACTATGCTCACCTTCCTCAAAGAGGAGGAAATCCTCTTCCCTTGTGACCTCTTCGGCTCACACCTTGCAACCAGCAACCTTTATGCAGAGAACAAGGAAGAGGTATATCCAGCCGCCAAGCGATACTATGCTGAGATAATGATGCCATTCCGCAACCTCATTAAGGGACATTTGAAGAAAGTCAAGGAACTAAACCCAAAGCTTATAGCTCCCAGCCATGGTCCCATTTACTCTGAGCCAGAATTCATAATATCCACCTACGAGGACTGGATATCAGATGATGTTAAGAACGAAGCTGTCATAGCCCATATCTCTATGCATGGCTCAACAGAAGTTATGACCAGGCACTTCATAAACTCTCTGATGAAAAGAGGCGTCGGAGTGAAGGTTTTCGAGCTGACGAAATCGGATATCGGAGCTATTGCGATGGCACTTGTTGATTCCGCAACCCTCGTCCTCGCAACACCTACGGTTCTTGGTGGTCCTCATCCCCTCGCCCTCTCCGCCGCCTATCTCGTTTCTGCCCTACGCCCCAAGCTGAGGTTCGTCGGTTTGCTCGGCTCTTACAGCTGGGGAGGTCGCGCCGCCGAGAGGATAAAGGAGATACTTGGGAATTTGAATGTGGAAGTTCTACAACCCGTTCTGGCAAAGGGTTATCCTAAAGAAGAGGATTTCAAAGCCCTTGACAACCTCGCCGATGAGATTGCGAAAAGGCATAAGGAGTTTGCGAAATGAAAGCTCTGATAATCAGCGCCGATAATTTTGAGGATTCTGAACTTCTCCAACCCTACCAATATCTTAAGGAACTTGGACTGGAGGTTGATATAGCCTCCCTTAAAAAGGGAAATATCGTCGGTAAAAAGGGAACAATCGTTGAAGCAAACCTTAGCCTTGAAGATGTCAATCCTGCAGACTACGACCTGCTCGTTTTACCCGGTGGAAAGGCACCAGCGGTTCTCAGGCATAATGAAAAGGTCAAAGAAATAGTAAGGCATTTTATCTCGCACAACAAACCAATAGCAGCGATCTGCCATGGTCCCCAAATCCTCATCTCGGCTGGCGTTATTGAAGGGAGACGAGCTACCGGCTATCGCACGGTTCAGAGCGAACTTCGTTCGGCACGTGCCATCGTTGAGGATAAAGAGGTGGTTGTTGATGGGAACCTCGTGACTTCCCGCCAACCCTCCGATATACCTGCATTCTTGCGGGAAATAGGCAAGTTGATAAAAAAATGAGGAAATCGCTCTTCCGCTCGCTCTGGTTCATCCTTTTAGTAATAGCGCTTTCTATCGTTGTGTTCGGAGCCAAAAGGGGAGAATGGAAGAAGATAAAAACGAATGCCGAGTACATCTGCACATCCTGTATAGGACTTGGTAAGTAGAAGGGTTCAATCTTATCAAAACAAGATAGCGAAGCTCAGAGCATTCTCCCAAACCCTTGGGCTTGTCCTAACCAATCTCTATTATCTCCATCTCCGATGGCTTCCTTTCCCCGTTATGAACTGCTATGCCTGCCCATTAGCAACCTTTGCCTGCCCCATAGGCTCGCTCCAGTTCGCTATCGGTGCGGGCGGTTTCTTTCCCTTTTACCTTTTAGGGATAATCCTTTTTTCAGGGCTTCTTTTTGGCAGGATAACTTGCGGCTGGCTCTGTCCCTTCGGCTTCATACAGGACTTGCTCTACAAAATCCCCTTGAAAAAGAAGTTTCGCTTACCTGCTTTTGTTTCCTATGGCAAATATCTATTCCTTCTGGTATTCGTCTTATTTCTGCCCATCCTTCTTCACGACCCTATCTTCTGCAAGATATGCCCAGTGGGAACTATGGAGGCAGGTATTCCCTGGCCAATATTAGAGCCAAGCTTCCGCGCCCTCCTTGGCTGGCTTTACGCCCTCAAACTCACCATCCTTGTCGGCATAGTCATCCTCGCCATCTTCACCCCACGCCCCTTCTGCAAAGGGATGTGTCCACTTGGCGCCCTCCTATCCTTCTTCAACCGCTTCAGCTTCCTGCGAGTCCAAGTGAAAGAAGAAGCTTGTAAGAAATGTGCCCTTTGTGCCGAACCCTGTCCCCAAGGCTTGATGATTTACGAGGATGAAGGACATCCTGATTGCATAGGCTGTATGGAGTGCAAAGTCTGCCCCGCTGTGGAAATGAAAGCGGGAATCCCCGACCGTTTGCTTGGCGGTAAGAAACAATCCAAGACCGAAAGGATATCCGATATCCAACCCAAGCTATGAGGATAAATATTTGAGCTTTCTTTCCATTGGTAAAAGGTCGCATCTGGTTGTGATTACCAGTAAACAATTCTCTTATAAACATCACCAAGCTATAGACATTATCCGCCAACTCTTTGTTCAACGCTATTTTGATTTTTGCTTTCGGACCACTCTGATACTTGCTTTTGGGTCTATCGCATAGACTCGTACATAATCTATGTATGTGTTTGGGATTCCGCCCATCGCGCCGCCTATCTGTAGGTTTCGCCACAATGGGGGAGATAGGGGAGTTCCATCTATCATACTGAAAAGATAGCTACCAGAGGGTTGACCATTTTGCGCTATCTGGTTACCTCTCCAGCAGATAGCTTGTTGGGGAACACCGTCAAAGTAAATCTGGCGGTATCCATACCAACCATTTTCGGCTGTAGCTGGGACCCAAAGCTCTCCATATGTGTGCCACTCCCTATAATCCGTCCCATATGGGGGATACACTACCGCATTGAAATTACCGATGTTATTACCATTGAACCAATCGTGAATCGTGGAGGAGTGATGATTTGCTCCCCAAGAGGGATTATATTCCATTATGTCGTCTTCAATAACCTCCCAGAGACCTGGCCAGCCGGGCATTGGATAGTTCTCAGGTGAAAAGCTCCAGGGTGGAGGGTTCATATTTCTGGGTCTTGAAGCCACCGGCATTGGAACGGACCAAAATGCTGGCCATCCATTCTGGCTAATGTGCTCGGGGTTCGCTACCGCTATCCTTGCTTCATAATATATCCCTTTCCCAGGCTGGAAAACGGTTCCCCTGTAGCCTTCGGGTTGTTCATCATCAAAAAGGGTTGTCGCGAAATTCCAACCCATTGAGACCGGGGCATCTTTTATCACCAAAACGCCTTTAGCACCCTTGTAAGATGGCAAGATTTCATACATAGAGGGAGAGGTACTGGGGAACCACATACCCTTCACATACCATTTGTAACCGTCTTTCTGCGTGTTCTCCACATCAATGGTTTTGATGTTCCTGAACTCGTCGTTAAAGATAAGTTTGAAGCCGGGTGGAGCGTGGGGCTCAGGGTCATAGGCAGGAGGCGCGGTGAAAGCAATCGTGTGAGCGTGAGCGAGCCCTGTATAGATGTCGTCTAAATAAAGCGTGCCCTTTTCACTGATATCATCACAAAAGCCGATAACGACCGCTGTTGCCTCTCCGGAATTCCAACGAAGCTCAACCTTTCGCCAGGAATTCGTTCCTCTGACTGGCAGATGGGCAATTTTCTTTGAAAGGTCCTTCGTTGCAACAAAGAAGGTGCCGCTCCCATTTCCCCGAACCCAGAGGCTTGAAACATAGTCGGTGTTTTCCCAGGTTTCAATGGGCGAATACATCATTTTCCCACTACGAGATAGACTCACTCTTACCACGGCTTTCCCACTATGGGCGTCAGAATCTTCTACTATCTTGAAAGGAGCATCGAGCCTACGGGAGAGCCATTGTCCACCAATGCATACCATAACCCCTGGTCCCATTGATTCGAAACTCCAATCTACAATCAAATTCGGACCTATATCATCTGCTTTCGTGCCTCGTGGTAAAGGAGCAGAACAAACCTGTTTCATTAAGGAGACGATGAAAATGAGCGCCAATAGATTGAGAAAAGACCCCTTGAAGAAAATTAGTTTACCAGTTAATAAGCGTACCATATACTCTTCACTTCCACTGGGCTAATTTTATTCACAAAAAATATCAAGCTCAAGCTATAAGAGAAGCATTCGGGTCACTAAAAGCACTTTGTATTATAAGGTCAGATTCCCCGTGAAAGAATATGAATGGAACACTGACGAGCAAATAGGAATAAAAGAATTCAACAAGCGCTTGATGCATTTTGAGGTAGAGCCTAATTCCTTATGGAATCCCACAACTTGCGTCTTTCCTAAAAATAAATCGCTTTGAAAGCGTATTTTGTTTATCGGCTTCCCGACATCTCAACCCGTTAGGGACATCATTCTTGCTATGAGAACGATAACGCCTAAACTCTATGCCCTTGTATGGGTAAGCATAAAGAAAAATTCTCTTTTTTAACATTTGAGCTGAATGGTTTGCTTTTGTATTTCCCCTTGTCTCTCAGTTTCCACCTATGCTGTTTGAGCAGTCTATCTATTGTAGCGGGGCTTATATTCGGCAGTATCTTATCTATCTCCCCTTATCGTATCTTCACAAGAGCCGTGGGATATAAGAGCATGATAAGCATAAAATAGCACTTAACTCATTAAGTAAATTTAAGAAGCCGTTCATTTACCAGTGAATTATTTTTAATGAAGAGCGATTCCTTTACAAATTCCCCAATACCCCTTAGACTTATAAAAAGACCCTCAAAACAGGGTGTTTGTCAAGGAGGTGCCTTTCTTGAAACTCATAACGAGAAATCTGGCTCTCTTTCTCATATTTATTGCTATGACAATTCTACCCCTTTTGGGGCAGGTTAATCCTGTGACCAATGGAGGGTTTGAGGAACTTAACGAGCAGGGTTTTCCCCTTCACTGGGAACCCGTTGGCGGACCGCCAACCAGCGAGATAGGTGTTTCCCCAGATGCCCACTCGGGGAAGTATTCCCTTAGACTCCATAGGGTGAAAGAAGTCCCCACGGAAGAAACCGGCTTGAACCGCGCTTGGAAACCTTTCAGCGGTGAGCAGGGCAGTATGCTATCGGAGCTCAAGGGAGCAATCTCCTTCTGGTATAAGGCTGTTTCCGCCGATAAAGATACCAAACTGACATTTTTCGTCATCCCGATGTCGGCAAAACCCCTTGAGGATACTGGCAATCCCCGCCAAGCTTATGTCGTCCCCAAAAGTCATATCGGTGATGGAAAGTGGCACAAAGCTGTTGTAACCTACGACTTTTCCAAAAAGCCAGAGGTCAAATGGATTATGCTCGCTCCAAGAATCATCGGTGGTAGGGGCGATTGGTTGATAGATGATGTGGAATACCTACCAAACGCAGGTGCGGTGCCAGCGATTAATAAGCTATATATTGATGAAATAGCAGGGCAGGAAGGGAAAGCCTGCTTTGTAAAGGTGGAAATCCAGAATATAGGCGACGAAGTCGGTGACATAAACATCACTTTAACCCTACCTCCCTATCTAAAAACTTCTTCTCCCCTCTTCCAAGAAGTCAAATCGCTTGGAATCAAGGAATTTCCCAGAGAGATCAGTTGGAAAGTGGAGGGCGTAAGGGAAAAGGTGGACAGCATAAAAATAACAGCGGTTTCAAAAGCGGGCTGGGAGGCTGAGTCCGAGCTCAAGCTCGCACCTTCGCTCAAGGCTGAATTGAGGTTAAATCAGTTCATCCTTTCCACCCATCAGAACGGCTCAATATCCCTTATCCTGACCAATGATGGCACAGCTATAGAAAAGGATATAGTGGCCCGAATATCCCTCCCCGATAGCATCAAGTTGCTTGATACAGCGGATAAAAAATTAGATTCTCTCGCCCCCAAAAGCTCCACAAAACTTAACTGGCTGATAAAAGCCCAAAAGGAAAGCAAGGAAGAAGCGATAAAAATTGAATTAAATAGTCCCGAGGGCAAGCAGGTATTCTCGGGAAACATCATAATAGGCGCTCCCTTCCCCGCTTCTTTATCTCTCCCACCCAGACTAAATGCTACCATCAGAAATGGAGTGGCAATTATCTCAAATGAAAACTTAGCATTAGTCTTTCCACGCTCCTCCTTCGGCTATGGAATAGGAGAGATAATGGTCAAGCAGAAGGGCGAATGGAAGGTCGTGGGAAGGATTCCCTACCTTGCGAAAGTCGTCTATTCTCTTGCGGGAGAGAGAAAAACGCTTCCGATATATGCTTCCTCTCCAAAACCCACAACTAAGGGGGATGAGGCTTCCCTTACCTTCTCCACCCTATTCAAGGATAAAGAGAACGGCAACTGGCGCTTCCAGCTTGTCCTGACGCTGGGCAAGGGAAAGGATACGCTCAAAGCCGATTATTCGCTCACCTGCGACAAGGATAGAGATGTCCTTCTGTTTGAAGGACCCTTACTTTACGCTGGGGAGGGTAGCTTCGGGGAAGCTAAGGAAGAAGCCCTTTTCCCCGGGCTGGAATGGCTCGTTGATGGGGAACGCTCCTCAAGCAGTCTGGACATATCCGAGGACCATCCCGATAGAATAAGATATGTTCCTCATCCCAACAAGATAACCATTCCTCTGATGAGCGTCTACAGTAAGGGGCTATGTCTCGCTCTTCTCTGGAACCCCTACCAGAAATGGGATGGAGCTAATGATAGACCATCGGCAGTCTTCGCTTCCCCTGACTGGTTTGAAAATCGCAACTCCCATCTGATGGGCTTATTCCTTCCCTCTGTTCCTCAATGGGTGAAGGAAAACGAGAGAATCGCCTCAACTCCCTACAAACTTTCAAAGGGTAAAAGCTTGAAGCTCCAAGCTTACATATTTGCTACTGGAACGGCAAAGGATTCTCTTTCAGCAATGGATAAATGGTTCGCCCTCTTCGGTGTTCCTGAGCCGATGCCCATCCCTCGGGGAAATTATCTCAAAGAGATAGAGTTCAGTATGAACGCCTATCTACATTCCCTTTGGGTGCCCGAGGAAGAGCAATGGTGGACAACTAAGGGCGCCGGACCCCTTCTCTCCGGCAAAGGACGTCCATCCCCATTCCTCTATGACCTCTACCAAGGTTACCTCCTTTCCCCTTCCAAAGAGATAAGGGAAAGATGCAAAGAGATGATAGATATGATGACGAGCAAATACAAGATAGAGATAGCGGGCGATGACCTCGGCTTCACATTCAACGAGCCGGTTCGTTCAATGAAGGGGCTTGCCATACAGGCGATAAATCTCCTAAACCAACAATGGGAAGATGGCTCCTGGCGGTTCTATGCTAATCGCCTGGGAAGCGGCGTATTTGAAGGCTACGATTATCGCCAGCTTGGTCCTCACAATGCAGTTGAGGTAGGCACCTGCGCCTACAACGCCTGGCAAATCCTTCGTTATGCCCGGATGACGGGCGACGAAAAACTTCTTGAAGCGGGTATTAAAGCACTGGAATTTATGAAGCGCTTCACTGTGCCACGCGCCGCCCAGGTATGGGAAGTGCCAGTTCACACCCCTGATGTCCTCGCTGCCTCCGATGCTGTGGATGCCTACATTGAAGGTTACAGGGCGACGGGAAATAAAACCTACCTTGAGGAAGCGAAGAAATGGGCGCGGAAGGGGCTTCCCTTCATTTATATGTGGAACGACCCCAAATTCCCCTTTATGCGCTATGCTTCTATTCCCGTCTTCGGTGCCAGCCTTTATCAAGGCTCCTGGTTTGGTAGACCAGTTCAATGGAACGGACTCCGCTACGCATACGCTCTCCTGAAGCTCTGGGATTACGACAAGTCATTCCCCTGGAAAACAGTCGCTGAGGGCATAACGAGAAGCGCTATGTATCAACAGGATGAGAAAGGCGAGAATATCGCTCTATGGCCCGATAGCATAGGGGCGATTAAGGGCGATAAAGCCAGCTGGGTATTCTCGCCAATGATGATATTGAAATGCGTCTATAAATTGCTTGGTAGGGATAGTGAACCCCAGACGCTGAAAGTAAGCGAATTCCGCATCAATTACAGGGGAAGTGTCCGCGATGTCTCCTATCGCAGAGGGAATCTGGCTCTTGAGATAAAGCTACCCACCGGCGAGCCAGGCTCCATAGTGATAGCGGGGACAAGCAAACCTCAAAGAGTAAGGCTCAACGGCAAGGAGATAGGGTTTGAATATGACAGCAATATGGCTGTCCTTGGCATCAAGCTTCCTCAAAGCAGTACCTGGCAAAAGGTGGAAATTGAAGGGATAATGCCAAAAAGGGTCAGTGCCCTTCCCGAGATAAAGAAGAGGATAGATTTCTCATTTGACGAATCTGACGAAGGATGGGTTGCCCAGAACGACATAGATTCACTGCATGTGGAGAATGGCTACTTGAAAGGGATAGCAACGGGAGGCGACCCCTATATGGTGAGGTTGGGAATGGATGTGAAGGGTGATGAATGCAAAAGGTTGAGGATAAGGATGATGACGACGGGAGGGACTAATGCGCAGTTCTACTGGACAACGGAGGATTCGCCCAACTTCGCCGAGGATAAAGTGGTTGTATTCAATATAATCTCGGATGGAGAATTTCACGAGTATGTCGTAGAGGTAGGCAATCATCCTATGTGGAAGGGCAAGAGGATAACGGCAATCCGCCTTGACCCAACCAACTCCGCCCCCAACGCCACTTTCGCAATAGATTACATCAAAGGTGAGTAGAGAAAGGGGTCTCAAATAAACACATCCCTTAAAAACCAAATCCCGCAACAATAGTTTCTGCCATTACTTGATAATGTTATCTCTCCCCCTAAAAAAGGGCGAAAATCCTAATTTTTGAAAAGCTACCGAAACCTCTGAAGTTCATATTACCAATTTCAAAAAATTTGAGAGAAATTGATGACAAAATTCATTTATACAATGATTTATCAGAGAAAATTTCAAAAATAAAACCAGCTGAAGGAGGAGATAGCTTTGCAAAACTCGTTGAAAAAGCTGTTCCTTGTTACCTTCTCCCTGGCGCTCTTGAAAATAGCACCAGCTGCAGATGTTAAGCTTAGTGGCTACACCAAGATGCGATATGTCTGGAACCAGACCGCCGACCCGGAAAGCCAGTTCACCCTCCAGGATTTGCGGCTGAAAAATACGGTGAAAGTAAGCGATATCGCCACACTCGTAGCTGAAGGCAACTTTACATCAACTGTCTCAACAACGGATGCCTATATCCAGCTCAAACTGGGAAATAATGGACAAGCTCTGAAATTTGGGCAAGCGAAAATCCCCTTCGGCTACGAAATGCCTCTCTCCGGTGCTTTCTTGGAAACTCCATCAATCGCCACCGTCCTTCAAAAGCTATTTCCTAATCAAACTTACGACCAAGGCATTTTTTATTATCCTAACAAGTTCCTTTCCATCGCTCTGGTTAATGGAACGGGGCGAAATACAAAAGATAATAATAATCAGAAAGACCTTATCATTCACTTCGCCGATAAAAAGGACAAGCTCTCCTACGGTGCTTCCCTCTATGTGGGCAAACAAAGGGCAAGCACAAAGGATGTTACGAAGAATAGAAGCGGAATAGACCTTCTCTGGAATTGCGGAAAGTCCGTGCTGAGAGGAGAGGCTATCTGGGGTAAGGACCAAGATGAGACGAGCAAAGGTTGGTTCATCCAGTGGCGCTATAACGCAGATAAAACATCCTATATAATGCGCTACGAATATTACAATGGTGTTGATAAATACGATACCAAAAAGGGCTGGATAAAGACGGAGGAAAAAGCATTTCTCTTCGGTCCAATGTTCTACCTGGATAAGAATACCATCCTATCGGCTATTTACACAGCGGCAAAAGGAAGCGGAAACGATAACTTTATGCTACAACTTGAAGTTATTTACTGATGATGATTTTGTTGGAGAGCTCGCCACCGCTTTAACTCAAGTTTGCCCGACCTCTTCAATAACAACCTTGTCCGGCAAACTGAAAAAGGCAACAATCGCATATATAATTCCTACGAAAATCACGATTGGTCCAATGAGAACTATGGTCAGTAGAGCGCCAAAGGAAATCAACCTCGCCGCTTGAGCCAAAAGTTGCTCCTTCGTAACTTCAGCCACCGTAAAAAGGCTCTTACTCATATAATGCGCGCTCACCGTGGCAAAAATCCAAGTTAGGAAAAGACCACCTACGAAAAGCAAAAGCCCAACATCAGGCGTTAATTCCCCGGAACCACCATTAGAAAAAAGGTGTGGACAAATCACCAGATAAAGAAAGATTAAAAAGAACCAGACGACAGCTATTACTGAAGCGGTTAGGAAATCCCTGAATATGTTGGGCTTTTCCGTGGCATCGGCTAACTTCTTAAGAGCAACGAGAATAAGAACAAGCCCCACAATGGGCATCACATATATGCAAACAAACCCTATCCCTCCAAGAAGCTTTATTTCCTTCAAATCTATCTCCTTCTTATCAATCATAAAAAGCGCCTCCTTTCTATGACACTGACAAGCACCACGCTCAATTCTCTAAAAATTTCTCCCAGCTCTTCAATCTTTACATAGAGAACGAGGAGACCAACCACGATGAAAAAGTATCCCTTCAGATAAGGCATTAGCTCTCCCAATTCCTTTATCTTCTCTTTCCAATAAGTCCTTAATATACTTCTTCCGTGCTTTCCCTTGGGAGTCTATCGGGCAGGGAAAAGAAAGCGATTATCGCATATATCGCGCCAATCAAATAGACGATTATACCCACGAGAACAATCGTCGCTAAAGCCCCGTAGAAGATGAGATTCCCTGCTGTTGCAAAATCGCGACGATTCGTTTCCTCCGAAAGAGAGAGAAGCCCCCTCCTCGCAAAGTAGGAAGCCACGATGTTGATGACCCATATCAAAATGCACAAAAGGAAAAATAGAACAGGGAATAGGAAATTCGTGTTAGATTCCATTGGGCTGTAGTACGGAACGGAAAGATAAATCGGGAAAAATATAATTGGGACCAAGACCGCCGCAACAGCACTTATGATTGTGGCAATGAGGAAATCCTTGAAAATGGAGGGTCTTTCAAACAAATCTGAGAACTTTTTCGCCGATATTAGGAGCAAAATGTATCCCACAATCGGATAAAGTATGAGGAAGATTGACCCGATTCCTCCCAGAAGCTTCGCGCTCCTAACATCAATTTCCTTCGCTTCTTCCATAATTCACCTCCTTTATTAGGTCTCCGTTATCTCAAGCGTATCGGGAAGGGCAAAGAACGCGATAATCTCAACAATCCTCCCAACGAGAACGACTAAAACACCTACAAAGATTATCGCCAGAAGGGCTCCTATGAAAATTATGTTGCCAGCTGTCTCAAATAAATCAACGCCTGTTTCCCCAGCCAAGCTATTGAAGCTGAGTTTCAGGAAGTAGGCACCGATGATAGTTACAACCCAGGCAAGAATTAATGCGATAAATAGTGCTCCAAGATGGAACAAATTCAGCCCTTTCTGAAAAAGAGCGGCGAGGTTGGCGGCTCCAGCCAAAAGCAAAAGCACATTGCCTATCGCCATAAAGATGGCTGAGACCAAAAAATCCTTGAATATACTCGCCGTGTTAGTTGCATCGGAGAGCTTCTTCAGAGCGATAAGGACAAGGATGAGTCCGGCAAAGGGCAAAACTCTATCAAGATAGGGGATAAACCCTCCCACTATCTCAAGAATTGCCCCTATGCCGCCCATCAACTTCGCAGACCTGATTTCCACTATCCTGTTAACCATCTCTCTCACCTTATCTCATTTTTTAATATTTTTATTGAAATATTGCAAGTATTATTTATAGAGAATTACCTAAAAAGCGGTTAGGTTCTATTCTCCTACCCTGCTTTTCCTGAGAGCTCCATTTTGATATATCCACAAATCCCCACCATCTTTTAAAAGAGAAATCCCATCAGGATAATCCTTTCCCTCCCACCTGACCATCATCCCCGCCTCCACCCCTTTCCCTTTAACATAAAAACCATAGGGAGCTATTACCATCTTCTCCGATAATGCGTAAGGTTCCGGGTCTGTATTGGCGATTATGCTAACCTTCGGATAGTCAACCCTCATCACTCCACATCCCCTTCTATCCTTTGCCGGACGAATTATCTGGAATTCCTTCGGCTTTTCCCCAAAATAAAGGGAAACCACCTTCCTTTGAAGCAAGCTCAACCATTGTAGCCAGTTGAATCTTCCTTCTTCATCCAATCCGCTCGGCCAAATTGTGTAGCTCAGTCCATAGCCAAGAAGAAGCGTCCAGGTCAGTGTCTCGTTGTTAGTTACGAACTGCCCCAAATCGTGATGATAGAAGCCGACCTTATCGTGGGCGAGGAATATCGCAAGAGGATAGAAATGCCACGCTTCGGGAGGATATTGCTCCCTGTAGAGCGTAGCCCAGGCGGGGCGCCACTCGCTGGGTAAAAGGAACCAAGTTACCCCGCAGAAAAGGGTTTCCCAATTCATCACCCCATCCCATCCTCCTTCCGTAGCGAGTGGCACATAGCGGGAGGTCTCCTTGATTATATTTATCCATCCTTGGGTATAAGCATAGGGTGTAGGAGAGGCAGGATTGGTATCATAAATCCAGCTCCTCGCCCCAATCTGGTCCTGAAAGAGGATATCGCTCGGATAATATTTAGTGAACTGCTCCCTTATTTTTCGCTCAGCTTCTCTCACAGCTGGGTGCCAGGGGCAAATAGCCCATCCCCAGTTCGCCCCATATACCTCCTTAATCTTCTCCCCTTTCAAATCCCTTGCCAGGGGTGCCTCTCCCTCTTTGATGAATGTTGGTCCTTTAGGGTCATCACACCACCAGGTTGGATTGGTGTAGGGCATAACGAGATGCCCGAGCTTATGCAGTTCATCGTAAAGTTGGCGGAATTCCTCAGGGGTGCCCTTTCGGGGATTTGGAGGCAGATGGTCGGGATACTGCTTATCAAATCCGCCGTGAAGGTAATCGGCGAAATGGACGAGGGAAGGACGGGGAAGTTTTCCCGCCTTCTCTATCTGCTCCTTGAATGTGCCTCCCTCGTATTTCACCAAAACGCTTTGGGACAGCTTCTCAAAAAGCGAAGGCGATAATTTGTCCCGCAATTTCCTCGTCAAACCGTTAGCTTTGGCATAGCTTCCAAGAGCCTCAAGGAGAGGAACGCCCACAACTATCCTCACGCTTGGCGAGCGCCACCTCTTACCTACATCAACATAAGTTCGCCATTCCCGCCAAAGATAGCCATAATCACCCTCCCTCCCCACTTGCATACTCACGGGAACAAATATCTCGCTATTCTGGACGCCATATAATGCAATTGAACCCCTTTGGGATTGAACATAAAGAAAATCGCAGAAGGCTGGCGGATATTCCGTATGCCAAACGCCACCAATTCTTGGCACGAGCTCATAATAAAATGGAAAACCGCCCAACTCCCACCAGATACCTCCCATCTCAAGGTAATTTCTCAAATCGCCCAGCACATCCCTCCAGGCTCCCCTTTCCCCCGTGGGTATGTATTCCCCATAGGGATTGATTATCAGAGGGTATTCAGAGGGATTCTTCAAGGCATTGCGAAACTCCTTTATGGTGGAAATTTTCTTCAATTGAAAAGAGGGAAGGAGAGAAGGTAGCCTATCCTCCCAGAAAGGAACAAGGAGCTCGTTAAAAGCCCCACCTTTTGGTCCTCCCGCTATATCCAATATGGCTATGATACGGTTTTCCTTTTCCTCCCATAGATGCTGGACGGTTCTCTGGAAAAGGAGAAATACGATTTCCCCATCCTCCCTTTTTACCCAACCTCCGAAGCGAAACAGCCAGCCTTTACCAATTTTATAGCCAGCCAAGAGCGCCCCATTTGGGGAATCAACCAGCTTGACCACTTCAACTTTACCTTCTGGTGGTCTATTAACGACCATCCTGTGTCCCACGAGCTTCTTTCCAACATCCTCGCCCAACCATCTCCTACCCATCTCCGTCAGCTCTATTGGAACAGGCTCATCAGCCACGGGACGCATAACACACCCCTCCCCCACAACGCTTCTCAAGCCTTCATCACCTATTGGCTGGGGCGTCAAGCCCATATCGGCAGTGAAGAAATTCCTCGTAAAGGCGAGTCCCAATCCTTCGGGAACATAGATTTTCTCTATCGCTTCAGGTGGGAAATTCAAGATGGGCGAACGAAGCGAGAGAATCGTCTTACTCTTTGGATGGAGGATGAAGGATAATTCAACTCCATCCGTTCCCGAAGAGAACATCGCCAGGACATCCGCCAGCTCACTTTTGTAATTTATCGCTATCCCATCACGCCTCTTCTCCCAAGCGATTTGGGAAATAGGGATATTATTGGATGCCAATGTTGAGCCATCGGAGAAGGAAATCTCCCAGAGGGGTAAGTTCCCCCTCAATGGAAGGATATCCTTTCCTGTTTTCCCCTTCTTTATGGCGGATATAGAGCCATTCTGGGAGAAAGAGATTACAAAAGTCTTGCCACTGAGGGAAGGGATTGGCGAATTGGCAGAAAAGGCAAGGAGTGGCAATATGGCGAGGATGAAATTTTTCATATCTCATTTCCTCCTTCTATAGGAATGGGCTCCCACATTCCTTGCAGGGCTCTCTTTCTTGACATCAAAGTTGCCCCTTTCAGGGTCCTTCAGCATCGGGTCTACACCATACACTCCCCCAATCTCGGGGCTGGGAAGATTCGGCTTGAGCGAGGGAGAATCAAGGCAAAACCACCAGTTATCGATGAAGCGAAAGCTCTTGGGTTCTGTGTTGGGACCGATGTTCACTCCGCCTTCAAACCATTCATCGGAGCGAAAGACGACGAGATTGTTCCTAAAAACACCATTTCTGCAGGGAAGAAAGCCATCCATAGATTCCTGAAGGATGCGAATGACCCAGCGTTTTGGTCTGTAGAAGGTGTTGAACTGGACAGTAGCCCCATCAATTGTGGCGAAGGCGACAGCACCCAGGGAACCTATGAAGATACACCCCTCAACGGTTATATCTTTTGCCTCACAGTGTGGCTCCCCTTCCTTTAAGGGGGGGCGGAAAAACTGCTTCCCCGTGCTTCCTCCGATTTGCATCGCCCTTGCCCCAGCGTGTTGAAAGAGGCAATTCCTCACGATGATTTGCGAGCTTCCTCCCTTAGCCTGAATGCCGAACCCTTTATCATCCTCATAGCGTAGCACACAATTGTAGATAATTCCCTTATGACAGCCCACCATATCTATCCCCTGTCCCTCGTCTCCCCATCGCTCAATGACACACCTCTCAATCCTGAAATCATCAACTCCCGAGAGCTTTATTCCATCCCTGTTTCCCTTCGGTCCGATATCTCTAACCTTGAGGTTTTTCAGGACGATGTGATGGGCGGGTCTATCATAAACGCCGCCATCATCTATATTCAAACCATTGCCCGTTGCTTTCTCCAAAATCAAATCTCTCAATTCAAGGTATTCCGACTTGCTGAAGTGGAGGCATTCGCCTCCGCCCCTTATAATGGGTGGATTAGAAGGGTCCTCACCACCTATTACGATTGGCTTTCCAGCCTTTCCCCGCACATTCTCAAAATATAAATCTCCCTCATAGACGCCCGAAGCGAGAAGGATGACGGTCCCCGGTTTAGCGGAGAGCACGGCGTCTTTAAGTTCTTCCCTGTTTCTTACCTTCACGATATCCCCTTTCAATTGGAGGGAAGCGGCAAAGAAGAAAATTAAGAGGAATTTCATAAAGTTCTTCTCCCCAATAGCGAATTTCAGCTCGTCTAAATTTTGCCATATTAGGGTAAAAGAAGCAATAGATTTATCCATCGCGATAAAGACGGAAGGATTAAAACAATTCCTAATTTCCCCAAAATTGTTTATAATATAAGCGATGAGGCTTATTCTTCAATTCCAAAAGGACGGGGTTATTGAGCTACCCATACATTACAATTATATAATCCAGTCCCTTATATACAGATATATGGGGAAGGGGTTAGGAGATTTAGTTCATAATAAGGGTTTCCCATATGAGAAGCGGAGCTACAAGTTCTTCACTTTCTCCCGACTTTTGGGGAAGTCATTGCTCAAAGGGGACAAGATTCTCTTCACCCCTCCTGTGAAATTCATCTTTTCCTCGCCCAAACTGAACATATTGGAGAATTTTGCAGAGAACATCATAAGTGTGAAGGAGATACCACTTGGTGGAAACGAGGTTTATTTAGAGGGGATAGAAGTGAAGTTAACGCCTGCTTTGTCAGGCTCGGTGAAGATAAGGATGTTATCCCCAATGACGATATACTCCACTTTGACGGATGTGAAAGGGAGGAAGAAGACATATTATTATACTCCTTGGGAGAAGGATTTTTCTCTTTTGATGAGGGATAATTTAAGGAGGAAATACGAGGCATTATATGGACGGTCGGGAGAGGGAAAGGAATTTGAGATAAAACCCTTGAAAGTGAAGAAAGAGGATGAGAAGATAGTGATATATAAGGGGACGGTTATAAAGGGATGGATGGGTATATATGAGATAGAGGGGGATAGCGAGCTTATGCGGTTGGCATATGAGGCAGGATTAGGGGCGAAGAATCCACAGGGATTTGGATGTATTGAAATTGTTGCAGGGAGGGGGTGAAAGTTATGTCGTCTATCGGGAGTAGGGGGAAAAATGCTGGGGACCGACGACAAAAGTGGGGTAATTTTGGAGGTGAAGTCCCCATTATATTGACAGAAATTGATGTAATAGCTC
>JACIXQ010000002.1 GCA_014360465.1 bacterium
ACGCCGGGTATTCAGTCTCGTCTAAGGATTCCAGGTTTGCCTGTCCTTTAGCAATTATTAGTTCAGCCTCGCTAAGTACTTTCAGAAACTCTGGTGATGCGAGTTCAAAAATGAATCCTACTGTGTCTATACCGGTAGTTATAACATCGGTCATTTCGGTTAAACCAGCGTACTCTGCGTCCTCTAATGTAGCATCATTTATAGCAGGTCCACCTCTTACTGCTACCTTTACATTATAACCCTCTTTAAGAAGATGCTCTATCAGTATTTTGTCATAGAATATCTCCCCAGCGTTATCCAATAGATAAAAAATATTTTTAACCCTTGAGAGTTCCTCTGTGAATATCTTCCAATCCTCGGCCGGTAAAGGGGCATTGAGAGCAGTATTTAGTGATTTATCAAGGTCTTTTTCGATTGGGAGAGCGTAATCCACGATATTACCTCCAATGGCAATTCTCACCGCTGTTTCAAGCGGGGAACCACTTTTACTCATCAACTCACAAAGATAAGGATAGGCTTTCGCACCCTTCTCGTTAAATTCTTTTTTAACCTCCTTATAAGGGTCGTTAACACCCAGCGTGAGTCGCACCGCTCTATGCATTTTTAGGGTGACGCTCATAGGTGTATCATTTAGGGTAAATTGTGGTATAAGTTTCCCTGCTTCCTTTATAGCTAAAAAAGCTTTCTCCTCATCTGCCCTTGCCAAAGATGTTGCTTCCAAGCATTGCCTCAAAACGCAGATGAGGCAATCAGGTTTAATTCGCATTTTATTCTTCTGTTTCTTCTTCTATACCTTGCTCTTCCTCACCCAAATCTGTTGTTTCTGTTTCCCCTTGAACTTCTTTGAGCGCTTCAATAGCCTGCAGTTTCTCGCTGATTTCTTGGTCTATCTTGGAAACTTCTTCACAAAGGGCTATTAGAGTCGAATTCTTCACCAATCCCTTGGGGAAAAGGGCATAAACCTTCTCTCCGATTCTTTGAAAAATCTCATTCTTCTGCTTTTCTAATTTCTTTACCTGCAAGCGGAGCTTAGCTATCTCGGCTTGCGTTTGCACCGCCTTTCCTATTTTAGAGAAAACATCTTTTAGTTTCTTTTCAGCTCCTGAATCTGCCACAGAGCATCACTTCCTCTCCTGTAATTTATTAATTAATATACAATAAAATTAGCTTTTAATCAAGTTGAGTTTATTTAAAAATTGAAAACCCAGAAACCAATATTGCTATGAATGGATGTTTGGTGTATAATTTTCTTTGAGGAATTAAAAGTGGTCAGTCAACTTGTAAAAATGTAAGAGGTTGGGGGGTATTGACCGATAATCTATGTAAGATTACAATTGAAACTGCTCAGGAGGTGTTATTCGATGAGAGCAACTACAGATTGGAGAGAAAAATACAAGGCACTGGAAGCAGAATATGAGAAACTGCTGGCCGAGAACAAGACGCTCAAAGAGGAACTGGAGAGCCTAAGGGAACAACTACAGAAAACTAAGAAACCGGAAAGGCCAGCGGCGAGCGAAGCCCCTTCTACCTTAGAAGAGGCACCCGCCCCCATCACGACTACGGAAGAGCTGCGGGAAACACTTAAAAGGCTTGTTACAAAAATAGCGATGATTTTGCAAGCGGAAAAATGTGTGATAAAACTATATGATAAGGAGACGGGGGAACTTGTGGCACAGCCACCAGCTTTCGGTATGACTGATGAAGAGGTACGGATGTATCGCACGAGAGCTACCCAAGGGATAAGCGGTGAGGCTTTTATGAGCGGTCAGCCAATAGTGGTGAATGATGCCCTCTCTGACCCACGCACTACCAAGGAGTTTGTTGGACTTTTAGGAATAAGAAATTCCCTTACAGTTCCGCTCATCGTGGAGAGGCGAGATGAAGATGGTAGGGTTATCGATAGGATAAGTGTAGGGGTGTTGAAGGTTTTCAATAAGCGATACGGTGGTAAATTCACTGATGAAGATGTCCGCTTAGCTATAGTCCTCGCCCGTTCCGCAGCCTCCGTAATCGCCCAGGCTAAGCTTTATCTTGAAGCGTTAGAGGAAAAAAGACAGCTGGAAGCCACCTTAGAAAGCATGCTTGTGGGTGTTCTTGCCGTGAATAACAGGGGCAGAATAACCGTCCTCAATCATGTGGCAAGGCAACTACTTGAGATTCCCCCGGATAACTCGGTAGGTGCCGATTACAAAGAGGTAATAAAAGATGATAGAGTTAGAGAACTTATTACCAAAACATTGGAAAGTGGGGAGGAATTAGTTGAAGAACTGGCGTTCAATGTAGGGGAAAACGAGCGATACTTCCAGGTGCAAACCGCGCCTATAACCGGCGATAATAATGAAATAATAGGAGAAGTGACCATCTTATCAGATATCACCGAGTTGAAGAGGCTAGACCAGATGAAGACAGATTTCGTTTCCCATGTTTCCCACGAGTTAAGAACCCCCTTGACTTCCATTAAGGGTTTTGTTGCAACTCTCCTCGCTGACACGGAAGGATACTATGACCTTGAAACACGTAGAGAGTTCCTCCAAATTATCGACCAGGAATGTGACAGATTGACACGTCTGATAAACGACCTCTTGAATCTCTCCAGGATAGAATCTGGTAGGGCTTTGGAACTGATACTTAAACCCGTAAATGTGGTTGATGTTGCAAGAAAAATAATAGAAATTCAGAAGAACTACACATCAAAGCATCAATTTGTCCTTGATGTCCAGGGCGAGGTGCCAACTATCATCGCAGATGAGGATAAAGTTGACCAAATTTTAACCAACCTCATAAGCAACGCCGTTAAATATTCGCCCAATGGCGGTGAGGTAAGGGTCACGATAAAGGAAGACCCAGAAACCGGAGGAGTTTTAACAGCGGTTAAGGACCAGGGGCTCGGTATACCAAAGGATGTGCTACCTCGCCTCTTTCAAAGATTTTACAGGGTAGAAGGCAGAAAAATCTCGGGAACTGGGCTCGGTCTCTACCTTACCAAACATCTTGTTGAAGCGCACGGAGGCAAAATCTGGGTAGAAAGCGAAGAAGGTAAAGGTTCCACCTTCTACTTTACCCTACCACCCGCTCCACCACAGAAAGAAGAGTGATTTCTCTTAGCGGCGGAGAGCTATCCCTTCCCGCAGGACTTGATAAAGAATGGATCCTGACAGATGGTAGAGGAGGTTTTGTTTCCTCTACTGCTTTAGGTATCAATACTCGTCGCTATCACGGATTCTTTGTAGCCCCTTCTGAGGAAAGAAAACTCCTCCTCTCAAAATTAGAGGAGGAGATAATCGTCGGGACAAAGGTATTCCCACTTTCCTCAAATATATACAATGATGTAATTCATCCTACCGGTTACCAGTTTATACAAAGTTTCCTATTTTCCGGCTGGATGGTGGAGTGGATTTATCAGGTTGATGGAATTATTATTAAAAAGAAAATCCTGCTCCCCAAATATAAACAAGCATTGCTCGTTTTCTATGAGGTCATTAAATCAAATACTCCTTTCAAATTGCGAATCCTTCCCCTGCTAAATTTCCGTTCCTACCATTCCTTGACGAAAGCAAACGACAATTGGTCTGCGAAATCTGATGGCTCCCTTGTGGAGATTATCTCACCCTATAAATTCTATCTTTTTACCACTGAAGGCTATTTTAAACCTACTGGGCTGTGGTATTACGATATGACCTATCCAAGAGAAAGAGAAAGAGGACTCGATTATAAAGAGGACCACTTCAATATTGGCGTGTTCGAAATGGAGCTTCAGGAAGGCAAAAAAGGTTGCCTTGTTTGTTCAACAGATTTATTGAAGGAATCACCCTATGAGCTTTTTGAAAGGGAAAAGAATAGAGCTGAACATCTATTAAGGCAAGCGGAGTTTGAAATTGAAGATGATTTAAAAATGCTAATCTTCTCCGCCGATTCCTTCTTCGTCCATTGGCAAGGAAGGAAAAGCATAATAGCTGGCTATCACTGGTTTACAGATTGGGGAAGAGATACGATGATCTCACTACCCGGACTTGCCATTCCAACAGGCAGAATGGAAGAAGGGAAAGAAATAATCTTCTCGTTTTTGCAATATCTTAAAAATGGCTTGCTCCCCAATGCCTTTATGGAGAGCGAAATCATCTATAACAGCGCAGATGCCGTCCTCTGGCTATTTTGGGCTGTGTATAAATTTTTACAAACAAAATGGGATGAGAACTTCGCAAGAGAAATCTTTCCCTATCTTTCCCAAATTGTTGACGAACTAAAGAATGGAAAAGCTGATAAGGTTTGGGTGGATGGAGATGGTTTCCTTTGGACGGGAGATGAAAATACCTGTCTTACCTGGATGGATTCAAAGGTCAATGAAAAACCGGTTATAGCTCGCTATGGTAAGGCAGTGGAGGTTAATGCCCTATGGCTATTTTCCCTTTCCTTTCTTGAGGAATTATCAAGAAAATTAGGTAAAAATTTCCCTTATAGCGACCTCCTTTCCGCCTGCCGTGAAAGTTTCCCTTCCAAGTTTACTGCTCCAATCGGTTTATACGATGTCGTGAGGGGAAAAGAGAAAGATGGCAGTCTTCGCCCTAATCAAGTCATCGCCGCTTCTTTACCATATATCCCACTATCTTACAATAAAAAACGAGAAATCCTTCAAATGGCTTTGGAGAAACTGTACATTCCTTTCGGTCTGAGGAGCCTGGCGAAAGAAGAACCAGGATATAGGGGACGATATGAAGGTGGAGTGGAGGAAAGAGATTCATCATATCACCAGGGGACTGCCTGGGCTTTCCTCATTGGTCCCTTCGGAGAGCTTCTTAGACAGTGTGGAGAGGCTAATTTGAAATGGTTAATTTACCCATTTAAGGGACATCTTCTTGAAGCAGGGTTAGGCAGTGTTTCCGAGATATTCGACGGTGATTATCCCTGGAGCCCCAAAGGTTGCATCAGCCAAGCGTGGAGCGTTGCGGAATTATTAAGGCTTCTCTGGGAGACGAAACATAATCCTTAGAGGGTCCCTTTTACCGATGGAATCTCGTCTCCCTCTTCTTTAATCGCTTCTTTCAATGCAATGGAAAAAGCTTTGAAGAGTGCTTCTATCATATGATGGAGATTGTCTCCGCTTAGCAATTGCATATGGAGTGTGATTTTCGCGTTAAATGCAAGCTGGCGGAAGAATTCCGAAATGGTCTCCACTTCAAAACTTCCCAAAAGTGTTTTTTTCAGCTCGAAATCCTTCCAGAAGCCTCCTCTACCAGAAATATCTATAGAAACCAAAGCTAAGGCTTCATCCATTGGAACAATGGCAAAACCAAACCTCTTTATCCCCCTTTTATCGCCCAGCGCTTCTTTTAATGCTGTGCCAAGGCAAATGCCTATATCCTCAACTGTGTGGTGTTGGTCAACATAGAGGTCTCCTTCCGCCCTCACGAATAGGTCTATAGAAGAGTGCCTTGCGAGAGTGTTGAGCATATGGTCAAGGAAACCAATACCTGTAGAAACATCCGCTTTTCCCTCACCATCAAGCTCCAGCTTCACCCATATCTTCGTCTCCTTGGTTTCTCGCCTCAATTCAGCTGTTCTCATATTCGCTCCTCCCTTAACAAGTTTGTTAGCATCCGTGTTTCGGGAACTATTATATCAGCGCCCTCCCTTTTAAAGAAGCTCTGTTGCCCTTTATTAACTATGCAAGAAAGAATTGAACTATCTTCCTGTGGAACGGAGCGCAGGTCATCAATAGCATCGCCAACATAAATCGCTCGTTTCGCTTTCATTCTTTCTGCCAAACATTTCAGCATTTCGGGAGCGGGTTTGTTTAAGCCATCATCAGCTGTTATAACGAATTCCATAGGTATGCAGGAGATGAAGCCCGTCATCGTAAGTGCGAGGCGAGTTTCTCCCGCTGTTCTACCTGTGAAGAGCCCCATTTTACGAATGGAGGGCGGTATGTCATCGGGACTCAATAGAACTGTTTCCCTTTTGTAAAGACCCTCCCAGGATGGAGAAATATAAACAGGCTCAAAGCCGTAAACTTGAAAGGTATCCTTTCCTGCGTATATCTCCTTAAAGAGACGCTCAACAAGTGGGCGTTCCAAGAGAGATAACAGTTCGCAAAATTTATCCCCAATCTTTTCCTTAAGTATTGCTTCCAGGTTCTGCAATCCCCCTCCCCTTTTATAAATCTCATAGGAAAGTTCACTTATTTCAAAAAAGTACCCAGAACTATAACAGAGGGATATAAGTATCAGAGCCGAGGTAACATCCCAATCGTTATTGAATCCCCCCGATAGTTTGAGAAGTTTGATATGCTTTTTAAGTGGCTTAAAGGGAGATCGGATATTTTTTAGAGAAAGATATTTCCTTGTGGTAATAAGGATAACATCCCAGAAGGAACGGTGGACATCCAAAAGAACTCCATCAACATCAAATATCAAAGCATCAACTTCTTTCAGGAGAGGTTCTATTCCGGGTTTGATATATATTTTCTTAGAGAGGTCAACTCTTCTCATTTTGCAACTCTTCTAACCTTAACAAAATTGAGAGGGCGTGAGCCGATAATCCCTCTTCTTTCGCTATGCGAGCCGCTGAGCGAGCATCCCTTCTCAACTGGGGATAGGTATAGGAGATAAGTGATATCCTTTTAAGGAAATCCTCAACAGAAAGAGGGGAGAAAAAACGAGCTGTTCTCCCTGTTGGTAGAGTATGGCTCGGACCGGCGATGTAATCGCCTATGGCAGTGGGAGAAAAATCGCCCAAAAAGATTGCCCCCGCGTGCTTTATCTTTGGGAGAAACTCCTCCGCATTTTGAGCCATTATCTCAAGATGTTCGGGGGCGAAATCGTTGACAAATTCTATTGCCTCATTTAGCGAATCGGCTATTACTGAATAGCCTCGCTGGTCTAAACTGCTCTTAATAATTTCAATCCTTCCCAATGTTGGCAAAATGGCGTCCATCTCTTTTTCCACTTCTTCAACAAGTGTTGGGGAAGTTGTGACGAGGACAGACCAAGCAAGTGGGTCATGTTCTGCCTGGGCAAGGAGGTCAGAGGCTATGAAGCGAGGATTTGCCGTCTCGTCCGCAAGTATGAGGACCTCGCTCGGACCAGCGATGCTCTCAATACTAACATAGCCGAAGACCTCCCTTTTAGCGCTGGCTACCATAGCCCCACCAGGTCCTACTATCTTGTCCACTTTGGGAATCGTTTCCGTGCCGAAAGCCATAGCTGATATCGCCTGGGCGCCTCCGACCCTGTAAATTTTCCTCAGACCAAGCTCCTTAGCTGTAGCAAGTATAAGAGGATGAATCTCACCATCCCTTTGAGCGGGAGAACAGATTATGATTTCACCAACTCCTGCCACCTGGGCAGGTATAGCCGTCATAAGGAGGGTGGAAGGGTAGATGGCTTTGCCACCAGGGATATATATCCCCACTCTCTCAATTGGGCGAATAAGGCTGGCAAGCTTCGTCCCATTGGGAAATCGCAGAAAAGTTTCCCTTATATTCTTTAAACAAGCTCTATGGAAGTTTTCTATATTCCTTTTTGCCCGGCGGACCGCTGAGAGGAACCTTTTAGGAGCTTTATCATACGCCCTTTCCACTTCTTCCTCAGAAACGCCGAGGGAACGAACATTGGGAGAGTCGTAACGATGGACAAAATCAATAAGGGCAGAATCGCCCTCTTCCCTTACCCTCTTGACAATATCGCTCACAGCTTTAAGAGCTGATTCCTCGAATGGGGGGCGATTTATTATCCTTGCTATCTCTTTTTTATCTTTCCTAAGGTTTAAAACTTTCACGCTATATTTACTATAACAGTAAAATTCTTATTCGCAAACTTCTCTGACTATTTCTCTGGTGAATATGTCGCTTCTAAATTGGTGAACTCATCGAATGGACCGAGAACTATCATCTCGTCTTTAACTTGGAAAACAAGCTCTTTTGTTTTTTCACCCTTGTTGTTCAAGAGGTAAATCTTCGTTCTTTTCACATCCCAATCCCGAGACAGTATTTTAGGATTGATAACAACTTCTTTGCCTGCCCCGATGTGAAGCTTCATTTGTCGTGTTTTCTTCAAAAACATCTCAACATCTACGCCATCGGCGTTCGTGTAAAAATAATCAGGTGCTTTGACAGTAGTTACAATTCTTCCCTCCACATCTATCATAGATTGCTCAATTTTTGGACCCTTAACGAAGAAGCCATACTGGGGTAGTAAATATGACTTGCCGTCCTTGACGAGCTTGAAAGGCTTCACCCCAAAGTTGACGATTACCTCCGTGCCATCGGAGAAAACCGTTCGTTGGACATCGTGGTCCTCGCTTAAGAACTCGTGGCTGAGCATTTCCTTATCTGCTATCACCTCGTGCAATTTGCAGGTGACCCTGTAGGAATGCAGGAAGATATCCCTATAATTAGACCACGCCGAACTCCAAAACATCGGGATTGTGCCATAAAGAATGTTGAATGCGTTCTTCTTGTGAGTTATCTCGGGAGCTGCCTGGAGAAGAAAATCTGTGGAATCGCCCCAATACCAAGTTGGTATGATGCAATCATGGAAGACAAGTTCCCAGAGAGGAACCCTCCATCTGTGCCCTATTCCCCATTTCTCGTAAACTTCCCACTTCGGCAATTTATTCCCCCAGGGGTCGGTAAACTCCTCATCCTTGGATTTGGGACGAATGAGATGCCCAGCTGGCCAGGAGAAGAAAGCATTGCAACTCATCATACCTTCTATATAATCAAGCACCGGCACTCCCCACCAAATTCCGTGCTCTCCGCCTACAACAAGCTTTAAGGAGCGAACATAAGAGAGAAGGTCAACGCCACACTGCCTTTTAGCTCCTTTAGTTAGGGGATGGTTTTCATCGTAGCATTCATAAAGCCCTTCTGCAGTCGTTACATCTATAAAGCGACCAATGAAAGGATACTGCTCTAAAACCTTGGGAATTACCTGCTGTGCTGCTTCCTTCCAGAGAGCGGGACAGCGTTTCATATATTGGGTTTTCTTGTCCCAGGTCAACCAGGCTCCCATCCTCTGTCCGTTGGACATAAGGACAACATCATCAGGTATACGACCGTGAGATGAATCAACCCCTTTACCCTCTTCAATGGGAAGGATGTCTGTATAATTATCGTATTCGCTCGTCACATAACCCAGGAAGTTAACCTTCGCTATGTTCTCAGGTGAACTCCTTCCATGATAAAGCATTTTTTCTACTCCGAAGGTCTTGGTTTCAAGCGCAAAGTTAAGATAATCAAAGCCAGGTTCCCAGCCTGCCCATACATCGGGTGCTCCAAACAATCTTTTGATATTGGGATTTTTCTTAACCTTATCCGAGAGGGTAACTATCAAGCCCTTACCCTTTGCATAATCCCTGTAAGCTTTAGCTAAGGCAACATATCCTCCCTCCGAGGAGAAATGGATAATTATAATCCTCGGATAGGAGAATTTACCTTTGCTCGGCTCCCAGTATAAGCGTGGAAGGCGTATATTTTTCTCACCTAACTTGTATTCGGGAAATTCCAAAGTTGCATCATCGCTTGTCTCAATTATTACACCATAGCCTGCCCCTGTAGCCAAATCGCAAACGCCAATCCAGGGCATATCAAGCCTACTCGCATCCCTTGGCCAGAGAGGCGAATCCTTCTCGTCTATTGGATAAAGATGTCCATCGCAATAGTCAGCAATAGCTATGACACCCTTTTTGAGATTTCCGATGAAGGGTTCAAGTGAATAGATTCCCCAAAAAGGCTCATCGTTATCAGGAATGTTTGTCTTGACACTCAGTTGCGGTAAGTCGTCATTCAAGGTCAGCTCTATGTTTACTTCTATTAGTTTACCGCTATGGTCAGGAAGACTCGTTTTGAAGGCGATACCATTGGCTATATGTTTTACCTCCCTGAAAGTTTGGGCAGGGTTAACAACCTCTCTCTCCGGTTGTATCCAGTTTATTCCCTTCTTCAAATCCGTAACAGAAAACCTGCCCTTTTCGGGGTCAACGGTAAGGCGAATTTTCCCATTATCAATAATCCATAAATCCCCTTTTTTCTCTACACTTATCTTTGCCATCGCTGGTATCAACACCTCCAGGAGAATCATAAAACATAGAATCGGAAGAGAGTTTACTCTCAACAAATTTCTTCACCTCCCAAGAGAAAATATCAACGGCATCCAGGGGGAAAGCTCTACTTCAATGCGATTTGTTGAGCCGAACTCTCTTCCTGTGATTATCTCTTTAACTTTAAACCTGCGTGGAAGGATTATCTGGATCGTTTCTTCCTTTTCAATAGCCTCGTTGCCGGGGTAACCGATTTGTTTAAGCTCTTCCACACCAAACTCCGGATTCCTTATTACCGCCAAGTATTCCTCTTTTTCACCCTTGTATCTCAGTACTTCAACGCAGTCAGCTATTGTTCCATCGGGCTTTTGAACTTTAATAAGGGGTTTTATTCCATTATCCTTCAATAGTTTCCCCACCAAATCGAGAAAACTATGACCTTGAGGTGGAGAAAGACGAAGTTTTGGATAGACGCGGATGTCTAGGTTAAGATAGATAGCCTTGCCTTTCCCCACCTTGTTTTCTATTACTGCGGGGGCTTTGGCTGAATAGTGTGCTTTACCAGTGGTGGTTTCAATATCCTTTTCAAATATAGATATTGGGTGAGCCCCTGACTTATCAAGGATTATTTCTCCACCTTCCGGGTCAGGATGCCAACTCACATCCTTTCTTTTAATCCCGAAGAGGTCATCAAGCTGCCCTTTGGGAAGTCTTTTGCAATGTTCGTCCATCGTGGCGGTCATATTATCGGCTATAACTATTCCACCATTCTCTACAAACCTTTTTATTTCCTCACATTCCTTATTTGACATAGCCACAGATTGAGGAAGGAACAGGACCTTATATCCACCTTTAATAAGTTCGCCCTTTTCTATTTGCTCGCTTGAAACGAATTTGTATTGAAAACCGAGGTCCTCAACGAGACGGACAAAACCATTTCTCGCTTTGGCAAAGCGGGAATGAACTCTTTCATAGGAAGAGAACCTGCGAGGCCAGGTATCGCCATCCTCACGGGAATCGAACATCCAGTGGGCGCGAATGCTGGCTTGAGAATAATGGATGGCGATGGGGTCGATTATTGGTTGTAGATGCATAATTGTCGGAGCAACAGCCTTGATTTCACTGAATATCTTCGCTAATTCCCTCCCCCTTTCAGTTATGGGCATATCATCCTTCTCCTTCTCAATACACCGACTTTGTTCATCGTCCCATACAAGGCAACCTTTGTCACCATGTAGGAGTAACCACCAGAGTTTTCTCCTAATACGATTGTAATCTGTACCAAAGACCGTGCTGATTATCGGAGCGTTCCGGGGAAAGAAGGAACGAAAAATCTCCCTACTATTGCAGATATCGTATGGTTCAACCCAATCAAGGGATTGGGAAAGCAGGTAAAGGTCATAACCTCCCCAAGCACTGGGCATTTGAGTCCCCTCTATTCCCACAGGGGTATCGGGGTCTATTTCGCGGATTATCCTTCTCATACGGTCCAATGTCGTGGCAAAGGTGATGTCCATAAAAGCCCTGTGGTCAGCCCAAGGAGCGTAATTTTCCAGCTTACCTTCCGAAAGTGCCTTTCTTTCCCTGTCCTTTATTTCATAAGTTGTCATTGGTTGGACCTCATCCCAGGAGGCGTAATTAGTTTCCCATTCTTTGTTCAAGTTATCAAGCGAGCCGTATATTCCTTTCAACCACTCACGGAAAGCCTGCAGGGTATAAGGGGAAAAACAATAGTCCATAGGATTGGCGAAGAAGCCAATTGATGGTTCGTCTCTTAAGTCGTAGAGAAGAGGACGGTAGGGAGCATAGATAGAAACCATGTTTTTTAACTCTCTATCTATTTTCTCCCAAAAGGATGGGTCATGGAAGCAAGGATTGCGGATAAGGAATTTCTTATCACGAGTAGTTATGTATGATTGGAAGTCCTTATCATACAGCGGTTGTCGGCTGTGGAGAAAACAAAGCTCAAATACTAAGTTTTCAGCGTAGAAGCCAAACCCCTGCTCAACAAAGGGCTTTGGGTCCCTGCCCCTAAAGCATTCCTCTGCGGTGAAGCCAAGCTCCTTTAGGCGTTGAATCCAAAGGGGGAAATTACTAACATCGCCAGTGCTCCACATAATCACCTGATATGTATCCCAACCTCGCCAGCTTTTTTCTCTATCCCTCGCTGAGTCCAGATAACCTTGGGCAATGATACATAAAAACAAACCTATTATGAGGAAGACCCAGATTTTCATTGTATAAGGATTTTACAACAATTAGATAGTAGTCAACAAGAATTTTTAAAAATTTAGTTGGTATAGTTCGGTTTCTGTCTCACTCTAATTGCCCAAATGACTATATTGAGATAGAATAATATACAAGGAGGAGTTGCTGTGCCCTGCTACCCTAAGCAATTTGCCGAGAGCATAAAGAAAAAACAGGAGAAATTCCTCGCCCTTTTCAGCCCCGAGCCCAAAAACCAAGAAGAATCCTGGCTAAAAGAGGAAGTCCTTCGCAACTGGCATAAGTTTCCCTCTCTTTCCTCATCAAGCCAATCGGTTTTCGCAGTTGATGGCTCAAACGCTTGCCTCGCCCTTCAGGGTGGTAGATACATCTCTATTGTGCAGGCTGTCCTTCAAGGGAAGGAATGGCGAGAAATAGAAGTTGATGCAGAAGTATTCAGAGATACAGCCAATGTGGATGTGGAGAGATTCCATCAGATTCATCGCCAGTGGCTTGAATGGAAGATAGCAAGGGAAAACGCCAAGAAGATGACCAATGGTATCCTCTTCCTGGACGGTAGCCTTTACATTTCTCCTGTCTTCTATAGTTGGACTATGATTCCCCAGCGAATGCCAGAAGGTTTAGAGGAAATGCCCCTGCTGGCAATGAACGAGTTCCTCTCCCTCGTCAATCTTTCAATCCGCCATAACCTGCAACTCGTGGGCATTTCTAAAACGAGTAAAAGCCATTTTTACCCACGGAGATTTCTAAACAAAGATGTAGCAATAACCGATAGCGAGATTTTCACCTTCTGGACGAGTGATCCAGGCTATTCCACTCCTCTCCTTGTCGGACCCTATTTCATTCCTCAACCATGGGAAAGGGTGAAAGGAGAATTTCTCAAGGCGTATCAATCTGAGCTGAGTGAGAAAGTTGGTTCTATGCTTGATGAATTACTCCCTTCCCTTTCTGTGATAATTTTCTTCGTAAGATTCGAAGAAGGAGATGAGGTTTACAGGGTGGATGTCCTCTCGTCATCGCTCAATTATAAAGTTAAGCCAGAAGAGCTTAAAGATATGATATCATTAGAGCCCCAAATCGTTCATCCGCTTCTCTCCGTCCTACTTTCCTCACACGGAGGCTTTAATGTCTATCACAACCTTCTTTATGTGGCACATAATGAGGTTATGCTGAGGGAAAAGGACCAGGATGTTTATATGAGTCTTTTGAGGGAATTGGTTCAACTGCCGATAAGGAGGAGCAAGGTGGACACGAGATTTGGAAGGAGGTTTTAAATATGGAAGTTGTCAAAAGTTATCAACCTGTAGGGTATATAGTGGGAAATGTAGAAACGCAAAGATTTCGCTTCGTAACGGAACCGAGCATATGTCCCCCCAGGTTAGAATATCTCGTGGTTAGGGATGTTCCTGCGACGGAACAGGGAATGGACAAGGTGGATGTCTTAGCCCAGGTGAGCGAATTGAGAGTAGCAACCCAAGTTCTTGGCGAGGAATTGACATTTGAAGAAGCGAAAGCAATATTGGAGGGACTTTCTCCCCGTCCAAAGATAATCGGCACAGCCGATGTTTTGGGCTATCTAACAAAGGATAAATCCGTTAGATTGCCACGCCACACTCCCCTGCCCGGTCAACCAGTTTTCCTTGCATCTGACGAGTTCCTCAAAAAATTCTTCTCAGAAAATATAGAATATGGAATCACCATCGGTACCCTTATAAATAGGGAGGGGGTTGAGGTCAAGCTGAATCCAAACGGTTTGAGGAGGCACCTGGCGATTATTGCCCAGACTGGGGCAGGCAAATCCTATCTTGCCGGTCTTCTACTTGAACAATTGTTGAAGCTCGGCGCAACAATTCTCGTCTTTGACCCTAACTCAGATTATGTGATGATGCGCCTCACAAAAGATATGCGAAAAACCAGCTTCGCTGACTGGGTTAGAGTATATCGCGTGCCCCTTAAGGGCGAAAGGCGCTATAGCGATGAGAAAATCGGAGGAAGCAGAAAATATACAATAAGATTCTGGACATTGGATGAGGAAGATATCTTCGAAATAGCTCAAATTCACGAGAGCTGGACCAGAATCAGGGAATCCCTAAGCAAATTGCTCTCATTCGTGAAAAAGAGGAGCACCTATTTTACCCCTAAAGAATTGAAAGAAACTTTGGACGAGTTCTTAAAAGGCGAATCAGCAGGAGAGCTGGACGAGCTGGAAGAAGGCATAGGAGAAGAATTCCTTGAAGCTATAACGCAAGATATGCAAATGAAAAGCAAGGATAGAAAAAATACCAAGATGCCCCTCTCTTTCGAAGACATAAGGAGGATTAAACCTTATGTGGAAAGGATTGCTTCCTTGGAAATATGGGGCGAAGAGGACCTTCCCATTGAGGAAATAATTGCTCCTCAAACCCTTTCCGTGGTGGACTTAGCAGGTCTCCAACAGAGAGCAATGGAGGTGGTTGTAGATAGAACTCTAAGAGGAATTTGGGAGAAGGCAGTTACGGGACAATTACCTCGTCCCCTGTTCATCTTCCTTGAGGAAGCCCACAACTTCGTCCCAGGGAGAGGGAAACCCAGCAGGTGCGCCGATATTATAAACCGCATAGCTGCTGAAGGACGCAAATTCAAGGTTTTTCTCGTCGTCATCACCCAGCGTCCCTATAAAATAAATCAGGATACCCTCTCCCAATGCGGTAGCCAAATAATAATGAAATTGACCAATCCCGAAGACCAGAAAGCAGTAAGGACTGCCTCTGAAAACATTTCCGAATCCTTACTTGCCGATTTGCCCGGTCTGAATACTGGTGAGGCGGTCATCCTCGGTGGGCTTACCAGGGTTCCCGTTATGATAAGAGTGGGAGAAAGGGAATCCGCAGAAGGTGGCGCGGATGTAGATTTAATAAAGGAGCTACAACTGGCGAGTCAGGAAAAGATACAAGCTCGTATCGGTCTCGCTGAAAAGGATGAACAATTCAAAGAAATGAATTTTGGGGTTTAGCCATGGTCAAGCTGGTTATCTGCTCCGATACACATCTTAATGCGTATTACGCAAGAATGAGACCAGAACAACTTGAAAAAAGGCGTGAACGCCTTAGGCAAGCTTTCCAGAAAGTGGTTGACTTTGCTATTGAAGAGAAAGTGGATGTCTTCCTCCACGCAGGGGACCTCTTTGATATGCCAGACCCTCGCTATAAAGAGGTCATCCTGACCTTCAGAGAGCTGAAGAGATTGAAAGAAGCAGGAATAAGAACATACCTAATAGGTGGCACACACGATATACCGAAAGCTATCTACGAAGCAGGCGGGGCACCAGTCCTCCACCTATATGAGGAAGCAGGTTTAGCGAAATTCTTCCGCTTTTTCCACACATCAGAGGCTGAAGTAATAGATGTAAACGGAAAAAGGTTGGTCATCGCCGGGGTCTCCTGTGACCCACGTATTAGAGATGGAAATCCCTTAGAATCATTGAACCATACTCCAGCTGAGGGGGATTTCAGGATTTTTATGTTCCATTACGCAATAGAGGGAAAGATGCCAAGAATGTATGAGGGAGCTTTTGTCCCTCTCAGCTGTCTGCGTGATTTGCCCGCTGATATAATCGTTGCAGGGCATATACATCCTCACAGCCATTTTGAACTTGGAAACAAGCTGGTTATAATCCCCGGTGCAACGGAAAGGTTGGATTTCGGTGAGGAGGAAAATGAAACCGGTTTTTATTATGTGGAGCTTGAGAATAAACCCAAAATAAAGTATTTGAAAATCGAACCCCAGCGAATGCGTACAGTGGAGCTTCATATTTCCGAACTCGCTAACCAGCCCGAGGAGAAAAAAGCGGAGTACATCATATCTAAGCTGAAATCCTTCTCCCATCCAGACCAGCTCCTCAGATTTAGGCTTAAGGGTCAGATAAAACCAGCTCATTCTTCCCCAGGAACTAAACCCCCTTTCACCCAATTCATCCCCCTAAACAGGATTGTTGAAGAAGGGAATAACAATAATTTCTACTTCCACCTTGACCTTAGCGAGCTGAAAATCGAAAGTAGCCTGATAGAGACATACGGTGGAGAAGGCAATATCTCTATTTTTGAGGAAGTGGAGAAGGTAGTAAATTCTATGCTGGAGAGAGAAGATGAAACTATGAAAAAGCTTATCCAGGAAGCGAGGCATATCGTTCTCTCCAGGTTGGAGGAGGTGAGATAAAAATGATATTGAGAAGATTGCAAGCAGAGGGTTTCAAGCATCTGCGGGGAATAGACCTTGTATTCCCTCCAAAGGGGACCTTCCTCATCCAGGGAAATAATGAAGCGGGCAAGAGCAGTTTATTTGAGGTCGTTTATTTCTGCCTCTTCGGTAAAGGACTACAGGCACGGGCAAGTGAAGACCTTATCGGTTACGGTCTCAACGAGGCAAAGGTTTATGTGGAATTGGAATTGCCCAAGGGTGATTTGAAAATAGAACGGGTGATAAGAAGGAATAAGACGAACACCGTAAAAGTTGTTGTGGGAGAGGAAGTGATAACCACAAGCAGGGAAGCTAACAGGCGCATCCAACAAGAAATTAACCTTGACCCCGATACCCTGCTGAATTCTTGCTTCGTTGAACAGAAAGCTTTGGAGAAACTTGAGGGACTCGATAAATCCTCAAGGGAAAGCGCCGTAATGAAACTTCTTAATCTTGACAGGATACAAGCAATAGAGGAAGAACTAAAAGTTAAAAAAGAGGATGAGAGATTACTTGAGGAATGGAAGAAGAAAATGAGGGTAGCGGAAATAAGGGAAAGGAAACCTCACCTCCAGGTTGAGGTAGAGAAATACGAGACATTGAAGAGATTCTGGGAAGTTAAGGAGAAGCTCGCTGAGGCAGAGAAAAACAGAAGAATAGCAGATGAAGAAGAGAAGAAAATCCCCATTTTTGAGAAAGCTCGCAATGAATTGCAGGCAAAGGTTCAGGACCTCCACAAAATCAGAGATAGAGAGCATAAGATTGACAATATCCTCCACTATATCCGCCTGATAAGCGAAAAAGAAGCTCATCTTTACAATATCAACAAGCAAATTGAAGCAATAGAAAAGGAGAAAGCAAATCTCCCAATTCTTCAAAATAAATTGCACAAAGCTTATACCCTGCTTCGCTTACTCAGCAGGTTGGAAACCCTAAAAAACAGAATAAACGATTTTGCTAAATGGTTAGATATAGATAAGAAAATAGGAGAAGAGGAAAGCCGTGTGGAGATTCTTAACGCAGAATTAGAAGCAAAAAACGGAGAACTTGAAAATAGAAAAAAGAATATTGAACTTCTCTCAAAGTGGCGCGAGGTTAAGGAAAAAGAGGAGAAGCTTATAGAGAAGGAAAAACTTTCCGAGGAAGAGGGAAGAAACAAAAACCAGGCGATAATTGGTTTTGCCCTATCTTTCATCCTTGCTATTGTTCTCCTTCTCTCCCCCTTCAAGTGGTTTGCCCTGATCACCATCTTACCCCTACTCTTTTCTGCTCGCTCCTATAAGAAAATGATGGATGCAAGACTCGGAAAAGCCCAAATAGAAGGCGCTTTGAAGGGAATAGATATCTCGCACCTCAAAAATTTGAGGCACGAGCTTGAGAGGGAAAATTTGGGCGGGTTGGAGGAAATCGGCACTATAAATGAGAAGCTTGCAGAAGAAGAGAATATAGTGAGATTGCTTGAGAATGAAATAGAAAAGCTCAAAAGAACCATAAACCAAATTCAGGGGCGAAAAGAGGAATTGAGCAGACAGCTTGAACAAGTATTTCCTACTCATATATATTCTTTATCGCCCGAGGAAATCCCTCTTAAGAAGGAGAAGATGGAGGAACTTGTAAAGAAATGGGAAGAAAAGTTAGCATTACTGGCAGAAGAATTTGGGTTACCTCTCGATATGGGAGACTTGCGTCAGCTAACGGGAAGGCTGGAAAACGATATAGGTAATATGAAGCAGAATATCGCCAAATTGCCAGAACTTCTCAAAGATAAGCAGAAGACCGAAGAAGAAATAACGAACATAAAGAGAGAAATAGATAAAATCGCCGAGAACTTCAGGGAGGAAATTAAAGATGTTTATTCACGCGAGGACTGGGAGAGATTGAGAACAAATTTAAAGAGGATAAGGGACCAGCTGGAAAGAGAAGAGGTAGAGAAAAAACTCCAGGAAGCAATTGGTAGGTTGAGAGCACAGGAGCAGAAAGTCGCCACCTATAGGGAAAGAGCAGAAGAATTGGAGAAAATGGCGAAGGAAATCTCATCCACTCTCGGTGAGCCACCAGAAAATCTCCCTTCCCTTGAGGAGATTAATAAGAACCTTGACCAGAGGCGAGCTGAGCTAATTCAATGTGAAAAAGAAGAGCAGGAACTAATAAAGCAAATTTTGGGAGACATACCATCTCTTGAGAAATGCAGGGAGGAATACGAGAAGTTGGATAGGGAATTGCAGATAAGGACTCTTAGCGTCAACATCCTTGAACAAGCAAGGCAAAATATGACAAGGAAAATCCTCCCTCGTACCGAAAGCTATATGTGGAGCATATTACCATTAATAACTAACGATAGATATCGCCAGGTTGAGCTTGACCCCGATACCTACCGAATAAAGGTATACGATGAGCGAGCGGGCGATTGGAAAGAAAAGCATATATTCAGCGGAGGCACGAGGGACCAAATGTCGCTTGCCTTGAGGCTTGCTTTCGCCCTCGCCACACTCCCCAAGGAAAGAGGCATAGCTCCCCGTTTCCTTTTCCTTGATGAACCCCTTTCCTCATTTGATGAGCAACGCAAAGAGGCATTGATAAAGGTAATCACAGAGGGAGAAATCGCCGATTCCTTTGACCAGATATTCATCATCAGCCACACTCCCCTTCTCAATCCCAACTTGTTCCATTTCTATATCTTTATGGAAAATGGAAGGATTAAAGAGTGTAGTGAAGAGTTACTACCTGCAGAAAAGAGAAACTTGACCAACACTACCCTAACTTAGCAAGTTCTTTGACCAATTCATCCGTGAGGAATGGTAGGGAAAAGAGTATGAATCCCTTTGCTCCCTCCCTCTTTAATATTTCAAGCTGCCTCATCACTTCGTTTTTGCCTTTTGATACTTCCCTTCCTCTGACCACTTTGTAAATGCTCAAGCCCGCTATAATTCTCTTTAGCTCAGGGTCATATCTTTTCCATTCCTTGATAGCCGATAACAGCCTTCCATCGTCTACATAAGCCATTGGAGCAAGGAAATCAACTATCTCTTCTTCTATCCAGTTGTACCAATCTTGAAGGACTCTATCAGCGCTTATCTTGTTATAGAACACTGCTGCGCTCAATTGGAGCGAATCGGAATGCCCTTTTAACATTCTGAATACTTCTTCTACAAATGAAGTTATAAGAGCCTTACGATATGAGAGCCACTCTTCAATTAGTTTCCGCCTTTCATTGTTGTCACTGAACATTGGTATGAGCGGATGCGTTTCAACAGGTAAGATATAATGTTTTCCCCTCATTACATCACTCAGCCCGCTCACTCCCAGAATATCTTCAATGGAGGAACCCTTTATCCCTCGCCTTCCAAGGGTGACTATTACTCTGCCACCTTTGTTAACAAATTCCTCTAAGTCCTTACTCACATCCTCACCAATCGTTTCCAAGCCCGGAATCAACACCACTAAATTATTTGGGTCAAGTTGCTTCAGCTCACCCAACATTCCCCATTTATATCCCCCTTCTTTAAGAAGCTTCAGCATTAACTGAAAATTCTCTTTATCATAACTAAGCCCATTCCGCTGGAGAGGAATCAATATAGTACCTTCACCTTCCAGCGCCCGCCAAAGAGTGCGAGAAAAGAGGGGAAAGGAATTTTCATCCACTGTCCAATTGAAGAAGAGAAGCCAACCTTTTGAGGAATTTTCCTTAATAGTAATGGCTGGAGTACCATTATCAAAACGAGCCAAAACCTTCGCAGTGACCACTTTCACAAGTGGTTTAGAGTGGATTGAAAGGCTGATAGGTATTCCATAAAGCAAATCCAAAGGGTCAACTCCGTAGATTTTCCTAAAGCCACTACGGCACTCCTCACAATAGCAGTAATCGTTGGAAGGAAAACGGATATAATCCAATTGCACTCCATCAACAGGATAATCCTTTAACAGGTCTGCAATAAGTTTCAGTTGAAAATCCCTTACTTCTTTCTTCCCTAAATCAAACCACCTCCTTTTCTCTCCTTTAGCGTTCTCTATTTGCCAATCCGGATGAAGTGAAAGTATTCCGTCACTTCCTTTACCTCCTTCCTGTCCATTTGAGAACCTAGCGAAAACCTTTATCCCTCTCTTATGGCATTCCTGAACGAAGTAGTAGAAGAGGTCATCATCCTTTAGATTTTCCTGTGCAAGTGGTGCATAATCAGTTCTGAAAAAGCTTTTACCACCCCAGTAGTAAACAAGGACGAAAACCGCGTTCAGTTTGGCAGAAGCGATTCTTTGTGCTATTTTTTCTGCGGATTCTCTATCCCTTATTTGGGTAGCTTGCATCCAAATGCCCCTAAGCTCAAACTGACCTGCCAGGCAGGGGATGAGAAAAAAGATGAGAAAAAGTTTTATAAAGAAACGATTTACCATATCATTGCTCCGCCCTCATAATTTAGTTAAAAATTATAAAGGAGGCAAGAGATTTTCTTATGTCCTATGAGATAGGAAACAAAATTCTCAACCTTGAATTCACGGAAAGAGTTGGACGAACTGAATATTGCGCTCATACAGCCCTTGTTCGCCACATTACCGGCTATGACCCCCTAAGCCCTGACCCTGAGGAGAGCTATAAAGCCTGGAAGCTCTTCTACGAGTGGGCTGAATATGACTTCCTCTGGTTTTCCCACGACGGACCGGTAGATTGGGGAGCCGTGGGCAGGGTCACCGATATGGGACATGCTGTTTATATGGAAGGGGGCATCGATTTCAGGGATAAAGTTTATTGTCCCTTCCGAACGCCCGAAGAGGTCCTCTCCTTTGATGCAGTAAAAGAGTACGGCTCATTTGATATAGACGAGAGGGCGGCATTCTTCCAAAAGGTTTACGAAGATGGGCAAAAAGCTTATCCAAATCTTGTTTTTCCTGGGGGCTATTACAAGACGCTTATCTCGGGATGTATACAAGCATTCGGTTGGGAAATGTTCCTCCTCGCTGTTGGCACGGATCCTGATAGATTTGGAGATTATGTTCTTCAAGGATTCTTTGAATTGAGCCTGGCAAATATCAAAGCGTGGGCGAAGACGAGTATAAAGGCATTTATCTGCCACGATGATATGGTATGGACAGAAGGTGCATTTATCCACCCCAATTGGTACAGAAAATATGTCTTTCCCAGATACAAGAAACTTTGGGAACCTTTGAAGGAGAAAGGGATAAAGGTGCTTTTCTGTTCAGATGGCAATTTCACGGAATTCATAGATGATTTTGTAGAAGCTGGAGCGGAAGGGTTCATTTTTGAACCACTCACAAGTTTGGAATATATCGTGGAGAGATACGGGAAGACTCATATTATAGTTGGAAATGCTGATTGTCGTGTGTTGACATTTGGTGGTAAGGAGGACATAGAGAAGGAAGTGAAAAGGTGCATAGATACGGCTAAACATTGCCCGGGCTTCATAATGGCTGTTGGCAATCACATCCCTCCCAATATCCCGCTGGATAACGCACTTTATTACTTTGAGTTCGTCAGGAAATACGGCAAACGCTGATTTTCAGGCTTTGAGCTTCCTCGCTCTAACAATATGGGTTAGGTGAATATCTATATTTTTTTATAAAGCAAAAAGTGTTCTCATCTCTCTGTGATTTCCTTATACCTTATGACCAAACTGCTCCTTTTCTTGGGAAGGCGAATCTCCAAGCCTTCATTAAGCAACTTCTCGCCCTTTACTATCTTCCTGGTCTTCTTCAAAGAATCATCAATCATCTCTAATCTGTAAGTAGCATCGGGAGAAATAGCCTTTCCAGGTACAATCAGACCAAAATATTCGCATTCAGGGCGACGGAAGGCGTAAATAATCCCTTCCTTTAAGTCTGAACGATGCAGCTGATAGGCTATCAGCTGGTCGTTAGATTTGGAAGCTGGCGTAAGGGGATAAAAATCACCCAGCCAAAACTTCCTGTTCTCCTTCGCCTCAACGACCATCTTTCTCGCTAATTCCCAAGGAAATCCATCCTCAAGATACGCCCATTCGCATATTGCTCCAGCTGTTTGTGCGCTTCTGAATTCATAGGGTTCGGGCGACCATACTCCCACACTGAAGAGGGGAATATACTGGGCGAGTCCCATACTCTGATTCTGATTCCACTCGGGATGACCAGGAAAACATCCTGTATCACTTCGCCAAAGGGGAACAGAACGCATAATCGTCTCTAAATCTATTCTCCTCCCACCACTAGCGCAGTTATCTATCATTAGCCCGGGGTGCCTCCTAAGGATCTCGTCCCACATTTCGTATAGCCCCTCCACATAGCGGATCTCGGTTATTCCCTGGCGGTCAGGTTCGTCATTAGCTCGCCAGAAAGGAAGAGGGTCAATGTTGAAATCATTACGATAGATATCCAAGCCGAAATCATCAATTATCTTGCAGAGAAGCTCCGTTAGCCAATGTCTTGCCGAAGGGTCGTTCAACTTGAATAATCCCCCATTTTCCCCTCCAAAGACCCATTCCGGGTGCTCCCTTGCAATCTGTGTTCCAGGCGCCACCCTCTCCGGCTCAACCCAAAGGACGAATTTCATACTCAACTTATGACAGAGATCGCTTATCGGTTTGAGCCCCCGAGGAAAAGCATGAGGCTTTGGAAACCAGTTGCCCACTCCATTGGGGAAATCGCCAACAAACCAACCGGCATCAAACCAATAGGTATCACAGCCAATTTTGTAGGCGGCGCGCACAGCCTCCAGTTGTCCTTCCTCCGTTGCCCAACGAGGAAGAGTGAAATTATAGCGGTCAAATGTCTGGAGTGCAATGGGCAGTTCGGGGACTTTCCCATTTATTTGGGGAACATAGTGGGCTAACAAAAGCCTTCGGAAAAGGTTGTGAGCATCCCATCTATCGCCTTTCCAAGTCATAATAAGGATGCGGGGAGTTCTTATCCGCTCTCCCGGATAGAGGCTCAAATGGGTTAGCTCCATACCAGCTTTGAGATGGGTCTCGCAGGTCTGGCTCTTGGGACGTTCAAACGATACACACCATTGACCTGTCCAGCCTATTGCCAATATTACCCCTCTCTGGGCATACTGGAAGTTCATAAAGGGAAAACCGCTTATAGAGGATGGTCTCCCTCCTGTTGGGGCAATCCTTATGCTCCTATCAATTGGGAGGGAAGTATCCATAGGGAAAAAGGAGTTCTCATCGCAGGAATCGCCGTGCAGATGATGCAAAACTGCTTCCCTATAGAGGTTTCCCGTAACCAACTTTGTGTCTATAGCTTGGATATCCCTTATAATAGGCGTCTTCTTATCGCCCTTATTCTCAAAAAAGAGGACCCATTCAACAGCAGGGAAATCCCTAAATATTTTGACATCTGCTTCTACCAAAAGCTTCGTATCTGGGTCAAGCCAAGAAACCCTGTAGAATATCCAGTCTTTCTCGTCCTTTTTCTCAACGGTTCTTTGCCAATTGTTGATAAAAGAAGAAGAAGGGACATCGTTGTAGAAGAACGAAAATGGAGGGGTGGGACTTTCCATCAAAATTAAGTCGTTCTGTCCTTCATCCAGCCAGATTATCCTTTTATCGCTCATAATAAACTGGGCATCAGCCCAATCAGCTTGATCCCAGCCAGGTCCATCAGGAGTGGTATCGACCTTGAGAATGAGCTGGGAAATGTCGGGAGTGAGAGGGATTTCTATGAGGAATGGTTCATCGCCCCCCTTTAACACGGGCGTTTTTACCAGCTCCCTCCCATCAGTTTCCACGCTGAAGACGACGCTTCCACGTTTTCCCTGCGTATCCTGGTTATTATCAATACCAACGAACGCTTTGAAAATCCTTGCGCCACGGGGAACATCCACAACAATCTCACTATTTGCGTGGGTGCCAAGCCCGTGAGCATATTCTTTCTTACCTATTTTTATAGGGGTATCCATACATGATTCGCCAAATTTGAGTAGGGCAAAATCTTGTCGGAGCAATTTTAGATTAACGGGAGGGGGGTAGAGCTTTCTCCCAGTGAAAGAATAACTAGCCCAGTTTGCTATTTGTCTTATTGCTTCTTTCCTACCTTTGTCATTCATAGTAAGACCTCCCTGGCTTGATATAGTGAGAAAAAACACTAAAAAAATTGTACAAGTAAAGGAAATTTTTTTCATCTTAATCTATTACCCCCTTTTTTGCTTTTGAAGAATAGTAAATCTTCTCTGCCATTTAAGCAAGAAGAACAGGCTATTTGAAATTATTCAATTTAATGGTTTCAGATTTGATTTTGGTAAAAATGAATACAACAAGCGCTTATATATTTGGGGAAAAGCCCGATATGTTATGTGATTGTGCATCAATTTGACTTATTGACTGTTAGGATTTATAATGAAATCACAAGGAGGTAGAAGATGAAACCGAAGCATATCCTGATCTTGGTATTCCTTCTCGTAGTTGGCTGCGGATATGTAGTATATAAGAAGCCCTTCAAATTAGGGCTCGACCTTGCTGGTGGTATAAGGTTGGTCCTCAAAGCCCAGCCAACTCCCGATGTTCCCAAGATAACAGCCAGCCACCAGCGAGCTCTAATTAATATAATAAGGAGAAGAGTGGATGCTCTTGGTGTTTCGGAACCTCTAATTCAAGCTAAAGGCACCGACCAGATAGTTGTTGAATTGCCCGCCATTGAGAAAGAAGAACAGGCTCTTGAAATGCTCAAATCAACCGCAATGGTTGAGTTTCGCTACCTTCAAGATGTCCAAACGGAAAACAACCCTACGGCACCATATAAAATGGAAGTACGGGAAACCCCTGATGGGAGAGAAGAAATTGTCTTCTACGATATCCATGGGAACGAGGTTCCTCACTCAAAAGTTTTAGAAAATGCTCCTATTATCCTTACGGGTAAAGACCTAAATCCCAAGAGGAGAGCAGTTGCTCAGCCTGGTCCCGCGGGATGGCCGGAGGTTGTCTTTTCCCTAAACCCAGAAGGGCAAAAAAAGTTCGCAGCTTTCACCGCGGGGCATGTTGGTGATATTGTCGCGATTGTTCTTGATAACAAAATAATCAGCGCACCAAGAGTCCAGGAACATATCTATACTGCGGAAGTTAAAATAGAGTTTAAGCAAGGAACTTTGAAGGAAGCCCAACAACTCGCTGAGTTGATAAATGCTGGTGCTTTGCCAGTTCCCCTTGTCATAGATTCAGTCCAAAAAGTGAACCCGACTTTGGGTCAAGATTCTCTGGAGAAAAGCCTACGAGCCGGAATCATTGGTCTGATACTTGTGATGCTATTTATGCTTGGCTACTACTTGCTACCCGGTTTAATCGCCGATATAGCCCTTCTCCTCTACACTCTCTTTATGCTTGCTATCTTTAAGGGCATTCCGGTTACATTGACTCTCCCTGGTATCGCTGCTTTGATCATCACGATTGGTATGGCAGTTGACGCAAATATCCTTATATTTGAGCGTTTGAAAGAAGAGTTGCGTGCAGGTAAAACCCTACGCTCCGCAATTGATGCAGGATTCCATCGGGCATTTACAGCCATATTTGATTGCAATACAACAACTGTTATCTCGGCTATAGTTCTTTACGCAATTGGAACAGGACCCATTAAGGGATTTGCTCTCACACTCGGAATAGGAACAATTCTCTCTATGTTCACAGCTATAACAGTGAGCAGAACATTACTGCTTGTTACGGAGAACCTCTTCCCATTCGCTCGCAACATCAAACTGTATGGGGTGTTTACTTGGACGAAAGGTAAATATTTCCATTTCGTTAAGCATTGGAAGCTCTGGTTCGCTATAAGCCTGGCCATAATAATCCCTGGTATTATCTTCTATGCACCCCCAATTAAGGGGCTTAAAAAAGGCATAGATTTCACTGGTGGAAGTTTGATAACTCTCCGATTTGAAAAGCCAGTTTCCCTTCCAGATGTAAGATCGCTCCTTTCCAGCAAGGGTTACTCAGATGCCTATGTTCAAACAAGTAAGGATAATAGGGAATTATACATAAGGATAAAGCAAACCGACCCCGAAGCTCCGAAAAGGATAGAAGAACTTCTTGCGGAAAAGTTCGGACAAATGAAGGTCCTATCCGTAGACACTGTAGGACCCATCATAAGCAGAGAATTGACCTCCAAGGCTTTTTGGGGCGTTTTCCTTGCATCCATACTTATCCTCCTCTATCTTTCCTTCCGATTCAACGAGTTAAAATATGGAGCGGCTGCCGTAATAGCGACCCTCCATGATGTCCTCGTTATGTTCGGCTCCTTTGCTATCCTTGGTAAATTAGCAGGGATGGAAATAGATTCCCTTTTCGTTACCGCCGTTCTGACAATGGTTGGTTTCTCCGTTCACGATACTATCGTGGTCTTCGATAGAATAAGAGAGAATTGGAGACTGAGGAAAAGAGGCGAAAGTTTCGGAGAGATAGTGGATAAAAGTATCAATCAAACCCTTGTGCGCTCAATCAACACCTCTTTGACGGTTTTACTCGTCCTCTTGGCACTATTTTTCTTCGGTGGTCCCACTATAAAGCACTTCATCACAGCATTGATAATTGGAACCATAACGGGAACTTATTCAAGCATATTCAATGCTTCTCCGATAGTTTACCTCTGGACAAGCCGAACAAGGAAAACCCAAGCTGAACCTGTTGTCCCTACTGCAACAAGAGTACCCGAGGAACGAGAAGTAAGTACCCCCCCCGCTTCAGCCGTTTTTGTCCCAACACCCAAAGGTTTGGAGAGTGGTAGCGGAACCATCAAAAAGAAGAAAAAGAGAAGGAGAAGATGAAAACAAATTTTTATGACCAGTAGGGAAACGAAAGCATACAGGGCTACCCTGGTTGCTATATTTTCCGAACTTATCCTTCTTTCTTCAAAGGGGATTGTCGGTTTCCTCATTTCCTCCCTTAGCGTATTAGCCGATGCCTTAGATTCGCTACTTGACCTCATAGCCTCCACCCTCATCTATTTCTTCCTTCGCCAAGCTGCCCGTCCCCCTGATGAGGACCATCCTTTTGGGCACGGCAAATACGATGCCGTTGCATCTCTTTCCCAAGCGACGCTAATGTTGGGACTCGCGGGAATTATCTTCTACGAAGCAATTAATAAGGTGCTCCACAATATCCCAGTAAAAATGCCCGAGCTTGGCGTTGGAATAATGTTGATTAATATCCTATTCAGGATTTCCCTCGTTAAATATTTTTCCAAAATAAGGCGTGAAACTGGTTCCCTCTCAATCTTTTCCCTCATCGGACATTATAAAGGAGATTTATACAATTCTGTTGGTATTATACTAGGATTGCTTGTGGTGAGAATTACCGATATCCATTTGTTTGACCCCCTGATAGCCTTTGTCATCTCCTTTTTCTTCCTCAAAACAGCCGTGATTATTTATAGGGAAGCCTTTCATCAGATTCTGGATAGGGTACCCGAGGATGTTTACGAGAAAGTAAGCGATATTCTCAGAGAGCATTATCCCGAACTCACAGGTTTTCATAAATTGAGAATCCGCAAAGCAGGTAATGGCTTGCAGATGGATATGCATATCCTCCTTCCGAATGGTCTCTCCCTTCAAGAAGCCCACGATTTATCAGAACATTTAGAAAACGATATCAAAGAGGTTTTTCCTTCCTCGGTAATTGTAATCCATATGGAACCCGAGGTAGAGGATGTCAAGGGAAATTTGGAAAGCAAGAAAAAAAGATGAAGAAAAAGCGAGGGAATTGGCACGAGAGCTTCCAATTTTACCCTTAACCGCCTCCCTCATTCTTAATAGAGGCATAGAAGACATCTCTGAAGCAAAAAAATTCCTTTTTCCCAAGCTTTCATATCTAAATGACCCTTTTCAACTGGAGGAAATGGAGCTGGCTGTAGCAAGGTTGAGAGAAGCGATAATAGAAAAAGAACCGATATTCCTTCAGGGAGATTACGATGTGGATGGTATATGCGCCACAGCCCTGTTGGCGAAGATTCTCGTTTCTTTGGGAGGAAGAGTCTTCTGCTATATTCCAAACAGGCAGAGAGAAGGACACGGCATATCTGATTACGCAGTAAAAAAGGCAATTGAATTAAGAGCAGGTTTATTTGTGACCGTTGACTGCGGCAGTTCCTCCCACGCCCAAGTAGAGAAGCTTAATGGGAATGGGATAGATGTGATAATCACGGACCACCACGAAATGCCGGAGAGACCTTCAGCTTTAGCCCTGGTGAATCCCAAATTCTCCGATTCCTACCCATTCCAAGCACTTGCTGGCGTAGGCGTTGCCTTCAAAGTTGGGCAAGCCCTGATTTCTTCTTTTGGGAAAAGCTTGGGACCACTTTACGAAAAGCTCGACTTGGTAGCGCTTGGCACAATTGCGGATTTGGCATCACTCCTTGGAGAAAACAGAATACTCGTTAAGTTTGGACTGGAAAAATTGGGAACTATACCCTCAAACGGGCTTGATATGCTTAAGAAATTTACCGGGTTGAACGGCTATGTGGATTCCCACAAAGTCAGCTTTATTCTTGCCCCGCGCCTTAACGCACCCGGGAGAATAAGTAGCCCTTTGAAAGCGCTGGAGCTACTATTAACAGAGGATAACAATAAGAAAGAAGCGCTTTGCCGGGAATTGGAAAAAATGAATAGGGAACGGCGCTCGCTGGAAACGAAAATTCTTATGGAGATAGAAGAAGACCTATCAAGCCTTGACCTGGAAAGAGAACTTGTCATCGTACTTAAAGGGGAAAATTGGCACAGGGGTCTTTTAGGACTTGTAGCATCAAAGTTAGTAGAATTGTATCAAAGACCCGTGTTCGTCCTTTCAAAGTATGGAGATAAAGTCAAGGGTTCGGGAAGAAGCATCCCCTCTTTTAATATATATAAAGCAGTCCAGGAAATATCCCATCTTCTGATTAATTATGGCGGACATAACTCTGCTGTAGGGGTGGAAATGGAAGAAGGAAATTTTTATCCCTTTAAAGAGCACATCAACGAGATAGCGAGCAAATATCTCTCCTTGGATGAGCTTCGTCCAAAACAGGAAGCTGAAGCTATCCTCACGTTCCAAGAAATAAGTTTCAGGCTTGCCCAGGAAATCTCCCTTCTCGCTCCCTTTGGGATAGACAATCCCCAACCCCTCTTCATCAGCAAGGATGTAGAGGTCAAAGGAGTCAATTCTTTCCCAAACGGTAGGTATGCCGTTCTCACCTTACAACAAAATGGAACAGAGCTCATCTGTCTAAGCCCCGTGAAACTCCTTGAGGGGCTTCCCCACAGATGTTCGATCATCTATAGCTTGGATGTGGATAAAGACTCAAGTCAACCTCTCCTCTTGCTAAAAGGGTGGAGCGAGGAGGATAATATAATTGTCTCCGAGGAAAAAAGACCATATCTGGGACAACTTCTACTATGGGAGGATTTGTTTTAGATGACGGATGATATAAAGTCCCTCGTCAGGAACCTGATTTCAAAGATGAGAAAAAGACATCAGAAATTGGACGAGGGGCGAATATATCTCGCTGCTGAAACTGCATACTTCGCCCATAAAGATTTCCGCAGAGAATCAGGAGAGCCCTATATTTACCATCCACTAAATGTTGCCCTCATACTTGCTGACCTTGGAATGGACGAAGATGTTATCATATCTGCTCTCCTACACGATGTCCTTGAGGACAGCAAGCTTTATGACCTTCAATTTATCAAATCCAATTTCGGCGACCATGTAGCGGAACTTGTTGATGCTGTTACCAAACTCTCCCATGCAGAGAAGGAATATCTAAGAAAAGAGATAACCCAAGCAGAGAATATTAGAAAGTTAATCCTTGCAATGGCTAAAGATATCAGGGTTATATTCATAAAACTGGCAGATAGATTGCATAATATGCAAACCCTTTATGCTCTACCGCGGGAAAGGCAGAAAAAAATGGCAGAGGAAACGATGCAGGTCTTCGCACCCTTAGCTAATCGCCTGGGAATCTGGGAATTCAAATGGAGACTTGAAGACCTCGCTTTTCAGTACCTCTATCCCAAGGAATTTGAGAACTTGAAGGAACAATTAGAGAAAATCAGGGTAGATAGAGAAACTGAAGTAGAAGAAGCAGGAAAAATACTCAAGGAAAGATTAGCAAAGGAAAATATAGATGCAACGGTATATGGAAGGGCAAAGCACCTGTGGAGCATTTACAAGAAAATGCAGAGGGATAATATCCCGCTTGAAGAAGTTTACGATTTGGTAGCTCTAAGAGTGATAGTTTATACGAAAGAACAATGCTATATAGCTCTCAGTATTGTCCACGACCTCTGGACCCCAATACCGGGAATGTTCACAGATTTCATTGCTTCCCCCAAGCCAAATGGCTACCGTTCCCTTCATACGAAGGTAATTGGACCAAGAGGCAAACCCTTAGAAGTGCAGATAAGGACTTGGGATATGCACAGGGAAGCCGAGTTTGGCTTGGCAGCACACTGGTTTTATAAAAGCGATGCGAAGGATGATAAAGATTTTTTAGAAAGAATTCGCCAGCTTCGGAGCCAAATCTTCACCTGGCAAGCGGATTATGGTGACCCAACGGAATTCTTTCGTTCCGTTGTTGAAGATTTATTCGCAGATAGAGTTTTTGTCTTCTCACCGAAAGGAGACATTTTCGACCTTCCAGCTGGCTCCACTCCCGTAGACTTCGCCTACCTTATTCATACTGAACTGGGCAATAAATGTGTAGGAGCAAAAGTCAACGGTAAGATCGTTCCCTTAGATTATGTGCTTAACACAGGTGATAAAGTTGAGATATTAACGAGGTCATCCGCTCGTCCCTCACTTGAATGGTTGAGATTCGTCAAGACCTCCCACGCCAAAAGCTGTATCAAAAGGTTTTTTAAACAGCAGAATAGGGAAGAAGCAATTGAAAAAGGAAAAAACCTTCTCTCTAAGGAAATCGCAAATATCCCCAATCTTCCACCCGATTTCTCTCTTGAAAAAGTTCTACAGGAACTTGCCCCTCGCCTTGGCTTTGCTTCACCAACCGACCTACTCGCCTCCATAGGGTACGGTTCAACCTCACTTACTTCCATCGTCGAAAAGATTAAGAGAAAATATGTTTTGCCCCCCAACATAGAGGTCCTTGAATCGGCACCAAAGGTAAGTATTCCCGAGATCGGTATGGACGGTTTGCTGATAAAGAGGGCACGATGCTGTTATCCTCTTCCTGGTGAAGATGTTATCGGTTTCATAACCAGGGGCAAAGGAATAGTCGTCCATCTTTCCGCTTGCCCCAATATAGAGAATTTACCCCCTGAAGAAAAGAAAAGATTAGTCAAGATAAACTGGGGTAGGAGTGAAAAGGCGGTACCAGTTGCAATAGAGGTGGAAGCATTGGACAGGATTGGGTTAGTATCCGATATAAGTGCCATAATAAGCAGTGAAGGAATAAACATCAGGTCTCTTAAAGTAGCGACGAAAGCAAACAATACCGCTTTTATAAAAGCTGTTATAGATGTCGTGGATGCTAAATCACTCAATAAAATAGTTGAAAAAATATCTAATTTGAGTGATGTTCTCAATGTTAGAAGAGTGGGAATACCGCAAAAGAGGAGCAAGGTATGAGGGCAGTAGTTCAAAGAGTTGACAATGCCTCAGTTGTAGTAAATGGTAAAGAGGTCGCTGCTATCGGGAAAGGCGTCCTGGTGCTTCTTGGTATTCACAAAGATGATAGCGAAAAAGACGCCCAATACATCGTGGAAAAGATTGTCAACCTCCGCATTTTTGAGAATGAAGAAGGAAAGATGAACCTCTCTTTGTTGGACATCGGCGGGGAGGTTTTACTCGTTTCTCAGTTCACTCTTCTCGCTTCAACCAAGAGGGGTAGACGCCCAGATTTCACCCAAGCTGCTCCTCACGATTTAGCTAAAACTTTGTTCTCCTACTCTGCTTCTCTCTTTGAGAGATATGCACAAACCAAGACGGGTATATTCGGGGAGAAGATGTTGGTGAGTTTGACCAACAATGGTCCAGTTACACTTATTATTGACAGCAGGGAAAAGTTATGATAAGATATCTAAAATGCAGAGGAATACAAGGAAAACAAAGGAAAATGAGGTTTCTCGTCTCCTCCTACAAGGCGAGATCGCCCTTATGAATCAGTTATCTCCACAGGCGAGAAAATACTTCAAGAAGGCGGTTAAACTTAACCCTGCTTCTCCTGAAGCATTGTTCAGCCTGGGGGAGTTCTTCCGATTCCTCGGCAAATGGCATATCGCTGATAAGCTCTATCGGCGAGCTATAGAGCTATCTCCAAGAAGCTTTTACAAATATCGTCTTGCCCTTTTGCTCAAGGATATGGGTAAGTTCGCATCTGCTTCCCAGCTACTTGAGGAAGTTCTCCAAGAAAATCCCAATGATGCCTTCTATCATTTCCTCTTAGGTGAAATCTTTCTTGAAATGGATGAGTACGAAAAAACGATAAAACACTGGAAAATCGCCGTAGAACTTACACCCCTGGACGATTTCTATCACGCCTGGTTGGGAATCGCCCTTGCTATTGTCGGGGATTGGAAAAACGCTGAAAGCGAACTTGCAAAAGCCTGTAAGTTAAAACCAACAAATTCCGTTTACTTCTGCCTTTTGGGGGATATTCAGTGGCTCATAGGTGACCAGCATATGGCGGATTTTTACTATGAGAAGGCAAATGGTATGAGCCCCTATGACGAGTTTAATTTGAGGAAATTTAGGAAGACACTTTTCAAAAGGGTTGCCTTTAGGGATTTATAGCTGTATATTAAATAGATAGGTGGGGCCGTAGTTGAATGGGACAACACCTCGCTCGCAATGAGGAGGTTGGCGGTTCGATTCCGCTCGGCTCCACCAATTTTATTTATTAAGGAGGCATTTTATCAATGGAGAAAAAAGCTATAATAATAATCGGCGACGGTATGGGCGATAGACCCGTAAAAGAGCTCGGAGGATTTACCCCTATAGAGATTGCTCGCAAACCAAATATGTCCCGGCTTGCTAAGGAAGGAGAATGCGGTATAATGGACCCTATCGCACCGGGCATAAGGGCGGGCTCCGATACATCACATCTCGCGATACTGGGATATGACCCCTATAAATACTACACCGGTAGAGGAGCATTTGAAGCGGCGGGCATAGGACTTGATGTAGAGAAGGGGGATATTTGCTTTCGCTGTAACTTCGCTACCGTGGACGAAGAATCTTTCGTTGTTGTAGACAGAAGAGCTGGCAGGATACGAGAGGGTACGAAAGCATTAGCAGAAGCACTGAACGGAATGGTGATAGAAGATGTCAAGATTCTATTCAAAGAATCAGTTGAACATAGAGCTGGCTTGGTCCTCAGAGGTGAAGGCTTGGGACACAATGTAACAGATGCCGACCCTCATCAGGAAGGTGTTAAAGTCCATACAGTAGAGGCAATTGACCCCAACGATAGCGCCTCACAGAAAACAGCAAGAATCGTTAATGAGTTTGTAAGAAAGTCATTTGATATATTGCGAAATCACCCCGTTAATATAGAGAGAAAATCCCAGGGTTTACCACCAGCCAATATCGTATTACCAAGGGGTGCCGGCACAGCACCTCACATTCCGTCTTTTCTTGATAGGTACCATTTGAATGGTGCTTGCATCGTTGAGGTTGGGTTATTGAAGGGAGTAGGTAGATACCTGAAGATGGATGTTATAGATGTTGAAGGGGCAACAGGTTCTTATGATACGGATGAACAGGCTATAGCTAAGGCTGTTCTCTCAGCGCTTGAAACACACGACTTCGTTCTCTGCAATGTTAAAGCACCAGATGTAGCAGGACACGATGGAGAAGCATTGAAAAAGGTAGAAACTGTTGAGAAGATAGATAGAATGCTTGGAACAATCCTGTCCGGCATTGACCCCCAGAACACCTTCATAGTTCTTACAGCTGACCATTCAACCCCTGTGAGCGTTAAGGACCATTCAGGGGACCCTGTCCCCATCGTCATTTGGGGCGAAGGTGTTCGCCCAGATGATGTTGACTGCTTTGGAGAACGCGCCTGTGCCAAGGGAGGTTTGGGAAGGATAAGGGGGTTTGATGTAATGAACATCCTTACGAACCTACTCTCCATTCAAGAAAAGTTCGGTGCCTGATGTCCGTTTTTCAAGAGGGTGAACTTGCCGTCCTCTACGATACGAAAGGCAGAAGGTACTTGATAACCTTAGAAAGGGGTAAAGCTTTTCATTATCATAGCGGGGTGGTAGAACACGAGGCGATAATTGGCAAAGAGGAAGGAAGCGTGGTCTTCTCCTCATTAGGTAGCAAGTTGATGGTCTTCCGCCCATCTTTGGAAGAGTATATCCTCGAAATGCCAAGGGGAGCACAGGTTATGTATGCCAAAGATTGTGCTCTCCTTGGAACATTAACAGATATAAAGCCGGAGGATAACATAGTTGAAGCCGGGACAGGCTCAGGAGCCCTAACGCTTTTTCTTTGTAGATTAGCAAATAAGGGAACAGTTTACACTTATGAGATTAGAGAAGACTTTGCAAAGATAGCAAGACAGAACTTAGAGAGATGGGGAGTGAGGAATTTCGTGCTCAAGTTGAAGGACATAAACCAAGGCATTGATGAGGAAAATGTGGACAAGGTTGTTCTCGATCTTCCCGAACCGTGGTTAGCGATAGAGCAAGTGAAAAAAGCCCTTCGCCCAGGTGGATTCTTCGCTTCATTCCTTCCAACAGTTCTGCAAATCCATCGGCTGGTTTTGGCAATGAAGGAGACAGGCGGGTTCGCCCAGATAAGGGTTCAAGAGGTGCTCGTGCGTCCCTGGGTTATAGAAGAAAGAATAGCGCGACCAGAGCTGAGAATGGTATCTCATACTGGTTTCATCATCGTCGCAAGGCGTCTCTCTGATTCCTGAAATTTTTCCGCCCAAATTCCTTTTCTGAAAGTTCTATCAAAGCCACGCTATTGGGAAGAAGGTTAAGATTTATCTCCCACCTACTTTTTAAGGGGATTTTTCCCTCCCTCGTGCATTCCAATTTTCTCACACTGGGATTGTGGAAAACATTGTTATGCTCAGGGTCAATAAGAAATAGCCTGCTTATTCCGCCTCTCAGTGTAGCTGGCAATTGCTCAATTACAATTTTTACTAAGCGAGGAATTCCATAGCGTTCGGCGAAATTTACAACCAAGATTGTCAAACGGGAAGAGCCAGGAGAAATAGAAGCGAGAGCGCATATCTCGTCATCTCCGCCAAGTGTCTCTACCCTATCTTTTTCCATCATAGAGAAAAGCTTAAAAACAAAATAGGAAGGCTTGGGTATATTATCTCCTATCAACATACCCCAGCTTCCTCTGAATCTTTTATCCCCATCCTTGGCGTAGAAGAAGCATACACCTGTTATTCCCGCAGGTATACTCGCTCTAATGATATTGTTAGCAACCCAGGCGGAACCAACTTCGTTATCCTGGGCGAAATCTGGCCACCAAGCATAGTTGAATTCGGTTAGGAAAAAACCCTTTATTCTTCTCTCAATTCTGGGATATTTCGCGAGTATAGCTTTGGTTTTCTCCATTTCTTCAATATAAACTTCCGGCGGATGGAAATATTCGTGCCAGGTTATGAAGTCAAGTGGCAATCCTTTCTCGTTGCAGAATTTGAGCAAGCCCTCCATATAAGTTTCTCCATTGATGCAATAGGGTCTCTCCTCTGAATAATCCCAAGGTCCTGAAGCATTGCAAGGTCCTCCAACAAGGGCATTTGGGTCTGCTTTTTTTATCCCTTTAACAGAAGCTTCATATAGTTTAAGATAAGCTTCCAATGGAGTGATACCGGGCGGTGGTTTTAACCATCCCGCATTTGCCTCATTCCAAACCTCCCAATAGCGCACCCTTTTACCCCTCTCTATACAATGTTTAGCCGCTTTATAGCATAAATCTTCCCATAAAGTGTAATCTTTGGGAGCACTATGGCGGTCGGGGTCAGGAATAGCATCAAAAGGAATTGGCATATAGGAGAGACAGATGATTGGCTCTGCCCCCGTCTGGAATATGAAGTCAATCCTCCTATCGAAATCTGTCCAATCATAAACCAATTTTCCATTTTCCTCCCTTACAACCGAGGTGAGAACATTGTCCATCCTGAACCATAGAGGTTTTAGGTCCTTTAATGCCAAAGCAGTGTCGGGTTCATAATCAGCCATCCCACCTCCCTGCGAGATGCCGGCAAGCGGGCGTGGCAGTATTCCCTGAATATTCCTTGGATTAATTCTAATAAGACAAGGCTTGTTCGCTTTCTCAAAGGGTATTATCTTCAGCTCTGCTTGCTCGAATACCACTTCTCTTTCTCCCATTACTGGTCCAAAAACCCTTATCGCCAAAGTGTGAACCTCCCCGGGGACTGCATGCTTACTCAGCAGTGCCGCTCCAGGATGGTCATTGTCATATCTTGCTTGAAGCTTTCCATCAACATATATCTCACCACCCTCGCTTGTAGAGACAAACATAGCAACAGGTAAACCTTTGACGCTCTGTTCATCTATTTTCTCAGGAATTCTCACCCAAGCTTTCAACCAACCGAACTCGCCTTCTTTCATCTTGAATTTAGCACCCACCTTTACGATATCCCAATCCAAACAGGGATAATTTGGCTGGGAGAATTCCTTTCTATCTTCCGAGGTCCAATACCAAATGTCCTCGGCTAAAATCGGATTTATCAAATAAAAAACAGCTAACAAAAACCAAATTAAGGGATTTCCTCTCATCAACCCCAGAAGTGATATATGCGCCAATTAAAGAGAATTCCCATTATATTGGCAAGGCTTCCCACTGTGAACTCACCGAGAATCAATCCGAAAAAGAAGGGTAAAGCAACCCTATAACCTTTCAATCCAGTGGTCCTCATTATGATAAACTTGATCAACCAAGCAATGAAGATTGGGAACCACATCCAGCTCATACTCCAGGAAGAGGAAACGGCGTATCCAACAGGATGGAATGGCCACCAGAAAAATGATGTCTTCATAAATATAAGGAAAAGACATACAGCAAAGCCAACGCCGGTGAAGACCGAACACAGTGGATCCCGTTTGGCTGGAGTTTCTATCCAGGAGGAAAGTCTGTTATAAGGTTCCCAGCCAAACCAAGTAGCGGGTCCAACTACTTTCGCTGAAGCGGCACCTATTCTATAGTAAAGGTCCAGAAGAGCCCAAAATGCAACGAATGAACCGATGAAGGAAGCAAGTAACATAATCCACATATATTGCTTGTAACTTGTGTTTGTTCTTTCCGCTATTTTGAATCCTTCCATTTGATGGGGCATTGGATGAGAACGATAAGCCCTGTTGAAACCCCAATATAAAGAAAGAACAGTGAGATTCCTCGGAGATATGTTCTCTACTCCCCAGATGCGGGTTATCATCTGGTCGGGACCGGCAAAGTGGAGGTCGTGCGCTGGTGAACCAAGCTCCGCCCTCATCCTTGCCACAGCGATGGAGAGAATGAAAAAGATAGCCAGGGCAATTAGTGAGACACTCCAACTCATACCAGCTCTTACGAAGAGATAAGCAGCTAATGGATATCCTATGAGAAGTCCTAAAATTGCCGTCCTATATGACATAGGCTCATCCGAATCGTCCAATTCCGATTTCATACCCAAGGCTCTCTTGAAGACCTCCTTCAAATAGTGACGAGCTACCCATATCACAAAGAAAGTAACCCCTATATACGCGCCCGCTGATTGGTCATTGATATATGGCATATCCGGTCTACCGACATGGAGATTGAAGGCAACGCTCACAACCCTTTGAAACTTCCAATACCAATAGAAGAACCAACAGGAAAAGGAGAGGTCAAGAGGGAGAAGGAAACCAAGCCCAATTATGCAGGGGAATAAGGCAAGGGGAGTCCAACCTATAGCCCACCAGGGATGGGTCGTCATATATTGCCCCAGGTCATAATCCCTTATTGGAATGTGTGGAATAGCGGGGAAATTGGCGTTTATGTTGTTAATTATATCAACAAGCGCTGCTAATCCGAAACCAATCCACATAAGCCTTTGTTTGAACAGAGTGAACTTTTCATCGGTCATTGCCAAGGGGAGTATAATAATTGGGAAGGTAAGTCGCTCCCTTTCCGTCCACTGCTTTCTGAAGATTACATTAATACACATCATCATAAATATCAGGACCATAAAGAAACCCGTCCAAATTAAAATAACAGGTAGCCAAGCACGGATATGCTCCTTAGTGTAAAAACTTGACCATCCAAGGAAATACCCTTCAAGTATATTCTTGTCGGAAACCATCAACCATTTGGGTAGATATTTGAAGAAGAGTTTCTCCCATTTGTTCTCGGGTGTAGCATACCAGAATGGATGGGTAAGACAAGCGATAAGAACCTGATACATATCATGCCCCACCATACAGGAACTCAAAGCCAAAATAGAATATATAACCAAGAGTTCCCCTTGACTGAACATATAGCGAGGCGCCACCTTGCTCAAAAAGAAATTAATCAAAACAAGGAAAAGAAGGGTAAAAACGACATTGAAGAATAGCGACATCGTTGTGGGATGCCCAGTGTATGTAATAACTTCCATATAAGCTACCCACCAGGAATTAAGCGGCATAAGAAATATCGCTATTAGAACTGCCCTAAGGGTTATCGCTTTCCTCATAAATGGTCAACCTACTCTTTTCAAATTTTAGCCCAGGCTTCCATAAAGGTTCTTTTTGCACTTGCGATTATCACTTCCGGGCTCTGACCGGGTAAGGGTTTTATTTCAAACGATATAACAGGTAAACGAGTTGGAAGGCTTCGTTTAAGATACCCAATGTAGATTAATGCCTCAAGAAACGCCCTCAACTCATCAACATCCACCTCTCCATCTCTGAAGCCAAAAGGTGGGTGATAATCCCCATATAGAGGGCTTTCCTTCTTCAAGACACAGTTGCCGATATGAATGTGAATTAGATAGTCGGATACCGCTATCAACGCCTCATGGGGCTTCTCGCCGAGAAGAGGCAGATGTGAAAGGTCCAATGTCAAACCAAAGTTGCTAAATTCCTCCTTTACTTTTGCCGCTATCTCGCCTGCTTCTTCCGAAGGTCCAATGAGAAATCTCTTATCTATATCCCTGTCGAAGTTCTCAAGAGATATGGAAACTATATGCTCCTCCCCTTTTTCTTGAGCATAGGCGCAAAGCTCTCGCAGGGAATCTATCAGCCTCTTTTTCGCCTCCTCCCGTTTATCGGCTCCCGGGTCCTTCCCACTATGAACGGTAAGTATGCTCGCTCCTACTTTGTAAGCTTTATCTATGTTTGATTTACATAGTTCCACTGCCTTTTTTCTTTCATCTTCGTCAAGACTACAGAGACTAAGTCCATGAGATAGGAGGGAAGGTTGCCCAGCATATATCACATCCATACGGGCTGACGACAGAATTTCTCCAACCCTCACAGCCAGTTCATCGCTAAGATTGGAAACCTCAACTGCCCCGAAGAAATCGTCCTCCGCTATCTTTCTTATCGTGCAAACTATCTCATCATCGCTTTTAGCATCTGGAAACGCCATAGAATGAACGATTCCCACATTCAATGTTCCTATCCAAAGATGCTCCATGCTCGGTTCACCTCCAAATATTGTTCTCTCCTTTTGGTCTTAAATAGGTCGTTTTTCCATCAATTTTTAAGGAAAGGTAGATATGGCTATTGCTCCAAAATCCGCCATCGTTCCATCCCCACTCCTTATGAATGAATAACTCGGTCTTTTCTATTTTACCCTTAGCGGAATAGTGGAGCAAGGGAATATGGTATAATGTATCACGCTTCACGATTTTTAACTCTCCGGGAATGAGGGGATTCCTTGCCAATGTATAGAGTTCCGTCAAAACATCGCGATTTATTCCTTTATATAACCACTTGGGAGCAGAGAACTCTATTCTTGGAAGGTTATCCGTATTCAAAGGCGAACCCTGGCTGAACATTCTGATGGTCTCATCGGGTAGGAGATATCCCCATAAAAAGTCCCAGACATCGTGGATATTTATCCTGGAAAGGTTGTTCTTCAGGCGGGGATTATCTTTAATTTTTCTTTCCACTTCATCCAGGGAGAATTTGAAGGGCTTATTTGAACATATCACAATCACATCGGCGAAAATTGGTGGGTAATTCCAAGCTGTGACAAAAGGGAAAACAGAAGTGGCGGTCGCTATGATTCCTTTGAAATCCTCCAGGGAAGTGATATAGGCAGGAACCCAAAGGGCAAATATACCGCCATCGGTCAGATGGTCCTTGCAAATCTCATAGAATTCCTTCGTAAATAAGTTCCCCAGACCGGATATCCAAGGGTTTGAGGGTTCAGATATGATACAATCGTATTTCTCGGGTGTGAGGGCAAGATAGTTTCTTCCATCCTCTATAATCACTCTCGCCCTGCTATCTTTCCAATATTCCTCGTTAACATCCTTAAAGAACCTTGACGCTTCCAACATAGCTGGCTCTATCTCCGCGCAATCTATTCTGTTCACAGGATGGCAGAGAGCCGCTCCCAGAGTACAACCGCTCGCTAAACCTATTATCATCACTTTTTGGGGATTTGGATGAAGGAGAAGTGGTAGATGAGCAACCATATACTGGGTTGTCAAATCACCAAATGAAGAAGCTTCCGTTTTGCCATCAATTTGTAAGGCAAGGGCTGGAACACCGTTTTGAAATCCTCGAAGAACAGTTATAGTTGAGGTAACACTATCTTTATAATAGATTATCTCCCGCTCCTCCATCTTCCTGACGGCTTCACTAAAGGAACCCTCCCCCAGATAGTATGGAGCATAGAGGTAAACCCCACTAGTAAGCCGCTCAATATTCCACCGTATGGGAACAGCAATAAAAATCAAAACCGCTATTAGCACACCGCCAAGTTCCTTTAGCCTGCCCTTTGGTGTCATAATAGCCCCCTTCAGCATAATTCCTCCCGCAAGAGCGTTTATCAAACAAGCTATTGTGATTATCCCCCCCGCCCCTAAATATTTTATCAGAAGAAATCCAGAGATAAATGAGCCAAGGATGTTGCCCAATGTATTGTATGCATATACCTTACCCACCCTGCTTGCAAATTCCTCCTTTGAACTCAAAACTATCCTTGTAGCTATGGGGAAGGAAGCTCCAAATAGGGAAGTTGGTATTAGTAAAACGAGGGAACAAATTACGAACTGACAAAGATAAAATAGGAAGAAATTATTATGCGTATATTTGAAAAGCCAAAGGAAAACTATAGGCAATTGATCTATGATTCGTGACAACAACGACGCCGTAAAACCAGCGGCAATTTCTACTATAGCTAAAAGAAGAGCAAGGTCTTTTACTCGCTCAATGAATCTAGCTATGATAGCACTCCCCACCACCAATCCAATAAGGAAGGAAGCCAACATAGTGGTGAAAGCATAGGTTGTGATACCAAAAACCATATGTAGTGCTCTCGTCCAGGCAACCTCAAGAGCCATTGCTGAGAAACCCGAGAGTCCTATGGCAAGCATCGCTAATGTAGCTGTAGATGGCGGATAGACAATTGGAAGGGCTTCGCTTTCCCTAATTGTTTCCTCCCCTTTGGGAAGGATTAAGGAGAGAAGAAAAACGAATAAATTCAATCCAACTGCTATCTTTATCGTGGTTGATAAGCCCAGATTGGGAAGGAGAACAAAACCAGCTAATAGAGTTCCCACAACCGCGCCCGAAGTATTCACCGCATAAATCGTGCCAAGGTCCTTTCCCGCTTCTCCTAACCTCGTATAGCCAGCCGAAAAAGCGGGAAAAGTGCCTCCCATAAGGAAAGTCGGAGGAAGAAGAACAAGTATTACCAAAGCGAGGCGGACGAGTGATAGCAAAAGGAAGGAGTTCTGCAAGGCAGGGTAGAAATTTTTATAAATTTCCGAGACATTAGAAAGTAAGATAGGAACGAATAGACATAAAAAGCCTATTCCCGCCTCAAGCAGTCCATAAAATAGAAAAGGAGCCTTGACCTTATCAGTCACCTTTCCCAACAAGTAGCTACCAAGTGACATTCCCCCCATAAATACTATCAACACAGTGCTTATAGCCAAAGCCGATGTCCCAAATACCAAACCAAGCATCCTGGACCAGGCAACTTCATAGATCAAGCCAGCCGCCCCGGAAAGGAAGAAGGGTAACAGCCAAGATTTTCTCATCTTTGTCCTATCACCCAGCTATGACGAGGGTCGTTGATTGGAACCAGCTTTCTAATATCACCGGCTAAAATCCAGAGATAATAGAGAAAATATCCAGGAGCTGAGACTACGGGATGATAACCTTTAGTAATGATAACGCTATCCCTATTTTCGATAATCAAAGCCTCGTTTATTGTCAGCTCGTCATCGTAAAGTCGCATAAAGCCGAAGCCCTCCTCAGGTTGGAAACGAAAATGATAAACTTCCTCAAGCCATATTTTTTCGGGTGGATTGTTTTCATCATGTCTGTGTGGCGGATATGATGACCAGTTGCCAGGAGGATTAAATGTTTCACCAACTATGAGCTTCTCCGCCGGCATATCCTCACGAAGCACATCGTGGACTTCCCTGAAGAAATTCCCTTCCCCTACCCTTCTAACCCTCACATCTTCTGGCTGAATCAAAATCACATCTCCTTCCCTTTGCGAGGGGGCAAATATTACCCCCGCTTCCAAATTTTTTTCTGCCCCAATTAAAACCTCTTTATTAGCAGGAATATAAATAGCATAAGCCCTGTCAACGAATACATTAACTCTCTCCCCCAAACAAAACTTCTCTCCATCCAGTTCAACCCAGCCTTTCCCTCGGAGAAGAAGAATTAGGCATTCTTTCCCCATTGTCTCCATTCTATACTCCTCTCCCATTTTGAGGTTCAGCAGAGAGAATCCAATATACTTCAGGGGCGGATCACCCATTAAAGGCTTGACGATAGGTTGAAAACCCGCTAAGCGTTCTCTGCTGAGCTTTATGAGGGCTCTCTCTTTTTCCATATCGCTAAAATAGTTTATGGTTTTGATTGAACTAAGGCAACAAAAATCCACGCTTAAAAGAAATTAAACTTCTAATCTATAAACCCAATATTTTGACTACTTCTTCTAAATCTGGCGGGGCTGAGATAAATGTTGCTGGAGCAGTTTCAACAGCGAGTTGCGGGTCTTTCAAACCATGCCCTGTCAAAGTGCAGACTATCGTCTCTCCCTCAAAAGATTTGAAATAACCTTCTTTATGTTTCTTTATTACACCTGCAACGGAAGCAGCGGAGGCGGGTTCGCAAAATATTCCCTCAAGGGATGCGAGAAGCTTGTACGCTTGAATTATCTCCTCATCGGTTACTTTGTCTATTAAACCGCCGGATTCATCCCTTGCTTGAACAGCGAACTTCCAGGATGCGGGATTGCCAATCCTAATCGCTGTTGCTACGGTCTGGGGGTTTTCAATAGGACGACCTTCAACAATCGGAGCTGCACCTGCCGCTTGGAAACCGAGCATCCTGGGTAGCCTCTTGTTGATTCCCAGCTGATGATATTCCTTATAACCTTTCCAGTAAGCAGTTATGTTTCCTGCGTTTCCAACTGGCAAAGCATGAAAAGCTGGGGCATCACCCAGGACATCGCTTATCTCAAAAGCAGCTGTCTTCTGACCCTCTATGCGATAGGGATTGAGGGAATTGACCAATGTGACAGGGAATTTTTGGGAGATTTCAACGACTATCCTCAAAGCATCGTCAAAGTTTCCCTCTATTGCCACAACCTTTGCATTATGAAGGAGAGCTTGGGCAAGCTTCCCCAGAGCGATTGCCCCTTTAGGGATTATCACTATCACGGGAAGTTTTGCCCTCGCCCCATAGGCGGCAGCCGAAGCAGATGTATTGCCTGTTGAGGCACATATAACCGCTTTTGCTCCCTCCTCAACAGCTTTTGAGATAGCAACGGTCATTCCTCTATCCTTGAATGAACCTGTAGGGTTAGCCCCTTCATATTTCAGTAGTAATCTTAAAGGGAGGGAAATATATTCAGCCAGATTTCGTGCTTCAAGGAGCGGTGTATTACCCTCAAGCAAAGTTATTACAGGAGTTTTATCGCTTACGGGGAGATATTTCCTATACTCCTCAATAACTCCGCGCCATCTGTAATTCATCATTCTTCCACCCTCAATAATAACGATATTTCCTCCACAACGGGAAGCCTCTCTATCCTTGCCAAAGCCTGGCGAATAGAGCTCTCTCGGGAGGGATGAGTTATCCAGACTATTTCAGCAGATGTATTTACTCGCCTTTTCTGTACGACTGAGGCTATGCTGACCTGTTCCTCCCCGAAGCAAGTAGCTATAGCGGCGAGAACTCCGGGCTTATCCACGACCTTCATCCTTATATAATACCTTGTTATTATATCTCCGATATCCTTCTGCTCCCTCTCCCGAAAGCAGGTACAGGAAATCCTGCCAGTGCAATTGAAGTTGATATTTCTCGCTATGTCAATGATATCCCCTACCACGGCAGAGCCCGTTGGGAGAGAACCTGCCCCTTCGCCGAAGAACATCACCCTACCAACGGAGGAACCATGGACAAGTATCGCATTGTTAACACCTCTGACAGATGCTAAGGGATGATGCTTTTTTACGAGCGCCGGGTGAACCCTTATGCTCAGTGCACCATTTTCCTCTTTGGCGATTGCCAATAGTTTGATTACATAACCCAGTTCATCAGCGTAGATTATATCAATGGGAGATATGGCGGATATCCCCTCACGATAAATCTTGTCAACATCAACACGACTGTTGAAGGCGATGGAAGCAAGGATGGCTATCTTATATGCTGGATCCAAACCCTCAACATCATAGGATGGGTCTGCCTCAGCATATCCTTTCAATTGGGCATCCTTCAACGCCTCTTCGTATGTCCACTGCTCCTCAGCCATCTTAGTCAATATGTAGTTTGTTGTAGCGTTTACAACCCCCACTATTGAGTAGATTTTATTTCCCGCTAAGCACACCTTGAGCGGACGAATAATGGGTATTCCGCCACCCACCGCACCTTCAAAATAAAGGTCAACCCTTTTCTCTGCTGCAAGTGGCAGAAGTTCCCTACCAAAACGTGCTATGACCTCTTTGTTGGCGGTGACAACATTCTTACCGTTTTCCAAGGCTTTCCTTATCAGGGAATAAGCCGGCTCTATTCCGCCGATAAGTTCAGCAACGATGTCTATCTCGTGGTCATTTACAACTTCGTAAGGGTCATCCGTGAAGAGATGGGAAGGTAGAGAAATAGCACGACTTTTATTCAGATGCTTAACGGCTATCTTCTTAATTTCTATATCCGTCCCCGACCTCATCGTTATTTCCTCCCTATTATCAATCAATGTCTTCACTGTCCCCTGCCCCACAGTTCCGAAACCGAGAATTCCAACCTTTATCTTTTTCATACGAGTTCCTCCATCGGTTCAATCGCAAATAACGGGTCTCCTTCCATAACAAGGGAAGAATTTTGGGGGAAAATTTTCACCACCTTACCAGAGATCTCTGCGGTTATATCATTAAAAATTTTCATCGCTTCTATCAAAGCGATTCTCTGCCCCTTATGAACTATGTCTCCCTCTTCTACAAAAGGAGGAGAGGTAGGGGATGGAGCACGATAAAAGATGCCAGTCATTGGGGCTTTGAGAATATAAACATTCTCTCCTAAAGAACTTTCCCTTTTTTCAGCGATTTCATCGGTGATTGTTTTGGAAGCTTTGAATTCCTGAATATCGGGCACTTTGGAAATATTCTTCCTTAAAATAAGTCTCACACCCTCCTCTTCAATTTCAATTACCGAAGCGGAGGATTTCTCAAATACGGAGAGAATTTCTTTTATAAAAGAAATTAACCTTTCCTTTTCCACTTTTAAATTAAAAAAGAAAAGTGGTGGCGGCGAAGGGTATCGAACCCTTGACCCCGCGGTTATGAGCCGCGTGCTCTACCACTGAGCTACACCGCCACTCAACATTATAAATAATACAAAGGATTAACGAAATGGTCAAGATAAATAAAGAGAATATCAGTACCCCAAAACTTCCACATTATATCAATTTTCCTTAAAATTAAGACGAGGTGAAAGAATTGAAAAGGATTATTATGTTGATATTGGCTATCTTATGCTTTATCGCATCCTTCGCAAAAGATGAAAAAACCGCTAACTTGGTCGTTAATGGTGGCTTTGAAAACTCAAAAGGTGGCATACCATTGGACTGGTCTCTTCCGAGCGATATTTGTACCCTTGACCCAGACAATCCTCATTCGGGGAAGTTCAGTCTGAGATACACACGTACCGATGATAAAGACTACCGCCTTGTCACTCAGAAACTCCCTTGCATTCCGGGAAAACTATATAAGGTGAGCGTCTGGGTTAAAGGAGAAAATATAAAGGGAAATCCCGCTGACCAGGGAGCTGGTTTCTGCATTGAATGGTCTGATGCGGAAGGGAAATGGTTGGGAGGCTATTACCCGAGCTGTATTTCTGGAACATTTAACTGGACTGAAATCTCATCCCTCGTTCGCATACCTAAGGAGGCAAAAAGTGTCCATATTACGCTTTACCTTCGCAAGGGCACAACTGGTACTGCATGGTTTGACGATGTGGTCGTTCAGCGGACAGCGGCTCCTTTTTCCAATATCCATTTAATCTCACCCTCATATAGAGGAATCCTCCAGTTGCCGAGCAAAGGGAAAAAAGCACTTGCTAAATTGACAGTGAACAGAGATGATTACGATTTAGTGGGGGCGACAATCAGGATAAGGAACTTCTTGATGGATAGGTCAGGAAAATCACTTGCTAAATCAGAGGAGGAGCTTTCAGCCGAGAAGGAGGAGATAATCCTCTCGCTCCCCCTGCCAGAATTGAAAGAAGGGAATTACTATTGGATAATCCAAATCCTTACAGGTGATAGAGAACTGGCGACAGAGAATATCCCGATTAAGGTGGTTAGAAAGATGAACGAGAAGGTCTATATAGACGAGAAAGGAAGGCTAATCGTTGATGGTAAACCTTTCTTCCCGTTGGGACTATATCTTGGACCTACCGATGAGGAACATCTGAAACGAATCTCGGAAGCCGGGTTCAATACAATTCTCTGCTATGGTTATGGTGCGGGTGAAAATCCCAAAGCATATATGGATAGAGCAGAGAAATATGGATTAAAGGTCATTTACTCAATAAAAGATTTCTATGAGGGCACACCATATTTCCCTCAAAGGGGTAAGAGCGGGTTAGAACTCGCAAAAGAGTATGTTGAAGAACTTCGCAACCACCCTGCCCTTCTTGCTTGGTATATCAACGATGAACTCCCAGTTGCTTATATCCCACAGCTCACAGCTATGTTCAATTTAGTAAAGAAGCTTGACCCTAACCATCCTCAATTCCAGGTCCTTTACGAAATTCCAGACCTTGAACTATACTACAACTGTACCGATATAATTGGCGTTGACCCCTACCCTATTCCTTCACAGCCAATAACGATGGTATCTGATTGGACAAGAGCAGCAATCAAAGCAATGTCAAATGCAAAGCCGGTTTGGGTCGTTCCTCAGATTTTTGACTGGTCTGTATATAATCCCGCCAATACTCCCAGAGAACCAACTTTTGAGGAGAAAAAGAATATGTTCTATCAGGCAATAATCCAGGGAGCAAAGGGACTTATCGCTTACTCCTACTTTGACCTTTTAAGAACAACGGGAGGAAAAGAGGCAGATAAGGAACTTTTTGAGAGAAGATGGAAAGAAGTCAGCTACATTGCTGGAGAGATAAAGAAACTGATTCCCATCTTGCTTGAAGGTGAAGACATACCTCAATTGCAGGGTTCAATTGCCGACGGAAAAGTGCTCATCAGAGGATTATCCCATAAGGGAATTATTTATATCCTTGTAGCCAACACTGTTTCCGAAGATAGCCAGATCTCCATATCCATCCCTGGAAAAGGATGGAGAAAAGCGAAGAGGATAGATGGTTCATTATTGAACTTGAAAGGAAATAAAATCGTGGATTCCTTAAAACCTTATCAAGCAACGACATATATCATCTCAAGATGAACCTTAAGAAAATGCTACTTGCGAACCAAACATAGTGTCCCTACAATTTGGAAAGGTAGTTTTAGAAAGGAGGTCCTTTAAATGGAAACTCGTTTCTGTGACAACAAAATGAAGTTTCTCCTGTTGGGTTTGACCTCGGGGCTCTACAAAGAGAAGCTTCCAGAATTGACGGACAAGTTGGAATCGTTCCTTGGGGAACTGAAGGGTATATTACAAAATCACTGCGATATCTTGAGCTATGGACCCGTCGCATCAAGAGCAGAACTAGACGAGTTAATGGTCAAGTTGGATAGGGAAAACATCGCTGGTGTTATAGTTATTCTGCTTTCTTATTCTCCCAGTCTAATGTCCCTGCCATTCTTAAAAGAAATCAGCAAGCCCATCCTGATTTGGAACACTCAGAAGCTTTGGGAAATCAAGGATGATTTCAACGCTGAAGACCTCTTCCAGAACCATGGCATTCATGGGGTTCAAGACCTCGCCAGCGTGTTGTTGAGGGAGAAGGTTCCCTTCTCTCTGGTTACCGGGCATTTCAAAGACGAATGCGCCCAGCAGAAAATAAAGGAATGGATGACAGCTGTAACTGCGGTAGAGAAATTGAGAAACAGTAGGGTTGGTAATCTGGGCGGAACCTTCCCGATGATGGGTGATTTCCTAATTTCTCCCGAAAGCTTAAAATCCAAGCTCGGAGTTGAGTTCGTTAAAATCTCAATGGATGAGGTAGCGGATTATCTTAAGAAGGTGGATGATGCGGAGATAGAAAAAGTTATGAAGGATGACTTGAAAAAGTACAAAGCGGAAAACCTTTCTCCTGAAACTCACAGACGCTCGGTTAGGATAGAGTTGGCTTTAAGAAAGCTCATAGAAGATAAAAAACTTCAGGGAATTGCCGTTAATTTTATCGCTTTTGACCGTTCCTCTCCTGTTGATACGGTTCCTTTTCTCGCTATTTCCAAGTTCCTTGCCGAGGGTATGGGATACGGAGGAGAAGGCGATGTGTTGACCGCCTGTAGCGTCCTCCTTTTGCAATATCTCACAGGGGAAGCTAATTTCGTCGAAATGTTCACAGTGGACTTTCCCAATAATCTTATTTTTATGAGCCATATGGCGGAGAGCAATCCGAAGATGGCAAGACCTGATTCTCCCATCATCCTAAAGGAAAATCCCCTTCCCCTCGCCTACGCCGCTCCCAGCGCGGTCCTCTGCTTCAGTTTGAGACCAGGACTGGCAACCCTTCTCGACTTCACCCGAACCGCGGAAAACGAGATAAAGGTTATTACTTCTCTCGTGGAAGTCGTCGATAAACCGATGCTCAAAAACATAGACCAACCACAATTCTTCATCAGACCAAACTGCAGGGTTGAAGAATTCCTCACCAAGTACTCCCTTGAGGGTGGAAAGCATCATCTTGCAATGTGCTACGGCGACCAAAGGCAAACATTGAAATATGTCGCAACCCTTATGAATATGCCCTATGTTGAAATATAAATTTGAGGAGCGTGAGTTTATGAAAAAACTAAAAGTTGGCGTCTTTGGAATAAAAAGAGGGGCTACTTTCGCTCACCTTTTTGATATGAATCCACATACTGAACTTTCCGCCATTTGCGATGCCGATGAGCTTGCCGTAAAGCAATTTCTCGGCGATAGGAAAGAAGTAGCTGTATACTCGGATTACGATAAGTTCCTTGAACACGACCTTGATATAGTCGTGCTCTGCAATTACTGCACGGAACATGCTCCCGCCGCAATTAAGGCACTTAATTCAGGGCGAAGCGTCCTATCGGAAGTTATTGCTTGCAAAACACTTGCTGAAGGAGTGGAACTGTGTAGGACTGTGGAGAAAACGGGTAAACATTATATGCTCGCTGAGAATTACTGCTATTTCTCCTACACACAGGAGATGAAAAGACTCTATGAGGAAGGTGTAATAGGCGAGTATCTTTATGGAGAGTGTGAATATGTCCACGACTGTCGTCCCATCTTTCATCTTTTGACCTCCGGTAAGGACCACTGGCGTAATTGGATTCCAGCCACCTACTACTGCACTCACTCACTCGGTCCGATAATTACTATAACCAAGACCAGACCTGTGAAAGTAGTGGGCTTTGTCGTCCCAAACAAGTTATCGAGGGAAGTGGGAAGGGTTGGGGATGATTGGGGCGTGTTTGTCTGCATTATGGATAACTCAGCGGTGACGCGGGTCATACCCTGGTCAACAGGACCACGCGATTCAATTTGGTACAGGATTCACGGAACGAAGGGAGCGATGGAAAACAATCGCCTCAGGGATACAGATGTCCTAAATATATTCACCATTGAAGCAACTCCAGAGCTGGAATATAAAGAAAACGAGAAAAGCTACAGACCGGAATTCAGGAAGTATCAGGAAGAAGCAAGGAAGTTTGGACATGGTGGCTCCGACTTTTTCGTCGTATGGGAATTCGTGGATTCAATTATAAAGGGAGAAAAACCACCGATAGATGTCTATATGGCAATGGATATGACGCTTCCAGGTATTCTCGCTTACCGTTCCGCCTATATGGGAAACATTCCCATTGAGGTTCCCGATTTTCGTAAAGAGGAAGTAAGAAAACAATACGAAAACGACCACTGGTCCCCTGACCCAAAGGACAAGCACCTCCCAAATCAACCCACTCCATCCGTCCTCGGCGAAATAGAGATTCCCGAGGAGATATACAGAAAGTTGGATGAGAAAAGAAGAAAAGTGAGAATGGAATATGAAAAGGCTATTGAGGTAGATAAGGGGGCGAAGGATTGACTGAAAAAGAAAGATATGAGAAGATAGACCTTCCTTTCTACAGGGAGGAAGTTCGCCCATTTCTTCCCGAAAAAATACTTGATTTCCACACCCACATATGGACAAAGGACCATTGGATTGAAATCCCCTGGGAAAAGGATTTGCCAGGTAGAAAATATATGGTCGTGGAAGAGGAGAACAAAGTGGAAGACCTATTAAAAGATGGCGAAATGATTTTCCCAGGGCTTGAATACAACGCTGTCTGCTTCAGCTTCCCCTCCCCTTCAATAGACCTCAAGAAGACCAACGCTTATGTTGCTGAAGCTTGTAAAGAAAGGAAGAATCTTTTTCCACTGCTTCTTATCGGCAAGGATACCACGCCAGAGGATGAAATCATAGAAGCTGTGGAGAAGCTTGGTTTCAAGGGGTTCAAGGTGCTTACTCCTTGGTATGGGGACGATTATGGTAGTATAACCGTTAAGGATATGATTGGACCCAGGGAAATGGAAATTGCCGACGAATACAATCTGGTTGTTTTGCTCCATGTTCCAAGAGCTGATAGGTTGGCTGACCCTGAAGTGCAGAGGGATGTTATGGAATATGCGACAAAATATCCCAATGCGAAGCTGGTCCTTGCCCATTGTGGTCGTTGCTACCTTCCAGAGCAGATTCTCAAAGCGATGAGGTTACTCCGTGAGCTTGAGAATATCTACCTTGATACATCTATGGTTATGGAGTCTCAGGTATTCCAAATAATTCTGGAAAATCTCAATCCAAGAAGGTTGCTATTTGGCACGGATTTGCCCATCGCAAGGATGAGAGGACGTCGTGTCTATGTTATGAACCATTGGGTTGATATCGTTCTTGAGGGATATCCCGAGAGCGCCTATAGGGTTTCCCTTAAAGGTATAAGCGCCGTATTTATGGTCTGGGAAATCGTTCTTGCCCTAAAAAGAGCGGCTGCAGCTGTGGGTCTTGATAAGGAAAAATTCCAACAAATATTCTACGAGAACGGAATGAACCTGCTAAGGAAATGAAAAGATTCCGCTTGGGTGTAGATGTCGGGACAACGAGGGTAAAATCCGCGGTTGTAGATGAAAATGGTAATATAGTCAGTTTCGCATCCTATCAGATAAGACTCTATATTGAAGGAAATAGGATTGAAATTGACCCCGAGGAACTATGGAGGGCTGTAGTCGCAGTCATCAAGCAAACAACCTCCAGCGACTTCATAAAAGAAAACCTCATTGGACTTAGCCTGGCAACACAGGGAGGCACACTAATCCTCCTTGATGAGAAAAACAATCCCATCAGACGAGCGATAACCTGGATGGACACTAGAGCAAAAGAGGAAAATGAAGAATTGCTGGAAAATTACGGAGCTGAATTCTTCTACAAGATAACTGGCTGGCTTCCTTCCCAAGCCTGCCTTCCCCTCTCACAGCTTCTCTGGCTTCGTAAAAAAGAAACGGATACTTTCAGAAAGATTGCCAAATGCCACTTCGTTGACTCCTACCTCCTTTACAGGCTTACTAAAAACGAATGCACAGACTGGACAAACGCAGCAATAACCATGCTATCCAACATCAGAGAGAAAAAGTGGGATGAAAGACTTTTAAAGATAGTTGGTATCAGCGAGGAGCAGTTGCCTTTGATAAAACCTCCTGGTACCCCTATATCTTCCCTCAGCGAGACCGCTTCCACAGAACTTGGCTTGCCTCGTGACACGCTCGTCTTTAGCGGAGGGCACGACCAGTATTGCTCAGCCCTTGGAGCTGGAATAGAGAGAGCAGGAGAAGTCCTACTATCGGCGGGAACAGCTTGGGTTGTCCTTGCAATAACCGATAAGCCCTACTTCAGCTCAACTTACGAATTTTACCCCGGACCACATCTCAGAGAAAATCTCTGGGGTGCCCTAACCTCCATCCCCTATGGTGGAGCCTCCTACGATTGGTTCTTGAAAAATATCCTGATGAACAAAATTTCCTATGAGGAAGCGGATGAATTAATAAAGAAAGCGGAAGGAGAAACACCGATTTTCAAGCCATTCCTATCCCAAAATGAAAGCAAAGCGGTTTTCTCTAATTTAGCCATCAACCATACTACCGGTCATCTTCTCCGGGCAATTATGGAGGGAATAGCCCAGGAAGTTAAAAGGAAAATTCAGATTATGATTCAGGAGGGCATAGAGATAAGGAGCTTGAAGATGGTGGGCGGAGGGGCAAGGAGCTCTGTTTGGCAATCCATCGTCTCCCAAACTCTTCGCCTCCCTGTTTCTATCCCGCCTAACCTTGAAACGGCTTGTCTCGGTGCCGCCTTGCTCGTCAATCTTAAAAAGGGTGATGAGATATGAAATATTTCGCTAATTTTCTGCTCTTTATGTTTATTTTCTTCTCATTCAACGCAGTGCGAGGTGGTGATATGCAAACCTACAAATTAGGAAATTACCAATGGCATATAGAAGCCGAGAATCCACAGGACTTTTGGATGGAAGAAGAAGGTGGTCCCGATGGTTCGCCGTCACTCATAGGAAGAGCTTTTCCTAGCAAAGAAGGAAGATGGGTTTCTCAGGCAATAGATGTTGAAGAGAAAAGTGCCTATATGTTTTCAGCCCTTATTAAGTCGGAGCTCAACAGCGCGCAGGGAAGGTTGGAGCTTCTTTTCCTTGACGAAGTGGGTAATCAGAAGGCAATTTTCACAAGCAAGACCATATTCCTTCATCACAACTGGTCCAGATATAAGGTTGTAGGAATCGCCCCCGAGGGAACGAAGAAAGCCATCCTCAGACTCGCCGTTCTGGGAACAGAGATGCAAAGCAGCGGGCAGATAAGAATGTCCCAGCCAAGCTTCGGAAAAAGCGTTCTGCTAAAGGCAAGCTTCACATCCCGGGGAAACATCATCATCCTTCCAAATAAGCCAATCCTCAAAATATCGCTTGAAGGATTTGCTCCTGAGAAAACATCAAAACTATCTCTTCAGGTTCAGGATTTCTTCGGACAATCAGTTTATCAAAAGGAAATAAACCTGAAAGGTAATAGCTACAGCTTGGAGCTTCCTCAGTTTGAGTCGGGCTATTATACACTTTTCCTAAAAGCCGAAGCAGATGGATTACTTACAAACGAAGAGGAGGTTTCCTTCGGTGTCATAACCCCGCTTCCCAAGGATTTCAATCCCAAGGAATCACCGATCTGTCTTGATGCTGGTATGAGCTGGTCCTATGCTCCAGATGAAGAAAGGCTTGACCTTGCCTGCTACCTCTGTGAGATCGCAGGAATAGGTCTTCTCCGCGACCGGCTCTGGTGGGGAGAGGTGGAAAAGGAGGAAGGAAAATTCCAGTGGGGACGCTACCTTCAATCAGCCAAAGCCCAGGAACGCCATAAGATAACCGTTTACCAAATATTTCACGATTGCCCCAACTGGGCGAGCGTAACCCTACAAAATGGTGGAAAAGCTTCCAATCTTCCTCCCCGTGACTCCATCTATGTTTATAGAATGGTCAACCGATTGGTGAAGGATTTAGGCAAGCAAGTTAGATACTTTGAGGTCTGGAACGAACCAAACATCGGCTTCTTCAATGGACGTCCTGAGGATTACGCCGCCATTCTCAAAGCCGCTTACTTGGGAGCAAAGGATGCCGATCCCCTCTTTGGCATCCTGATAGGCTCAGCAGCGGGGACTCCAGGGGAGTTCTATGAGAGGGTCTATGAAAACGATGTGGGAGGTTACTTCGACATATGCAATCAACATTGGTATGGCTCGCCTGAGGAACTCTTCAACTTCATCCCCAATGAAGTCCTCTCCCAGCTTCGTCGCTTCGGTCTTGACAAAAAACCTATTTGGATTACGGAAATGGGAATGAGAGCCTATCCATCAGAGAATGGAGATTTCAAGCCAGTAGAAAGACAACAAGCCTCCTATCTCGTGCGTGCTTACGCATCCGCCTTCGCTAACGGTATCTCCCGCTTCTTCTACTTCTATCTCTGCGAATTCTTAGAAGGTAGCGTCTCCTTATGGGGAATCGTTCGCTCAGACCTGACGCCAAAACCAACCTATATCGCCCTTGCCAACCTCATCCGTCAGTTAGGAGAAGCCAAATGCATCGGCTGGAAAAAAGTAGACGATGTATACCTTGTCGCTTTCAAAAGAAAAAACGGCGAAAACCTTCTTATAATTTGGGGAAAGGAAGGAGAAAAGTTAACACTTACAGCAAAAGGACCAGTTGTGGATATAATGGGGAGGATTACACAGAAAGGCGAAGCTCGCTCCCATATGCTTCAGCTCAACATCTCCTCTATGCCAATCTATGTGCGTGGCTTGAGCGAGAGGGATATTCAAAACCTCAAGCTTACTCCTCCTCTTCCATCCTCGGATTGGAAACCTGCTCCCGACCAAGAAATTGATAAAAAAAGAGTCTGGCTTCAGCTTGAGGTCAACCCCGATGAGCCACGCACGGGAGAGGAAAACGAGAAATGGGGAGCCTTCATTGAACCCGATAAGCCTTTCAAGGTAACCGCCTGGGTTAACAATTATTCAGATTCCCCTACTACTGTCTCCCTTACCTGTCTACCTGACGAAATGTTCATACTACAAGGCGAATCCACAGCAAAATTGGAAGTAGCTCCTTGGCAGAGGGCTCGCTATGACTTCATACTCATCGGGGAAAACATCGTGCAAGGAGAGAAGATGGGCGTCAGCGTTATCCTTGAGACTAAACATCATAAGGAAAAAGGTAGGGTCTACCTTCAGTCACGCTCCTCAAACATCAGAGCCAAAAAAGAAAAAATCATTTGGGAGGGAGAAGGCGAACTAATAAAAAACCACTCTACAACAACAGAGCTTTCGTTTGAGAAGGACGAGAATGTAAAATTTGGCGACAAACCCTCTCTTAAGATAGAAGCCCTTATCAAAAGTCCCGGAGATGCCTGGGTCTTCCCCCAAATCCACCTACCTGCTGACCTTGACCTGAGCGAATTCAAAGGAATTGAGATATGGAGCTATGTAGGAGAAAACGAGGAGAAAAACCTCAATCTTCAGCTTCAATTAGTTGAGGAGGATGGAGGAACCTATATTCTTCCCATTCTTCGCTCATTTAGGGAAGCAGGATGGCGAAGAGATATTGCCCTTCTTAGCTCTGCCCAACCAACTTCTTGGGGTCCTGACCCCGATGGAAAACTTGAACTTTCAAAGGTTCGCACCATTCTCCTCGGCTGGGGCGGCTACTCTGGTAAAGTCGGTGAAAAGGTCGTCTTTTATCTCGGAAAGGTCTCGTCCATAGACTGGTAGAACCTAAATGCTTCCCGTCTCTGCTATTTTTCTCTTCAATTCAAGATAATATAGAAAGTTATCCAGGGGCACTTCGGGAGGCACAGTGTGGTCTACAGTTGGTATATAGCCTCCAAATTCCAACATTGGGATAATTTTTCTCCTCAATTCTTCCTCTATCGCCTTTTTATCCTTTGCCAACTCCCGTTTATCTATGCCTCCCATAAAGGCGAGGTCTTTCCCGTATTCTTTTCTCAATTTCACCGGGTCCATTTCCGCAGCGGATTCCAAAGGCCAGTGGCAATTTATTCCTGCCTCAATTATCAATGGAATCAGGGGCTCCGTATTACCATCACTGTCAAGCTCTATGACCTTGACATTATGTTTTCTCAAATATTCTGAGATAGCTTTGTGCCTCGGCTGGAAAAATTCTTTATAAATCTTAGGGGAAATTAAAGGACCATTTTTGAAGGCGAAATCCTCATTGAAGGTAAAAGCATCTATTTCGAGCTCGGTCAATACCTTCTTGGTAGTCTCTATGAAGAACTCCACCATCCAATCCAATATCTCGTGGACAAGCTCGGGCTGGTCGTAAAAGGCATAGGATAGGTTCTCCGTGCCCATCATCTGTCGGAGGTTCCAGTACAACCCGGCAAATCCACAGTTCTCCGTCAAATATAAAGGATAGTCCCGGCTCATCCATTTCCTCTTCAATTCCTCCCAGTTTTTGGGGTAACGGGAAGGGTCTTTAGGGTCAAAACGTTTCTTGAACTCAAGAAAATCTTCCCTTTTTTTGACGAAGAAATCCATATAGGTATCCATACAGATGCGAGTTCCCCTCACGGTTCCCTCCTTGAGAGCCCTGTGTTTCTGCCCCCATCTATCTATGAATACAACATATCTCTCATCCTCCTCAAGGATTTGGTCAAAGCCAGGTATGGGACCCATATCCAAGGGGATGAAATCCCTCCTATCCAGCTGAGCGAACTTAGGCTCCCCTCTGAACCAATCCCCTGCGAGTTCATCCTCTCTGAGCCCTTCCTGAAGCCATCTTTCATAGGTCTGCCCCCAAATCCCGAGTTCATAATAGGGATAGCGGTCAACTGGCTTGAAAGAGATGGTGGCTAAAAACCTCTCTCTTTGATTCACGGACAGCACCTCCACGGAAAGAAGATTTATATAAGATAGGATAAAGGTCACGAAGAATTAATCAAGCGATTTAATAAAAGTTATATTTCTCAAAATCTATTCAACATCTTGACTTATAAACCATCTTTAATATTCCATCGCCCCTTCTGCTTTGAAATGTGATACTCCACAAAAAGTGCAAAAATCTTGGTTGTCTACTTGTGGTTTCTATTATTACAACCTCCTCACCTCCTTCTAAATCTTCAATTGTAAGATAATCAAATATTGAAAAGCATTCTTGCTTTGGACATTCTTCCTTCCACATAATCATAATACAATGTAAATCTTTGAAAAATAAAAAAGCTTGCCTTGGACTCCAAAGTATTACTTGAGAGGAGTAGTTCATTTAACGATGAATCTTAAAAGAAAGCGATTTCTCTCAAAAGACGATATCGTCTGGCTTATGGCAGTTTACCTTGTTTTTTCCTTCACATTCTCTTTGCCTTACATTGTAGGAGCCTTACTCACACCGCCAGGTGAAAAATACCTCGGGCTAATTCGTATTTCCGATGATTTACTTATCTATCTCTCCTGGATCCAACAAATTAGAGATGGAAACATATTTTTCGTTAATCTTTATAACTCTGAGCCACAGCGATACCCTTTCTTCAGTTTCTTCCCCCTAATCTTGGGTTGGCTAGCAAGAATGTTGCATATCTCCTCTCTTAAAGCGTTATTTCTTTCCCGCTATCTTTTCTCATTTGTTTTTATTCTCCTAATGTATTCTTTTCTTTCCTTCATATTTAATGACAAGAAAGTGGTGAAAACAGGTTTACTTATCGTCCTTTTTTCCTCGGGAATAGGTTGGTTGACAGGTGGTTATTCCCCAATGAGGGGGATAGAGAATTCCGTTGACTTATGGCAACCCGAGGCTACTGTGTTCTTCACTTCCTATGTCAATCCATTGCATCTATTTTCTTTGATATTCATCGTTGGATTTTTCTATTCCCTTTTGAGGTTGAAAGGAATTAAAGGCGGGATAATTGCTGGTCTTTGCCTTTCAGTCCTCGCAAACGCACATAGCTACGATTTAATAATCCTTGCCTCAATCTGGGGGATATATATTTTCATCCTATGGGTTTGGAAGGAGAGCTTCCCCCTCAATGAGGTGAGGAATGCATTGATTGCTTTGCTTGTGGCTTCCCCTGCTATGATATACCAATTACTAATCCTCTTCAAAGACCCCATTTTCTCTCAAAGAGCAAAGGCTCCTCTACCTTCCCCTTCGTTTTACTGGTATTTAACAGGTATGGGCTTTTTGATTCCCCTTGCAGTTTGGGGAATAATTAAAAAAGTGAAAGAGAAAAGAGCTGATGAGATACTTGTTTTCCTTGCCACCTGGGCGATAGCTGGTTTTTTCCTACCTTACCTCCCTTTTCCATTTCAGTACAAGCTTTTTATGGGAACACAAATTCCCCTTGCGATACTTTCAACAATGGCGATAACATCTTTGAAAGTCAAGGGGGATGTTCTTCCCTTCTTGCTTCCCATCCTGTTCCTTTCCAACCTTGTCATAATCGGCAACAGGATTTACACAATCGCATTAAATGGACCGGGCAATCTTTCTTATGAAGAATTAGAAAGCTTCCGATGGCTGAAGGAAAATACTCCTCGCAGTTCTACAATCCTCGCTTTTCCCGATTTTGCCATATACATACCAGCCTTCACAGGGCGGAGAGTGTTCGCAGGACATTATATTGAAACTGTAGACTTCCGGCGAAAAGCGATGGAAGTTATCAGATTTTATCTACAGGATGAAAATGAGAAAAATAAGGATTTTCTCAAAAATAACAATATTGAATATGTATATTACGGAAGATATGAACGATTTCTATTTCCGCAATTTCTCAAGCATAACCACTCCTTCTTAGAAATCGTCTTTCATCAGGGAAATGTACGTATTTTCAAAGTGAAGAAGTGAATACTTCTCTTGTGGTGTCTTTCCTCAAAAACAAATCGCTTTGAAAGCCTTGTTTACTCGCTTCCCAAAATCTCAATCCGTTCGGTAACATCATTTACTATTTGCTGAAATGTAACTTGGTGTAGAAAGGAAACTATTTTTCAGTAAATTATTGTTAAGGGAGAGCGTAGAGTTGAATACTTTTAAAGAAGAAATTATAATGAATAAAAAAGACCAAAATGCTTAGCTTATTGAGGCAGAGTTTAAAAGAACTTGATTATTACTTTGTTATTCCCCTTTTCCTACTAATTGGCGTAGGGTTATTGTTTATTTACAGCGCCACAAAGGAAGCCTCCTCAAATACATATTCAATAAGCCTGTTGATAAGACAATCAGTATGGGCCATCATCTCACTTGCTTTTTTCTTTCTGATAACTATCACAGATTACCGGCAGCTTCCACGCTTCTCCAACCTCATTTATTTTTTGATGTCATTCCTTCTGATTTTGGTTCTTTTGCTGGGCAAAAAGACAAGTGGCGCGCAAAGATGGTTCCAGTTAGGTCCTATAACCTTCCAACCCTCGGAATTGGCAAAAGTTATGCTTCTCATCACCATCTCCTCTTTTTGGGCAAAAAATCATTCTAAGGCAGGGGATTTAGAGACGATTTTTCGCTCTTTTATCCATATAAGCATCCCTACTCTGCTCGTCTTTTTTCAACCTGACTTGGGCACTTCCCTCACCTTCGTGGTAATCTGGTTAGCTTCACTTTTGATAGTGGGTGTTAAAGTAAAGCATCTTATAGCCATTGGGGTAGCTGGTATCATCCTGGTGATTATGGCTTGGCATTTTGATATCATTCGCCCTTATCAAAAGAAACGGATAGAGGTCTTTCTCAATCCCAATGCAGACCCTTATGGAGCCGGCTATCATATCATCCAGTCAAGAATTGCTATAGGTTCAGGAGAAGTTTGGGGAAAAGGCTTATTCAAAGGAACACAAAATAGGCTGAATTACATACCAGCTCAACATACGGATTTCATTTTCACTGTTGTAGGGGAAGAGCTCGGATTTGTAGGCTGTTTATTCGTGATTCTACTTTATTTTCTGATGATTTGGCGTTGTTTTTTAACATCGCTTGAAACTGAAGACCTACTTGGGCAGATGATTTGCGCACTCGTAGGTGTCCTGCTTACTTTTCACTCATTCGTCAACATAGGGATGACTCTCGGCATAATGCCTGCCGTTGGTATTCCCCTACCCTTCTTAAGCTATGGAGGTAGCAATCTTCTTTCCTTCTGCATAATGGCTGGATTGGTGCAGAGCATCCATCAAAGGAGGAAGAAATTGTCTTTCTAAGCGATGAAATCGGATAGAATCCAAAGTGATGAAGTTCTCTGGGTTATAGCTGTTGGACTTGTTGCATGTTTACTCTTCTCCTTGCCATATATAGTAGGCGCCTTTATGTGCCCGCCTAACGCAAAATTCCTCGGTCTTCTTAGACTCAAAGACGACCTTGCAGTTTATCTATCTTGGATAGAACAGGTTCGGCAAGGACATATCTTCTTCGTTAACCTCTTCACAAACATCCCTCAGAAACATCCATTCTTCAATATCTTCGCCCTTTTGATGGGAGCAGTTAGCAAGCTTTCAAATATCTCCCCTGTTAAATTGCTCTTCATTTCCCGTTATATCCTCGCTTTTATATTAGTTTTCACACTGTATTATTTAATTTCCTTCATTTTCCCAGATAAAGTAACGAGGAAAGTAGCCTTGTTGTTGGTCCTTTTCTCCTCTGGGCTGGGATGGTTGACGGGTGGATATGCTCCTCAAAGGGGATTTGAAAACTCGGTTGACCTCTGGCAACCCGAGTCAACGGTCTTCTTCATCCTTTATGTTAACCCCTTGTTCACCTTCGCCCTAATTCTTATGCTCTGCTTCTTTCTCGCCCTTCTTAAATTGAGAGGTTGGAAAAGCGGAGTTATCGCAGGTATATGCTTACTCGTTTTGGCAAATGTCCACACTTATGATATCTTAATAGTCGGTCTTGTCTGGATATTCTTTATCTTTGCACTCTCTTTGAAAGAAAGGAAAATACAATGGAAACTGATACTACCCGCTTTAATTGCTTCTCTCATCGCAATTCCTGCAATATACTATCAAATCTATCTTTTGAAAAATGAACCATTATTCGCAAAAAGAGCAGAAGTCCCTACGCTTTCGCCTTCCTTTCGCTGGTATCTTACCGGAATGGGTTTGCTCATCCCCTTAGCCTTATGGGGAGCAACAAGAAGGGTAAAGGAAAGAAAAAAAGACGACCAGCTCCTTTTCCTTCTTTGCTGGATAGTTGCGGGTTTCATCCTACCCTATCTTCCTTTTTCATTTCAGCGAAAATTGTTTATGGGTACACAGATACCTCTTGCTCTACTGTCAACTTTTGCTATTTGTCCCGAGTTTATCAAAGAAAAAAGAAATATCCTGCCCTTTCTCCTTCCCTTCTTGTTCCTCTCCAACATCGTTGTTCTGGGAACGGACATTTATTCCCTGATTACCAATCAACCCCTATATCCCCAACCTAATTATATAAGTGATAATGAAAGCGAAGCCCTGGAATGGTTGAAAAATTGGACTACTCCAGAGGAAACAATATTGGCAATCCCCGATTTCGCCTGCTATATACCCGCCTTATGTGGCAGGAGAGTTTACGCTGGGCACTGGGGTGAAACTCCCGATTATGAGAAAAAGTATAAAGAGGTTTTAAGGTTTTATAAAGCTACCGACCCATATATAAAAAAGACCTTCCTTAAAGAAAACAACATAAAGTTTGTTTACTATGGCAGCTATGAACGGTTTTTTGCACCGCTGTTTCCCCAGCTTGAAAATCCTTTTCTCCAAAAGATCTACCAAAATGAAGAGGTCATTATCTGGAGGGTTTTAGATTGAGGAAGAACGCCCCTTATTTTTTACTTATACTCCTTTTGGTTCTCATTTTCTTCTACAAAGTTTTTCAGGGAAATGTTTTACTTCCTGCCGACCTTAGCCTTCGCCTTCAACCCTGGAGGAGCTATTCATTTTCTCTCTTTCCTGAATTCAGAAAAGTATACAATCCCCTTTTGGATGTCATCCTCTACTTTTATCCCTGGCGAGTTCTTTTGGAAAAAAGCCTGAAAGAAGGCTACATTCCCCTCTGGAGCAGTTACAACTTCTCAGGTCAGCCATTTCTTGCGAATATGGCTTCAGCTTGCCTTTACCCCTTCAACTGGTTATTGCTCTTCATCCAAGCGCACTGGTTGATGACGATAAGCATCATCTTTCATTTCCTCATCACGGGAATTTTTGCCTTTCTGTTTTTCTCTTCATTAGGACTTAAAAGAAGCTCCGCACTTCTGGGAGCAATAATCTGGACATTTTCTGGACCAATGGTCGCATGGGCTGAGTATCAAACACCTATCGCATCAATGAGCTGGTTCCCTCTTATGCTTTTTTGCTTTAGAACCTTCATCATTAAAAGAAAATATATCTATGCCCTTTTAGCCGGTTTTCCCCTCGCTTTGAGCATCCTTGGTGGTCATACCCAGTTTGCCCTCTATGGCTGGCTAGCCTTTACTTTTTTCGCTATCTTCCAATCAATCATTGAGAAAAACTTTAAAGAAGGTTTCATAGGTCTGTTTATATCTTTATCCACTGGATTTGTTCTATCATTACCACAGCTTTTACCTTCATTTGAACTTGCGCAAAGAAGCCACCGCTCGCTTGGTTCTTCCTTCTCTGACCTTTCATCAACCGCGATGCCTTTAGGTCATCTATGGACATTCCTTGTCCCAAATTTTTTCGGCAATCCCGTAGACTATGATTACAGAGGCGCCTTCAATTATGTGGAACTTTGTGGATACTTTGGGCTTTTGCCTTTCTTCCTTGCACCCTTTGCTTTAACAAGGAAAGAAGGAAAATTTTTCCTTTTCCTCGCTCTTGTCGCGCTCCTTTTCTCTTTAAAGACGCCTCTTCTTAGAATCCTTACCTTTCTGCCCATTTTCTCCTATCTTGCCGCTCCAGCAAGGTCGCTTTTCATCGTCTCTTTCTCCTTCGCTGCCTTGGCAAGTTTTGGATTTGATAGGTTGAAAGAAATACCTCCAAAGGTTCCCCTATATATAGCCTGCATATTACTCTTGCTTTTGGGATTGGGCATTTCTCTAAACGCCGAAACCATCGGCTTCCCATCATCTTTTGCCCTTATAAGTTTTTTGATTCTCACGACTCTATCTTCCATTTTCTTAAAACTGAAAAAAGTCTTTCCCGTTGTTCTGCTTTCTATAATTGATATGTTCGCTTTTGGCATCAGGTTCAATCCAGCTATATCGCCCGCTATGCTTTTCCCTTCCACTCCCGCCACGGAAAGGCTTTCCTCCCTTCCATCAAAAGAATATCGCTTCCTTGCTCTTCCCGGCGTAAAAGACCCACTTGACACGCTCCTGCCTAATTGCAATATCCTATTGGGTTTGAGAGAAATTCAAGGTGGTGATTCTCTCTATCCCTTGCGTGTTCTCCGATTTGCCCAACTCATCAATAAGAATCAGAAGAGAAGCAATGCTCTTTATATAACCAATCCCTTTTCTTTCCTTCTGGACATCGCCGGCATTAAATATATTTTCTCCCGTAAGCCCTTGAAAAACTCAAAATTTTCTGCTGTTTATGAAGGCGTTTTCTATCTATACGAAAACAAATCAGCTTTCCCACGCTTTTATCTATCAGCTGAAACGATAAATTTTCAGAAAGAACGGTCAGCTTTAAAAGCTTTGCCAATTTTAAATAAAAGAAAGGATGCGCTAATATTGGAAGGAGGAATAGCCCTTCATAGAGGCATGCCTTCTTACTCGGTTAACATCGAAAAAGAGAGAGAGGGTTTTGTGAGGTTAAGGGTTAAATGCGACAGGGAATCATATCTTTTGATGAACGAAACATTTTACCCTGGCTGGAAAGCCTTCGTTGATGGAAAGGAGGAAAAAATCCTACCGGCAAATTACTTGTTCCAATCCGTTCATCTTGCTCCTGGAGAACACGAGGTTGTCTTCGCCTATCGCCCAACTTCCTTTAAAATAGGGCTTTATCTCGCTTTACTGGGGATAAGTTCAATAGTAGCTTTCTTGTACATAGAAGGCAAAAGGAGAATTCGCTCAATGGCAAAGCGGGCATAGCTGAAAAGAGTTAAAGGCGAGGGGGAATGAAGGATTGTCCGAAAGATGTAGCGAGGGCGAAGGTAAAACCTAAATATAGCCTTCCTCCTCCACCTCAAGAGTTCCTCCCTTGAAATATAGAATGTCCTAGCGATTGGTATAGAATGGTCGTAACCTTGAAAATCGCCCTCTATTAGATTCTTTTCCCTAACGATGTCATAAAGAACAGTTCCCGGAAAAGGAACAGCGAGATGGAATTCGGCATAATCGGAGTCAAGCTCGAGAGCAAATTTGATAGTCTCAAAAACATCTATCTCCCTTTCCCAAGGCAGACCGAACAAATAAAAAGCATAGGATTTGATTTTGTATTTTTTGCACAATTCAACTGCTCTTTTCGCATCCTCTTTTGTTATTGCCTTGCCCATAAGGTTAAGAATCCTCTGGGAACCACTTTCAATTCCCAATGATATAAGCCAGCATCCAGAAGCTTTCATCCATCTCAATCTCTCCTCATCCAGGGTATCTACCCGGCTATTACACACCCACTTTATGTTGAGGTTCCGCCTCAAGATCTCCTTACAGATTTCAATAACCCATTCTTTATTCCAGGTAAAGGTATCGGCGCGGAAGAAAAAGTTTCTTATATTGAACTTGTTGATACATTCCTCTATCTCATCAACGATGTTTTTGGGAGAACGAAGCCTTAGCTTTCTGCCAGATAATTTGCCAGCAAGACAGAAAACACACTGTCCTGGACAACCTCTATTAGTCTGTATCGTCGTCTGCGGTTCATTGGTGTCCGGTCTTTTATAGAGGGAATTGTCAAGAAGATGGCGGGCTGGAAAAGGAAGAGAATCAAGGTCCTCAATGAATTTTCTATCCGGATTCCTTATTATCCTTCCATTAGAGCGGAAAGTTATCCCCTCTATTTTGTCAAGCTGATAACCTTGTGCCAATTCCTTCACCGTTTCTTCCACCTCACCCCGTAGCGCTATGTCCAGATAAGGATGCTTTTTTAATGCCTCCTCATCAAGAACTGTAATATGTCCTCCTTTTGCAGCTGTTATTATTGAGGGATTGAGTTTTTTAGCAATTTCACAGGCTTTCATATCAAGTTCAAATGTAGGGGTTGTTACGCTCACAATCAGGATGTCCGGGGAGAAAATCTCCAAGTCCCTCTCTAAAGCACTCCAACCTTTACCCTCGACTGGGTAATCTTTAATCCGGCATTCCACCCCTTCCTGCTCAAGAACCGCTGCTATGTAAGCAAGGTCAATCGGTGGTCTGGGCGCAGTAGCTGTAAGTCCCTTGACCGGGACTTGACATCTATCTTCTCTTATGTATAAACCAGAGGGTGGATTTATCAGTAAAGCCCTTTTTAACCTCAATTTTATCCCTTCTCCCTTACCTCCTTAACGGTTTGTAGAAGGGCGAGGATATTTTCCACAGGGACATTAGCCTGTATGTTATGTATTTGACAAAAAACGAACCCACCACCCTCGGCAAATATCGCGATTCTCTCTCTTATATGTTCACTGACTTCCTTAGGAGAAGCAAATGGTAAAATTCTCTGGGTGTCGCAACCTCCCCCCCAAAACACTATATCCTTCCCGAATTCCTTCTTCAATTTCTCCGGTTCCATATTGCGGGCAGATGTCTGGACGGGATTGAGGATATCAACTCCAGCCTCTATCAGATAGGGAATCAGCTCATAAATTCCTCCACAGCTATGAAGGAAGACATATACATTTGGTGCTTTTTTATGGACAAATTCGTAAATCCTTTTATGGGCAGGGAAAATGAGTTCCTTATAAAGGCGAGGAGAGAGCATCGGACCGTTCTGTGTTCCCAAATCATCTCCCATCTGGATAATCTGGATATAATCACCCACAGCATCCAGATAAAGCTCAAGATTTTTTAAATGACCTTCAACCATCTTCTCTATTAAAGCTTCGACAAGGGGCTTGTTGGAAAGCAAGGCTGACATAAAATTCTCCCATCCCATAAGCGTTTGCCCACTTTCAAGGATATTACCACCAAATGAACCCATAATTGCGTAGTCCGTATTCTCATAAAGATATTTTGCTTCCTTTCTTAAAGCAGTGAGCGTTTCCTCGCTCATCACGCCCATCTCCCATTTTTCTATGTCCTTAACCGATTCAACATTTGCCAAGGGATGGTAAACGCCATCAAAGTAGAAGCCATCTGCGGGCATCCGAGCTGTGACCACGCCGCCTTCAACGATGTAGCGACTCCCGTCCCTCTCTTCTTCTATGTTGTAATTAGCCGGTATCAAAGTCATAGTTCTTTCTTCATCGGGCAATGGATAGGGTTTCCAGCCCCAAATATGGTCTGCCATTACTTTCTCAGTGTCAAGAGCGATAACATCTATCCCAAACATTCTCCTTATATCCTCGTCTACCCAGGCAAGTTGTTGCCCCACATCATATACCCTGATGCCGTTAAGAGGTAGACCAAGAGCTTTGCGCAACTTAACATAGGCTATAGCCATTATCCCGGTTGACCGCATCCCTCCAAGGTCCCAGGGCAATATGTCCGGTTCTTTATGTTTCAAAGCTGTTAAAACCCTTTCTCTCGGTGTCACTCTTATCACTCTCCTAAAAATTTTTTCAATGTTAGCGCATTTCTTACAGCATATCCATATGCATCGTTATTGAAATAAATATACACATCCTTCCCCTGATTTAGCCAGTCAAGGATATACACAGCATCTCTTTGAAGTTCTTCATCCGAATAATTGGATGCATAAAGCGCCACTGCTCCATGACGACGAATGTATAAGAAGTTCGCCGTTTCTTCAACCTCTATTTTGGGTGCTTTGTATTTGATTATGCCTACCTCCTGTGGCTTATCCCTTAATTCAAGAATAAAAGGCCAATCAGCGAGTGCAAGGGCATAGCCGTGACGACGCAATATCTCGTATACCTCATTACAAAACCATGTTTTCTCCCTAAACTCAAATGCATGCCTATATTTAACCGCCAATGGGTTGGTTGAGAGCAGAGAGCAGAACTTCTCCAATCTTTCTATGTCAACTTTAAAACGAGGGGGTAATTGCCAAAGGATGACTTTAGCCTTCTCTCCAAGTGTTTCCACACGCTGAAAGAAAATTTCTATAGGTTCTCGACAATCGGCTAACTTTTTAATGTGAGTTATGAACCTCGAACCCTTCAAGGCAAAGGAGAAATCAGCGGGGCTTCTTTTTCTCCAGCTTTGGAACATAGAGACAGAAGGGAGACGATAAAAAGTAACATTCAGTTCTACTGTGTTGAAGAATCGTGAATAATATTCAAGCCATTTTGTTTGAGGGACACTACGAGGATAAAAAACTTCAATCCAATGTCCATAGCTATATCCACTAGTTCCAACAAATGCTTTTCCGCGCATTGAATGTAAATAGGCAGGCTTGAGGAGCACTGCTCCTCAAGCCTGCTGAAATGTTCATTCTGAATTTATCACCTTTATTATATTTTCGTGCAAACCAGGGTATCGTTGGATATATTCTTTTCTTTCCTTCTTGAGGGTATTGACAAAGTTCTCAATTTGTTCATTTGTGTAATATTTTCTCGGGTCGAACTCGCTCATATCCATTCCCTCAACTTCAACTGGCACGAGGTATCCAAAATAGGGTTCCTTTTCCCATTTAATGGTACCGCGGAATATACCCCTGGTGATGAAGGCTGTATCTTCTATTGTGATATCCCTTCCCTCTTGGAGGACTATCTTTCGCCCTTCTTCGTCCTCTGCCAATAGCTGGCCAATCCTTCCAGTATTAATTAGATAGCATTCTATCTTGTCCTCGTAGTCCTTGATGAATTTATAGAATAGGTTTGCCTCCTCTGCTCCGTCACCAACGATGAAGGGATTAGTTCCAAGTTCCCTTATTGACTCTCCCGCTCTACGTGGGTCGCCTGCCGTGGTCTCTATGCTTTCTCCAAGAACGAAGGCAGCTGCTCCTTGCTCAGGCGTTAGTTTGGCTGCAATGGGAATCACTGTATTCCTTCGAGTAATGATGAAGAGGATCAGTTTGTCCAATTCATCAATTGGGGGAAGGTTTATGTCATCGCTTACCCGGGGATGGAGGTCTGCTCGTGGAAGGACTACCCTTCCATTGCTCGTTAGGATATGGTTGCTGAAATCAACTTTACCGTCCCAGCTGACAAACACATTCTCCATAGCCGAATTGCGATGCTTCATCGCTTCTTTAAGGAAAGCTTGTGCTGGTTCGTCAAGATTTTCCGTCTTCAAGAAGAAGGCATTTTCTGTGCCGAGGATAGGACCTTGCCTATTCAGAGGTAGCATAACGAAATCGTCCTGAACTATAAGTGTCTTCTCCCCATCCTCGTTCAAGCCATGGTCATGACAGGTATGAATGGTCTTACCTGTTCCGCTCAGTCCAAAGGGCAACATCCCGTAGAGTTTCAATTTTCCATCTACTCTCGACCTTGCC
>JACIXQ010000020.1:0-24101 GCA_014360465.1 bacterium
TCTCAATAAAATTAATAAAGGTTACGAGTGGGCAGTTTGTTTATTTTTCACTCGCTGAGTTACACACCAAAATTACACCACCTTCTTCCATATTAACTGGGGAATTAAGCAGGCTTTAGTAAGAGTGATATACTCCTCCAAAAATAATTTTATTAACGAAATGGGAAAAGTATGTTATAATTTTAATCTATAAAGAATGAAAAATTTGGTAGCGTTTCTGATAATTAGGATTTGCTCTCTGGCATAGGGAAATGTTGTAAAATGTTAAAAAGGAATGAGCGAATAAATGCACGGGATGAAACCCGATATTGGCGGAGACGAAAAATTTTTGGCGACAGAGGATTGAATAGGTAGAGGGTAATAATGGCGATAGCGAGTAGTATATAAAAATGTTTAATGAAGACAAGGAAATAGAACTTTACGAGGAAAATATTTATGAGTACAATGATAAAAAATTTGGCTATTTTAAAATAACGAATTCTAAACAAATGAAATGTAACCAAAATATTTCCTTCTCTATCTTTACGCTCGGTTGTAAGGTCAATCAATATGAGAGCCAAAAGATAGCAAAAGAGCTCCTCGAATTAGGCTTTCATATGGAAAAAGAAGAAGGAGATATTCAGATAATAAATGCGTGCGCTGTTACAGCACGAGCAGATAGGAAGACCCGCCAATTAGTATACAGAGCTTTAAACGAAGGAAAATATCTTATCCTTACTGGTTGCCTATCACCAGATGTTCTCGCGAAATTCCAAGGGCGGAAAGGAATCATCATCATACCTCAGGAGCAAAAGATGGAGATACCGCTTTTTCTCGCTAAAAAATTCATAGCAAAACCATCTTCGGATGCAGATGATGAAGAGCTGACACGAAAGGCAATCGGACGAAAACGAGCCTTCGTAGCGATTCAGGTAGGTTGTGATAATTTCTGTTCTTACTGCATTGTGCCCTTCTTGAGGGGAAAACCGAGGAGTAGAGAATTAACGGAGGTATTGGGAGAAATCAAACAGCTAATTGATTACGGCTTTAAAGAAATAGTCCTCTGTGGCATAAGATTAGGAAAGTATGGAGCGGATTTAGCTGACAATATTACTCTTGCTTCTCTCCTGAAGGAAATTCTTAAATGGGAAGGGGATTTTCGCATAAGGCTGAGCTCCATTGAACCGATGGATTTTGAGGAAGAACTGATATCCCTTATTTCCCATCCCAAGCTCTGTCCCCATTTTCACATCCCCTTGCAATCAGGGTCAGATAAGATTTTAAAAGCTATGAAGCGTTCCTATACGGTAAGCGATTACCTCTCGCTTGTTAGAAGGATAAAAATGACCGTGCCCTTGGTCAACATAACTACCGATATAATAGTGGGTTTTCCGGGGGAAACAGATGAAGATTTTGCCTTGACCCTGAAGGTGTGTCGTGAAGCTGGATTCGGTAAAATCCACATTTTTCCATTTTCTGCAAGACCGCTTACAGAGGCGGGGAAATTACAACAGTTGCCCGAGGAGATAAAAAAGGAGAGGGTGAAAGCCCTTCAAGAATTGGGAGAAGAACTATCAATTTCATTTAGAAAACAATTGCTTGGTCAATTTATTTGGGTGTTGGTTCAAGGCAAGAAGGGCGAGATGTGGGAGGGAATTTCACATAATTATGTGAGGGCATATATACCAGGGGAAGAACCACCAGCGGATATGACTTGGTGTTGTGTGAAAGGGTTATATAAGGAAGGTGTTATAGTAAATTTGAAAGAAGGAGGTAGAGAAAATGGAACATTGTGTGTTTTGTATGATAGCAAGGGGCGAAGTTGAGTCCAAAAAGGTAATGGAAACGGAGGATATCATTGCATTCCATGACCTTAATCCGCAGGCGCCTATTCATATCCTTATAGTGCCTAAGAAACACATAGCAAAGTTGGATGAAGCAGAAGAATCGGATATCCATTTGCTTGGGAAACTTCTATTTGCTGTGAAGGCAATCGCTCAAAAGTACTACTTGAACGAAGGTTATAGAGTGGTTATAAATGCAGGAACCGCCGGAGGGCAAGCAATTCCCCACCTCCATCTTCACCTTTTAGCTGGGCGGCATATGTCCTGGCCTCCAGGATAAGAAAATGCTATTTCCTTTCCTCTATGGTCTCATAGCTTGCATAGCGAGCGTTACAGGCTCTCTCATAGTTCTCAAATGGAGCACGAATGAGAGGTTTATAAAAAGACTCGTTGCCTTGAGTGGTGGTATGCTTCTTTCTTCTGCTTTTCTTCGCATAGTTCCCGAAGCTATCCGGTTGGACTTTCAATTTGGTGCAATTTCTCTCCTTTTGTTCTTTTTGTTCTTTTATGTCCTGGAGGATTTTATGATGATTCATTCTTGCCCAGAACATGCTTCCCATTGCGAATCCCATATAATTGGTGCCCTTGCCTTCATAGGTCTTTCTATACACAGCCTGGTCGATGGGATTGCAGTGGGTTCTTCTTTTCGTTTTTCCCCTGTACTTGGAATAACCGCCTCGTTTGCTGTCATCTTTCACAAACTCGGCGATGGCTTATCCCTTTCCTCAATCCTTGTTTCTGCAAAAGTGGAAAAGAGAAGGGTTATTTTGATGTCCTTGACGATAGCTCTTTTCACTTTAATAGGCGCATTATTCTCTTTTATCCTGACCGGGGCTAAACCATCTACTCCTCTACTTGCCTCTCTCTTGGGGATATCTGGAGCTTCTTTCATCTACATCTCTACCTCCGACCTCTTACCTGAATTACATAGAGAGAAGGATTACTCTCTTTTGTTATTTATTTTATTGGGAGTATTTTTCATCGGGCTTCTTACGGCTATCTTCCGAGTAGAGTGATGGGTAAGGGAAAATTTTCCCTATATTTGCTTTTCTTTTTCTTAATCTTGAGCGGTTGCGCGCGGTATCCTGCTGAAATGGAAACATTAGGCGACAGGATAACTTTCCGCTTCACTTTGAAAGGCGAGATAGAGCCTACCTATTATTACTTCGTCTTCATCAATAATTCAGGGGATTCAACCAAAGGACCTTTTCCCATAATAGTTGGTCCACCTTGGCCAATAAACGAGAATACTTGTGCTACCGGTTATACCCATTTTGTCAGATTGACAATGGGACAATTCCAATCCTTTATCTATGACGAAAGCACTAAAAGGGACATAGCTTCAGATCCTCCACCTATCAGCGGGATATCCCCAGACCAACATACAGTGGAATTTACCATCACAAGAAAATGGCTGGGTAATCCGAGCAAGATAAGTTTCAATATAATTACGATTGATTACAAACCAACAGACCCTGGGTGGGAGGGCACGAGACAGATAGATTATCTCGATAGCGGACCTGTGGAGATTTCAACTTTGGTTAACAAAACCTATTCTTCTCAGACATATGGCAGTGAATCCGCAGGGGATGTCATCCCTCCCTTGGATATAATCTCCTGGGAAGTCGAAGTGAGACTATCAGAATAGCCTTTACAATCTGAGCAGATTCCCTTAAGGATGGAACTTGACTGCTTCTATAGGGAGAAGGGGATATAAAGACCCTTACATCCACGATGAGATAAGATGGTATATTCCCCCAACTAATGTTATGGCGTTCCATATTGATTTTGCTTATAGTTTGCTAAAAGTTATAATTAATTAATCGGACGAAAGGAGGCGAAATAGTTGGAAGAAATCCTTACCCTCTTGGAGCAAGATGCTCGGCTTTCTCCTGAAGAGATAGCGACTCTGACGGGGAAGGATGTAGAGGAGGTCAAGCGGATAATAAAGGAATGCGAGGAGAAAAAGATAATTCGCCGCTATAAAGCTATAATAGATTGGGAAAAAGCAGGCAAGGAGCGTGTTTTCGCGTTTATTGATATAAAGGTCATCCCCAAAAGGGATGTAGGTTTTGACGAGATAGCAAGGAGGATATATCGCTTTCCCGAGGTTCATTCCGTATACCTTGTATCCGGCAGAAGCGACCTCAAAATTGTTGTAGAAGGCAAAGACCTACGAGAAGTCGCTTCCTTCGTTGCAACAAAGCTTGCTACTATTGAGGGGGTGACCTCCACCGAAACACATTTTCTCCTTAAGAAATACAAGGATGATAGAGAAATATTCGTAGAGGAGAAACCCAACAAAAGGTTAGCCGTCTCACCATGAGAATTTCAAAAAGAGTAAGGGACATACCCCCATCTGGAATTAGAAAATTCTTTGATTTAGCCTCCAGGATGGAGGATATCATCTCCCTCGGTGTTGGGGAACCAGATTTTCCTACCCCTTGGCACATAAGAGAAGCAGGAATTTACGCACTGGAAAATGGTTCAACGACTTACACATCAAATTGGGGACTTCTGGAGTTAAGGGAAGCTATCAGCGAACATCTTAATAATCTTTATGGTCTCTCTTATGACCCGGAAAGGGAGATACTCATCACCACGGGTTCCAGCGAAGCGCTTGACCTGTCCATCAGAGCATTAATTGAACCGGGAGACGAAGTCATAATCCACCAACCTTCCTATGTTTCATATGTACCTTGTGTTCTTTTGGCTAATGGTATACCTAAGATATTGCCCACATTCCCAGAGGACGAGTTCAAAATAGACCCGAATAGGTTGGAAAAACTTGTAACCGATAACACCAAGCTCCTAATCCTCAATTATCCAAACAATCCTACCGGGGCAGTCCTTGACAAGGAAACCCTCCTTCAAATCACCCATATCGTGGAGAAATACGACCTTTTCGTCATTTCTGATGAGATTTATGACCGTCTCGTTTACGGAGTGGAATTTGTGAGCTTCCCTTCACTCCCCAATATGAAGGAAAGGACAATACTCATAAATGGTTTTTCCAAAACCTATGCTATGACCGGATGGAGACTCGGCTATGCTGCTGGACCAGCAGAGGTCATTGAAGCGATGATGAAAATCCATCAATATACGATGCTTTGTGCTCCCTCAATCGCTCAGAAATCGGCTCTTGAAGCTTTCAAGCTGGAGGACGAGGTAAAAAGGATGCGGGATTCCTATGATCAGAGAAGGCGCTTTTTCTACAATGGTCTTAAGGATATAGGCTTTGATGTGGTGGAACCCAAAGGAGCCTTTTACATCTTTCCTTCTATAAGTGGCTTCGGGCTCTCTTCAGAGGAATTTGCCGAGAGATTGCTCAGAGAAGAGAGAGTGGTCGTTATACCCGGTTCGGTTTTCGGTGAATGTGGGGAAGGTTTTATAAGATGTACCTACGCTTCTTCCTTGAGTGATCTAAAAGAAGCGTTGAGGAGAATCAAAAGGTTTGTAGCTTCTTTGGAAAAAAGTTCCACATTAAAAAAATAAATGGAAATAATCTTGAGAAAAAGCAATTCTATATTGAACCCAAGCGGGGGAGGAAGCTTTTTCACACTTAACCCTTATAGAGGATGCTTTCACTCCTGTCGTTATTGTTATTCGGTCTATATATCCCGCTGGCATAAAAGAAAGCTTGACGAGTGGGGCAAATGGGTTGAGGTTAAATCCAACGCACCAGAGGTGCTCAAAAGAGAAGTAAAGAAATATGGGAAAGGACACATTTTCATCTCAACAGTCTGTGATGCTTATCAACCAGTAGAAGAACATTATCAAATCACAAGAAAATGCTTGGAAATCCTTGCGGAATCCGATTTCTCCCTCTTCCTTCTCACTAAATCGCAAAAGGTTGTGAGGGATAAGGATATTCTGGCCAATTTCAAGAATGTCAAAGTAGGCTTTTCTATAACCACACTGAACGATGAAATCGCAAGAATATTTGAACCTTTTGCTTCGCTACCCAGCCATCGCATCCAAGCAGGTCTTGAGCTTAAAGCAAAGGGCATAGAGACGGGAATTTTAATAAATCCAATATTACCTTATTTCACAGAAATGGAACTGGAAAAACTCGTGGAAGAAGCGGAGCGACTTGGTTTCGATTTCATCGGTTTCGACACGCTCCATTACATAGACAGTTTTGTAGGAGGGAGGGTAAGGGAAATCTATGCAAAATTTGGAAACGAAGCGCTGAACAGGTTGGAATATGCCAAAGCGCCAGGTTACGAAAGCGAGCTAAGGGACACCTTAAAGCAGATTTCGGCTGGGAGAAAGATAAGAGTAGAATTTAATTTTTAGTGAGGAGAGTGATATTATGCGTTTGATGAAGGAAGAAGATGTCAACTGGGTAACGGAACTTCTTAATAGGAAGCTTTACCTTGACCATTTTACACCAGGACAGGTCTACGCAAGAGTTTTTGATGATTCCAGCTATACGCCTTCACTGAACCTCGTAGAAGAGGGTAAAGCAGTTATTCTGGGGGTGAAGCGCGGGGAAATAGCCCATATAAAAGCGATAGCCTCGGAAAAGGGCTTGGGAAGCTATATCCTGAAAGAATGGGAGAAAAATGCAGAAAAATTGGGAGTTAGAGAGATACAGGTAGGTGGTGGATTATGGTACTTCTTTCCTGGTCTGGACCCACGCTATACAGAGGCTCTTTGTTTCTTTTTTAAACAAGGCTATACAAGGACGCCTGGCGATGATGTTGATATGTCCCTTGACTTGCAAAGCTTTCAGCACGAGCCGCGGGAAATCCCCGGCGTCGTTTTAAGGCGCTTAGAAGAAAGGGATAAGGAAGCCTTGAAGAAATTTATGCTTGAGAACTTCTCAGAGGGCTGGTTGGAGGAGACATTGGCAGCCTATAAAAACGACCCTATCTCCTGTCACATCGCGGAAGTAGATGGTGAGGTGATAGCTTTTGCTGCCTATGAGGTAACGAATCCCGGATACTTCGGTCCCACAGGCACAAAGGAGGCTATGAGGAGAAGAGGAATAGGAGGAGAACTACTGCGAAGAAGCCTGATGGACTTGAAAAAATTGGGTTATAAGAAGGCGATAATTCCCTGGGTGGGTCCAATATGCTATTATTGGAGAAGCGTCGGAGCGAAAATCCATCGCGTCTATTGGCATCTGCATAAGGTTCTCCAAGTATGAGAATATGGAATAATAAAGATAAAACCTAAAGCAACAAGGGTCATAGCTATAGGGACAATGCAGTCGGAATAGCCTTGAAATAGTATTAATGTCGGAAATGACGAATGCCTGTGAAGAGCATAGATATTCCTAATTCGTTTGCCTTGCTGATTACTTCCTCATCCCTTATAGAGCCTCCTGGCTGAATAATGGCTCTTATCCCGTATTGTCCAGCTAGTTCCACCGAATCCGGAAATGGGAAGAAACCATCGGACGCCAACACTGCTCCTTTTGCCTTCTCGCCAGCCATTTCAAGAGCTATCTTAGCGGACCTCACCCTGCTAGGCTGTCCTCCTCCTATGCCAAGCGTAGTTTTGTTCTTTGCCACCACTATCGCGTTTGACTTCACATACTTACAGACCACCCAAGCGAAAAGCAAATCCTCCATTTCTTCAGGGGAAGGGGATTTCTCCGTGACTACTTTTAATTCTTTTTCCTTATAAGTAATAACATCTCCATCTTGCAAAAGTATACCGCCTTTCACACCTCTCACATCCCACCAGTTATTCCTATTCATCTCTACTCTGACCAATCGCAGGTTTTTACGCCTGTTTCTCAATAACTCAATCGCCTCAGAACTGAATGAGGGTGCGACTACCACTTCAATGAAGGTTGAAGCTATCTCCTCTGCCAGCTCCCTATTGACCTCCCTATTCACAGCTACCACACCACCATATGCGGATTCAGCGTCCGCATCCCTCGCCTTTTTGTAAGCGGATACAATATCTTCATCTATCGCTACTCCACAGGGGCTTGTATGCTTAACAACCACGGCACAAGGTTTGTCAAATTCCTCTGCAAGTCGTAGCGCCCCATCTATATCCAATATATTATTGAAGGAGAGCTCTTTTCCTCCTAACTGGCGAAGTTCTCCAATGGAGAAAGGGGGGAGAAACCGATAGAATACAGCCCTTTGATGGGGATTTTCTCCATAGCGGAGAGTTTGCACTTTCTCAAGGGGAAATTGGTAAATAAGTGGTGGGAACTCTTCCTCCGCTTTTGAGAGATACTGCCAAATCAATAAATCATAAAGGGCGGTTTTCTTAAATGCTTTTGCAGCGAGTGCCCTCAAACTTTCTTCCGAAAGGGAAAGAGCATTGGCTCTCAACTCCTCTATTATCCATTGATAATCAGAAGGTTCGCAAACAACAGCAACATTTGGGAAGTTTTTTCCCGCTGCCCGTAAAAGTGCGACCCCACCTATATCAATCATTTCCAATGCCTTATCCAAAGATGGGTTTCCTTTTATGGTTTCCTCAAAAGGATAGAGATTCACACAAACAAGGTCTATCGGCTCAAGTTGGAGCTCCTTCAATTCCTCCAGATTCTCTTCATCCCTTTTCGCCAAAATTGGGGCAAAGATACTGGGATGGAGAGTCTTCACCCTGCCGAATAGAAGTGGCGGGAAGCCTGTTAGCTCGGAAACTTCTCTTACATAAAGTCCCTGCTCCTTCAGGAACGCAGCTGTGCCCTCCGTGCAGATTATTTCTACACCCATTTCCTGAAGGGAGCGAGCGAACTCAAGGATGCCAGTTTTATCATAAACGCTTATAAGAGCCCTTTTCACTTTCATTTCGGAAATCTCTCCTCTCGAGATTTTTATATTAATCTTACACCCATATATCCAGAAGGTCAAAACTTAGCTCCTTGCAAGTGCCCATCTTCTTCCTACCTACGGCAGGTGGAAGGTACATTTACCCTCTAAAGGTAGATGATGTTCCCGATTTGGTTTGTAAGGTGCGAAATTTAAAATATGATTATTTTTCTTAATGTGTTTTTCTCCGTCCAGTAATATGGCAGAATAGGGGATTCACCATTTACCAAGTCGCAATCCCTATGGGGAAGAAGTAAAACAAAAGAGCGTTGTGGAGAACTTATCTTGGCGTTTGTTTGAAAGATATAGAATATATCTATCCAGTCTCCGCCATCATAGTAGCGGGTTACATCGTAAGTTCTGCTTTTGCTATTCTTCCATCTTTCTATGATACCTACGCCTAAGCCAAGCGGAGGCTCATTCCAAGAGAAGTCAAACCAGCCCGCTTTTAGGCAATTTTCGGGAGACGGTGAAGCCCCCAGATAACCGAAATAGATGTCTCTGTATTCATTGCTATCAATAAGATTGCCTCTATCTACCCTAAGCGCATCTTCTCCCGGATATGCTTGATATTTTCCTCCCCTCTGAGGGAATCTCGCTCCCTCCCTCGCATTTTGGATTTCTAATTCTCTAATTGGTTTTATAATTCTCCTTATCTCTATGATGGGACTTTGATGATAAAAGATATAATCACTGTACCCACTTAATCCCTCACCCTCAAAGGGGATTTTTACCTCTCTGAAAACTGCTCCATCAAGGATTTCAACTTCATTTTCCTTGATTTTCATTCTATAATTTGGTTCCATCTCAAATTTCCAGGGAGAAGAAAGAAGATTTTCGGTTTCTATTTCCAAATACTCTATCTCGTCCTGTTTGACATTCAAACAAATTCGGTAAAATGTATTAGAGAAATCGGTTTTGCTTACTTGTCTCATATCAGGTTGGCTGTCTTCTTCCAGCAAATAAAAGCGCTCCTCGTTAGCAGGTATATATTCATCAACCCAAATGACCTCACCCCAATTATTAGGTTGGGTCTTAAACTCTCGGATAAGATTGCCTTGTCTATCTATAAGAAATACCTTTGCTGAACGCCATCCTGATGGTAGGGTAAACCTAAGAGGTTGGTTCTTCCTCATTTGAGAATATGGCGGTAGCCATAGGACATATCTATCCCCGTTTTTAAGACTTGAAAGTCCAAATGCAATCGCTTCTCTTTTCTCCTCGGGAATAATAGTAGTTTCATTAGATGCTCTTAGTTTGATTTCAAATATATGAATTCCTTTACGGATATCGCTCAATTCAAAGGAGAACCGCTTTCTCTCGCCAGTTTTTAAGCTTGATATCTTCTGGGTTTTCTTTAAATTTTTGTCCACAAGAAGCAACACTTCAATTCCATCGCTTTTCATATTGCCGATGTTCTCTACTTCTCCCTTAATTAGTGGTTTCCCTTTATAAAACTTGATTTCCCATTTGCAGGTTGCTACCGGAAGGATGAAATACTTATAGAACAAGGAATCAGCAATCTTGTCTAATGAAGGAACGCTACCATAATAAAACACACCAATGCCCAGGATATTCGGACACAATTTTTTAATCAATTTGAATTGCGCTTCAAGTTCCTCAGGTGTTGTTAATAGGGTTTTCTGCTCGGGCTCATAATTTATCCCCAAACCCAAAAGGGTTTTTCTCTGGAGGTTCTTTTCCTTGACATAATTGATTGTATTTTCCAATACTCCAAGATGCATATTGTGATAGTTGAGATAAACCTCCGGGAGAAAATAATCAACATATGAAACGATATCATCGGGAAGTCCACCCACCGACCATAGGGCTAACTTCCGTTTAGGATTTTTTTGTTTGAAAAGCTTTATCGCCGACTTGACCTTATCTCCTGACTCGCTCTCGCCATATTCGTCAATTCCTATGCCTATCGCCCCCTCGGGTATGCTATCCCAGCACTTGACCTGTTCCTCAATTGGTGCTTCTTTATGTTTTTCCCAGAAACAGACCCCAGGCTTAAAAACAAGTGGTGTTCGCCCTTCCCATAGCCATTCATCAATGTAATCTTTTTCTATAGTTGTGCTTATGGTTGCCCATCGCAGATTCCTTGGTGTCCCATACCAGGCAAATTCAACCTTTCTATCAACGACAGCGAATGGGAATGTTCCGATAGTCGTTTGGTCTTGCCAACTTGCTATGACTTTAAGAGAGTATAAACCGCTTTCCTTTGCTTTCCATTTCCCAAGCGACAACTTCTTTGCCTCATTTATTCCAATTTTGGGTATTTTTAGTTTGGAAAACCTCGTTTCTTTTCCACCTTTAACGATGTCCACAGTTAGATTGATGTTGTCTAAGGGATGATCCTTTTCATTGATTAGCGTTATTCTGAACTCTATTTCCTCGCCACATATGGGAATAACGGGTGAAATGGAAAGTTTCTCTATTTTCAACGGGAAGGCGATTTTCCCCGTAGTAAAAAGAACGAGGATAAAGACCAGAACGGAAGTGTTAGGTCCTCTTTTTTCCATTTTCCTACAATATTAACGATAATTTTACGGGGACTCAACCTTTTATGGCCAGGGAAAGAATGGGATGGGGTTATTTGATATACAGGTATAAAGGGTTAGTAAAACAGCCATAGTGAATTCGCCGAATATCAAGCCAAGGAAGAAGGGACGAGTCCTTGCGAATAGTCTCATTCCACCGGCTTTCAATATTATAGATTTGATTAACCAAGCAACGAATATGGGAAACCAAAAGACAATCACTCCCCAAGAAGTAGAAAGAGCGAACCCGAGGGGATGAAATGGCCACCACCAGAACCTTGAACGCATAAAGATGAGGAAAGTGGTAAATAATGCGCCACCTAAAAAGAAGGGAATATAACCGGCATTGCTCGGGATTTTATTTTCGATAAAGGGAGCGTTTTCAATAAAATAACGAAGGTTATCCCCTTGGAAGGAGAACCAGTATAGGTTCAGTCCTCCCTTCTTATAAACGATAAGCAAATGAAATAGAGTGGCTACAATTATGGCGAATGGAACAGCAATGCCAAAGATTAAAGCCAAATTTCTCCTTTTCATCTTTATGCTATCGCCGATTTTGAAGCCGTCAAAGAAAGCAGTAATGAGTATCCCTCTAAGGTCCCTTGTGAAGAGCGAATCCATAAAGGGGAGAATTGTGAGGTTTTGCTTACCTAAAGAGCTAGGAGAAGCGAAAAGGGAGTATATATCTATTGGCGTGAAACAACCCTCTGTCATTATCATTCCTCCCTCAGCTGTTGAGCGAGCAACGACAATTGATTCAACTAAGAGGTATATTATGAACTCGAAAAAAGCCAGCCAAAGAGCCATTCCCGCTTTGTTGCACCATATCCCAATAAGAATTATAGCTGAGATAAGCCCCCAGAATGCTACCTTATAGGGAATAACCTCTTCAGGGTCGTCTTTTTCTTTTCCGATAGCACTTCTGAAAACCTTTTTGAGATGGGGTAAAGAGATGTAAAAGAGATAGCCTGCAAGAATGAAGAAACCACCTGCGGTTTCATATGCGACGAAAAGCTGCGCTCCTGCATGAGGTGCAATAGTAGTTTCAACCCCAAAAGAAACTGCTATTATTTCTTGAAGTCGAAAAAGAAAATAAAAGAACCAAAAACTGAAGAGAAGTTGGGTTGGTAGAAGATAAAAGAAGCCAATTGTGGCGAAAGAGATGTAAATATACAGGTACTCTATATTATCCCAGGGACGCCCACTCAAAAACTGTTTGAGATTGATATTCAAGTTAATTGAGGGAAGATAAGGAAAAGCTTTCTGGAGGGTATTGAGGCTATAAATAAAAGCCGGGATGGCGAAACCGAGCCACATTAGCTTATTAGATAGAAATGAATTTTCCTCGCTCATCATTTCAAGGGGTAGTTGGGTTAAAGGAAAGGGCAATTTCTCTGCCTCCGCCCACTGCTTACGCAGAATCACTGCTAAGCAGAAAAAGGAAAAGAAAACGAGTAATATGAGGATATACCATCTGGCGAGTGGAAGTAGCCATTTCAGCCAGGGAATTGTTCCATTGGGATAAAAACCTTCATAATATCCTTTCACGATAAGCTGTCTTTCGGGACCGGATGGGTCCCAGGGAACGAGCCATTGTTTTATATAGGGAAAGAACAATTTCTTCCATTTATTGACCTCATTTGCATAATAGTTGATGCCTGTTAATGTAGAGGGGAGATCTTCCATCAAACCACGGGATGAAATCATAGCGCTGACGAGCATCATAATGAAAATTATTGCCAATTCATGAGTGGAAAGAGGTTTATTGAGGCGCGATAGAAACCTATTGATAATTAATAGGAAAAAGAGAACGGCGACGACTACAGGAGGTAGCTGGAGAAAACCTATTTGGATTTGGGCAGTGACAAGTTCAGCCCAAGTAACGATGAATGAGACGAAAGAGGCGCAGATAAATCCAATAAGAATGCTGCGGATGCGCAATTTCTCTCTTTATGAGTTTTTTGAGGGCAATCCAATATTGGATTGCCCTCAAAAACGGAATAATTTTACCAGATCATCGCTGGAACTATGTGTTCATTGTGGAAATCCCAGCTTCCTATCTCGCGGGAATGAAGCCATTTAACATGTCCATCGCAGAAGGCTATGTTGTCGCCCTCGGAGTGACGGGTATATTTGGCATCTTGTCTTTCTGGCATACAGTTTGAAGCACAGGCGTTTGGATAGGCTATGAACCAGGAGCAGGCAAATGATCCAAGTGAGTCGGCGACCATAACAAGGTCAGCAGGGTTTTGCAGTTTGGCAAGGGACAAGCCTCTGGGTGGGTCGCACCAGTGAGGGCAAAGCATACAGGAAGCGATACCATAATTTATATCCCCTGCCGGTTGGGTTGAACCATCGGGCTGAAGGATGCCGCCTGCAGCAGAGGGGCACTTAAATATCTGCGTGTTCTTTAGGTATGGCTGGATGAGGTTGTACCACCAAATGTTATTCACCCGGCTTCCTGTAGGCAAGCAATCGTCCCAATCCTGCGCATACATCAAGAAGGCATTGGCTATCTGCTTCAAGTTGGACTGGCAGGTAGCCTTGCGCGCCTGCTCCCTCGCCCGCGAGAAGACAGGGAACAGTATGGCCGCCAGTATAGCTATTATTGCTATGACGACCAACAACTCAATCAAAGTAAACCCTTTTCGTTTCAAAATAGACACCTCCTTTATTTGATTTTTGAGTTAAGAATAAAAGAGGGAATCAATAACGGCTATGAATTTTTTATCATAAAATAGGAGATTTTTTAGGGTTGTAATGGTGGACGACTAAGGCTGGGGTCTACTGGCTTGTTTCCTTGCTGTTTTCCTGTAGACAAGGGGAGAAACTCCAACATCCCTTCGGAAAACCGCTGCGAAATAAGCGGGGTCGTTGAAACCGACCTCCAGAGCAATATCCGTTATTGATTTGTCGCTGTTCTCAAGGAGTTCCTTTGCCTTCGCTATTCTAATTTTTGTCAAATACTTAGCGAAGCTGCATCCCGTGGTCTGCTTAAAAATGGCACTGAAATAGCTCGGGCTCAAATGAACAGCTTTTGCCACCGTTTCAAGCCTTAACTCATCCTGATAATGTTCCATTATGAATCTTTTCGCCCTTTCAACAACAGATTGAGAAAGCCTGGGTTCTTCCCATAATGTGGTCAGGTCGTTCATAATCCAACTCATCGTCTCTACGACATCGTCCCTCGTTTTGCAGCGCTCAAGCAAGGAAGCATATTGAGTTGTTAACTTCAAAAGGTCGATTTGATGATGCGTGAACATCCTTATAACTCCCAAAATTGAAAGGACGATGCCCCATACCTGTGACCTCACGGTCAGAGGGTCATTTTCCCAATTCTCCAATATTGGGTTAAGAAGTCTTGAGAGGGAAAATAAAACGCTGTTTTTCGTGCCGTATCTCAGCCGGGTCAATAATTCCCTCTCTTCTTCGTAAGGATATCGCGGTTGGCTTAGGGATAACCAGAGCTGTAGATTTATAAGGTCCTTTTCCAAATCTGCTTCTGCTTTTCTCTGAAGAAGTTCTTTCAGCCTCTTGTGAGACCTTTTGCTATGTCTCAAAGTGTAAGTAATCGCCCCCTTTATATGGTTCACCAGTTCAAAAATCGTCCAGGAAAATTTGTGCACTAACTGGGGTGAGAAAACCGGTAATTCCCAATATGCCTCTTCCAATTCCTCCTTATCTATGGGTAAATCATTGACTTTCTGCCATATTTCCTCAAATCTTTCCTTCGTTGGCTCCTCGGTGAGAAATTGTCCTAACATCACGAAAGCTATGCATCTATCCATAAAGATTACGGGAATAACACCATCTACCAACCCAGCATGGCACCTGTAAATATAAGGGGTTTTATTGCTACAGGCTATCTGGAGTCCTTGTTTATCGTTCATCAAGCATCTGTTTAAACCTTTGTAGGTCTGTTGGATTAAGGCACAGAAGGAATGTTTGCTGGATGAATGGGGGATGCTTACCGCAGGACGAACATCCTCGGATAAGCATATAGAAAGGTGCAAATCCTCAAATTGTAACGAATCTCGTTGTTTCTCCATTCCCTTGATAAGTAAACAAAAAATCAATATAATTATAATCCGAAAAGAGAAAATCATCAAAGGAGGCGATTCAACGGATGAAACCAGAGGATGCTATCCTGGCAAAATCCATTATGAGTGAGCTTACTCGCAGACGCTTGAACACATCGGGGGTAATAATCACTGCCTCAAATGGCATTGTCCGAATACAAGGAACTATCAGACGAATAAGGGGTGATAATAGAGACCTTAACTATGAATTGGAAAGGGCACGAGATATCATAAAGAGAAAACCCGGAGTACGAGATGTAGTCATAAATGTCAAGATAAGATGATAACCCCGGAAAAGCAGGTTGAGCTTCTCACCCGGGGGTGCGTTGAGGTAATAACGGATGAGGAGTTAGTTGATAAGATAAAAAGAAAAGGACGCTTAACCGTTAAGTATGGAGCTGACCCCAGTGCCCCTGACTTACATTTGGGGCATAGTATACCACTTAGAAAATTACGCCAGTTTCAGGAATTAGGGCATAGGGTTATCTTCATAATCGGTGATTTCACCGCAATGATTGGCGACCCTACGGGTGTTTCCTCCACGAGAAGACAGCTCAGTAGGGAAGAAGTACAAGCCAATGCTCAAACCTATCTTCAACAAGTAGGAAAGATTCTCGACCTCGAAAAAACGGAGGTAGTTTTCAATTCCCAGTGGTTCTCCCGGATGAGTTTGGAGGAGCTTATTAACTCCCTTGCCTCTAAATATACCCTTGCCAGAATATTGGAGAGGGACGATTTCGCCACGCGGTTTAAGAACGAGAAACCGATATATATCCACGAGCTTCTCTATCCCTTGATGCAGGGCTACGATTCCTTGATGATTTCCGCTGATGTGGAGATAGGTGGTACGGACCAGAAATTCAATATGTTAGTTGGCAGGGAGTTACAGAGGGAGGTGGGACAGGAACCGCAGATAGTGATGACCCTCCCGCTTCTTGAAGGATTGGACGGAGTGGCAAAGATGAGTAAGAGCCTCAACAATTATGTCGGTTTGACCGAACCGCCTGATGTTATGTTCGGAAAATTGATGTCCATATCCGACGAGCTTATGTGGCGCTACATTGAGCTTCTAACCGATACCCCTCCGCAGGAAATAGAAGCATTGAAAAGGAAAGTAGGGGAGGGCAGATTAAATCCAATGGAGGTCAAAATGAAGCTCGCATTTGATATAGTGGCGATGTATCATAACGAGCAACTGGCTCAGCAAGCAAAAAGGGAATTTGAGAAAGTATTTCGCCAGCGTGATATACCAAGCAAATTGGAAGAGGTGGTCATAAGCAAGGATTACCTGAAGGACGGTAAGCTATGGGTTGTAAAATTACTCGTTCTTTCAGGTTTTGTCAATGGGGCTAGGGAGGCGAAAAGACTGATTAGCCAAGGTGCTGTTAGGATAAATAAGCAACAAATAAGCAATCCAGATGAAGATATAGTGATTGAGGATGGGATGGTTGTGCAAATTGGTAAAAGAAAGTTCTTCAGAGTAGTTTTAGGAGAATAGAGATGGAAAAGATTGGATTATTCAAAGGCAGGTGTAGATATGGAGAGGGAGGAGAGGGGAATGGAGAGATTGTTGTATTGGGTGAACAAAACAGTTGAAGAGGGTAGGGTATCGCTTCCAATTGGATATTTTGCCAATGTCATTGATATTGGAGGTATTGGCATAGCGCTTTCCATTGATGGGGTAGGGACCAAACTATTGGTCGCCCAAATGATGGGCAAGTATGACACGATTGGGATAGATTGTGTCGCTATGAATGTCAATGATGTTATATGCGTGGGTGCGAGGGCACTGTGTATGTTGGATTATCTGGCGCTTGAGGAGCCTAGGGAGGATTTGCTTGAGGAAATAGGCAAGGGGCTCTATGAAGGGGCGAGGATTGCCGGGATAGCAATTGTGGGAGGCGAGACAGCACAGCTGAGGGAGATGCTGAGAGGAATGAGAAAGGGCTATGCCTTTGACCTTGCGGGGGCTTGTTTAGGATTAGTGCCTCTTGATAGGATAATAGTAGGGAAGGAGATAGAAGATGGGGATGTTGTTATAGGATTAGCGAGCAGTGGAATACACAGTAATGGATTGACATTGGCGAGGAAGGTTCTTTTGAAGGACAATTTATCGCTTTACAGATTTTCGCCTGATTTGGGAAGAACCATCGGAGAGGAACTGCTTGAACCGACAAAGATATACTGTAAGGAAGTATATCAGATAATTGATAGTGGAATAAGAGTAAAAGCGTTGGTGAATATAACAGGCGGGGGATTGTTGAATCTTCTGAGGGTAGCGAAACCCGTTGAGATAGAAATTGAGGAGCTTCCGCCGGTTCCTCCCATATTCAAACTTATACAAAAAGAAGGCGAGATAAGCGATGAGGAGATGTTCAGGGTGTTCAATATGGGAGTGGGTTTCTGTGTGATAGTTGATAAGGACGATGTAGATAAAACTATGGAAATCATTAAGGAAGCTGGAGTGAATAGTTTCATTTTGGGGAATGTTAGTATAGCGAGGGACGGGGAGAGCAAAGTGATTTTAAGGAAAATAGGTCTCGTGGGCAAAGGAACAAGCTTTAGGAGGGAATGAAAGAGGATTTCTTTGTTTTGATATAGTTGTTCCGATAATAAATCTTATGTTAACTTTCATTTTAAAAAATGGTGGGTGGTTTATAAGCGATATTATCTGTGGTTTCCACTATGTTCCACTATTATCTTCACCTGCAGAATCCTGCGACTCCAAGGCTTTTAAGATCGCCTGCGACAAGCTAAAACTTTCTTTGAAATCCTCCTGATAATTTTTCGTTATTTTTTCTATCCTTTTTATTGTCTCGGCTATTCTCCACCTCCATAAAACGACTGAATAAAATAAATCAAGCGTGGATAGGTAATATTTAAAACATTTTTTTAAATAAATTAGCGTTAAACTTTTCCATCCACACATAATCGGGGTCTTTAATAATCTCTTCTAGGAAGCGTCCAGGATAATGAGTATAATCACAGAGCGCTTTCCAAATTCCTATAAACTCTTCTTCCTTCTTTCTGCTAACTTTTATGTTGAACTCTTCTTCAAATAACTTTATAACCTCCTTTATAAGCTTTAATGTCGAATACCACAAACGTTCATCAGAGAGAATCTCGATGTAATCTTCAATATAATTTTGCTTTTCCTCCTCCGACATCTCCCTTATATTCTCTGAAGACTCTGAAGAGAAAAATTCCCGCACTTTCTCCTTTATCATTTCTTTCCTTTTCTTTCGCCCCTTTGAGCAAGCACTTTGTTCTATAAGCTTCTCCCAAAGCGATATAATATCGCTTTTCAATCCGATATCGCTCAGCTGGTCATATTTTCCAAATATCCTGCTTTCTATCGCGTCCTCTACAATCACACTATAAATACTTCCTTCAAACAAAAACCTCAAATCTCGCATTGCCTCAAAATATTTCCCATGTATGATTTCATAACCAATCCAATTAACAACTTTCCATAAGTGCAATCTTAATAAACCGGAGAGGGAGTGAAGAATTTGTTCTTCTTCAATTTCTCCCATTGGGTGGAGCTCCAGGGAATCCGCAATAGAACGAATTATTGCTTCATATTCTTTGGGGAAATTCTTAAGAGTTTCCTCTCTTGTCTCCTTCAAGAGCTTGTTATACTCTCGGAAATACTTCTCTGTTGGGTCTTTGTCCATTCTACTTTTGTCTCCTTTTTTGTTGACCTATTGTCTGAATAATCCTTACCTTTGGCTTAGGTGTCTGCAAATGCACTTTCTGCTGGGTTAATTGCTTTTGCTGTTGAGGTTGTTAAACAAATGACAATGTTTGATGACAATAAGGACATTTTGTAGCTTCAATATCAATGATTTTTTGGCAAAAAGGACAGCGTTGAGCTACCCCTAGCACCCGGTCTAGTCAAAATCGTAACCAGGACGGTTATTACAGGGGAAAAACATTTTGCTCAAGTCTCTTTTCCACCGTCATTTCTTTCCTCCCCCCTTGTTAATTTATTACCGATGTTTTTCTGGAAAAATGAGCTACCAGATGCTTTTCCAGAGGATATCCTCTACATCCTTATATTGTTTGCGGAGGTTTTCATAAAGGGCAGCGTTTTGGATGGCTATCGCCGCCTGCGCCGCAACAGAATTGACGAAATCAATCTCATCTTTAGAGAATTTCCTGGGCTCGCTCGTGTAAATTCTTACCACGCCTATCTTTCTATCCGCTACCTTTAGTGGAACGGATAAAACTGATACTATCCCTTCCCTTTTTGCTTCTTCTGGATACTGGAAGCGAGGGTCTTTTGTTGCATCCTCTATATAAACAACTTTACCTTCCAACACTTCCTTATCAACTTTGCTATGCTCCACATCAACAGGTCCCTTATCAAGATACTCCTTGCTCAAACCATAAACAGCCTTTATCTCTAACTTCTGCCCGCTGGGGTCGAGTAACCTTATTGAGCAACCCTTAACTCCAAGTGCTTTTACCGTTTCTTCGCATAGGGTTGAAAGCAACCTTGACATATCTAACACGGAACACATTCTTTTCTCCATCTCAGAGAGTGTGGAAAGATACTTAATCCTCTTATTGAAAGAGGCAACGATGGCTGAGGCAAGGAGGGCAGTAAGTAGCCAGCTTATCGCTCCCACAATTCCTACCCATAAGCTTCCCCCGCCTGTGCCTACTGTCCAGCTGAAGATAATTGATGCTATTATAGCTGTGCCCAAAGATACATACCATCCAAGCAGGGAGGATAAAACAATTGCTATTGTGAAGAGATAAGCATAACCATAGCGATAATCACTTTTGCCGGTGGGTGAAAAAGCAACTAATAATGAGACAACCACTAAGATTCCCAAAACGAGGGCTAAAATTCCTGCCTTTTTCATTATGTTATCAACCTCTCCTTTCTTGCTTGAATTTTCTGGTGGGCCCGGCCGGATTCGAACCAGCAACCAACCGGTTATGAGCCGGCTGCTCTGCCGTTGAGCTACGGGCCCACTCCTTCATTCAAAATCCTCTATAAATTCTTTGATTTTCTTAATTCTATGTGGGTGACGCATCTTTTTCAAGGCTTTTGCCTCAATCTGGCGTACCCTTTCTCGCGTCACCCCTAACACCCGCCCCACCTCTTCCAATGTTCTTTGATATCCACTGTCAAATCCATATCTTAATCTTATAACCAATTGTTCCCTCGGCGTCAAGGAGGAATTTATCAATTCTTCCAGTTGCTCTCTTTGTAACGACCTGCTTACCTCATCCTCGGGAGAAGGTGTATCGCTATCGGCAACGAAGTCAAGAACTCTGCTATCTTCATCTTCTCCCGTCAAATTGTCTAATGATATGGGGTCAGGTGTTATTTCAAGTATACGCTGAATTTCATCTATTGTCAAGCCTGTCTCGAGACTCAGCTCCTCAATGGTTGGTTGTCTACCTAATTGCTGGCTGAGCTGGCGAGAAGCGCGAGAAATCTTGTGAAGATTTTCCGTCATATGAACGGGAATACGAACGAGACGAGATTGGTCGGCAATGGAGCGTGAAATCGCTTGTCTTATCCACCAGGTTGCATAAGTTGAGAATTTGAACCCTTTTCGCCAATCGAATTTCTCCACCGCCTTGATTAATCCCAGATGTCCTTCCGCAACAAGGTCAGCGAATGGCAAGCCCCTACCCGCTTTCTTCTTCGCTATGCTTATCACGAGCCGGAAATTCGCCTCTATCATCTTCCTTTTTGCATCTTCATCTCCCTGCTCAATCCTCTTCGCAAGTTCCACTTCTTCTTCGGGAGTTAAGAGAGGAATTTTGCTCACTTCTCGTAGCCAAGCTTTTACAGCATCCTCTATTTGGATTTCCTTTTCCTTATTTAATTTCCCCCAGCTTATACCCTCCATTTCCTCATCTTCCTTCAGTGAATCCATCTCCTCCATTTGCGTGAATTCGTTACCTTCGTCCCTCATATAGTCGGGGAAGCTACAGTCGCCCTTTCGCTTCCTTCTTTTCACAAGGCAATTCACTCCTTTTAGAGAGTTTTATTTTAAATAAGCTCATATATTTTGTTCAAGAGGGACTGCAGGGCATTAAGAGACTTATCTTTTGTGAACTGCCCTTCTTTTATTAATTTTAACACCTTCTCATTTATTCGTCCAACTCTTTTTAAATAAAGATTCAGCATTTCAAGAGTGCATTCGTAAAGGACTTGCTCTGTTGGTGGTGGCTTTTCCTCAAGCTCAAGCTCGCTGACAATTTTCTTTTCCTCTTCTTCCAAGATGCCAAGGAGAGCCTGGCGTGAATATCCACTACTCAAGGACTTAAGCTTGGTGAAAATACTTCCGAGCAAAGGGTTTGAAAACACTTCTTCATCGATGAGGTTGCAGACCTTATTAAGAAATGAAGGTTCAAGAAGCAAGGAGCGGATGAATTCCCTTTCCACTTTTTCCCCTTTGCTTGGTGTTTTTGTTTCAAGAGGTGGAGTTTTTCCAACTACTTTTTTCCCTGTTGTCTCCCCTGCCCTTCTTCTTTTGACCTCAAGGGCAATCCAATCGAGAAATTCTCCAACAATTTCCGGTCTGCCTCCTGCCAATTCCTCGGCAAGTTTCTTGCTTTTCGCTTCCCTCTTTCCGGGGTCCTCTATTTTTGAAATTATCTCTATTGCTTCTCTCCTACCCTCTTCTCCTTTTTCTAAAGATTTCTTTATTTGAAAATCGTATATATCCACTGCTTGTTCCAAAAGAGCTTCCAAAGCCTCCCTACCCTCCTCTTTAACGAAGGTATCGGGGTCTTTGCCTGCTGGTAATTGGACGACTTTGGCTGAAAGCTGGGCGGATTCAAGAAGGGGTGTAGCGCGCAAAGCGGCATTCATTCCCGGGGAATCGGGGTCAAAGGCGAGGAAAAGCTCGTTTGCGTACCTTTTCAATATACGGAGATGGTCTTCCGTTAAAGCGGTGCCAAGGGTGGCTACGACATTCCCAACCCCTGCCTCGTAAAGCGAAATGGCGTCCATATAACCTTCCACCAGTATGGCTGTTTTTCTTTCTGCTATATGCTTTTTGGCAAGGTGCAATCCGTAAAGCACCCTTCCCTTTTTGAAAAGGAGAGTTTCGGAGCTGTTGATATACTTCGGTTGGGAATCGTCCAAAGCTCTCCCCCCAAAAGCAATGACCTTACCTTCAGGCGAAAGGATGGGAAATATGACCCTACCTGCAAATATCAGATGGAGTCCTTCATCCCTTTTTGTAAAGGAACCGCTTTTCAGTAAATCGTCCGGTGTGAAACCTTGCTTTTTAAGTATTTCCAAGAGTTCTCTGATATCAGGAGGAGCATAGCCCAGCATAAATTCCTTGATAGTTTCCATTTTTAAGCCCCTTTTCAGCAAATATTCCCTACCCTTCTCCCCTTCTGGTCTATTTAAGAGGACATTATTCCAGTATTTGGCACAAATTTCGCAAATTTCAAGCAATTTTCCTCTTTCGCTTTCCCTTCTATCCCATTGGAAGGAGATTCCCAATCTTTCTGCCAGAAGTTGAGCCGCTTCCATAAAGTTAACATTCTCTATCCTCATAATGAAGGAAAACACATCCCCACCTGCGCCACAGCCGAAGCAGTGCCACATACCCTTCTCCTCGCTTATCATCAGGGAGGGGTTTCTATCGGGATGAAAAGGGCAGAGCGCCTTGTAGGAACGCCCTGCCCTTTTCACTGGTAGATACCAGGATACTACCTCAACTATGTTTGCGCTATCTCTTATTTCCTCTATGACATCCTGTAAGGAGCGTGGCACACCTTACAGAGAGATGGTTATAGATACTACCTTTTTATTGCTACTTCTGATGCCGAAGACCACATGATAGGTCTGGTCATATCGGCAAAAAATATTGCCTTCGCTTTCAGAAGTTTCCTCTGGCCAACCGTAAGCCTTCAACACATCGGTATAAGAGCTACCAAGGGTAATGCCTTTGGATGTGCGAGCCTTTTCCCATTTATTTCCACTCACCGTTACTTCCACTACCCTACCATCAGCTTGTGCGAGAGTAACTCTCAAAGTAATGCCACCCTTTAGCCTGTAAATCCAGAGCATTTTATCAGGGGATACAGTTATACCCTGTGCAGCTGCTCCTGGCATTCCTGCACCGGATATCCCTGGCAGTGGGAAAACACCGCCCTGAGGACCAACAGGACCACCCATTGGGGTCGCCGTGCCGGCCGGTCTCATTCCTGGCATCGGTCCCATACCCGAGCCTATCATACCCGGCATTCCTGCACCGGGCATCATTCCGGGCATAGGTCCCATCATACCGGGCATTCCCATTCCTGGGCGGGCTCCCTGCATCATACCCGGCATAGATGAGCCTGATGCACCTGGTCCCATCATCCCTGGCATCCCAGCACCGGGCATCCCTGCACCGGGCATCCCTGCTCCGGGCATCATTCCGGGCATAGGTCCCATCATCCCGGGCATTCCCATTCCTGGGCGGGCTCCCTGCATCATACCCGGCATCCCGGCGCCCATCATCCCGGGCAAACCTGCCCCTGAGACACCTGCCTGAAGACCAAGTACTACCTCGTCCGGAGTACCATAGAGATTGAGTACATGGTCCCAGGATTTTCCCACTGTAATGCCTGCAAGTGTTATTTCAGGTTTGATATTTCCCGCTAAAGCCTTGACGAGTTCAGAAGAAGCTGGACCAGAACGGTTATCCTGAGCGTTCGCCGCTATAAACACAAAAATTAATACGGCGACAAAGATTAGCTTCTTCGTCAAAATTGTTCACCTCCAATCTTTTAGACGCCAAAATATTGTTATTTGTTTCTTCTACTTATCCTATCATAACAATAAATCTTTGTCAAAATAATTTTGCTTTCTTTATTAATATTAAGCAAGAA